>JAOTSD010000022.1 GCA_030247555.1 Siculibacillus sp. | reverse complement strand
AAGAAGCGCATCAGGATGTGCGGCAGGCCGGCGGTGCCGAACATCAGCGCCATGCCGAGCGAGATCGCCGAGATCGGATCGGTGATCAGCGAGCCGGGGCCCATGATCGCGATCTTCTTCGGGTGGATGTCGACGGCGGCCTTGAACAGGGCTTCCGGCGAGAAGCCGAACTTGATCATCACCATCAGCGCCATGAAGGTGGCGCCGCCGAGCAGCAGGCAGGCCTTGATGATCTGCACCCAGGTGGTGGCGGTCATGCCACCGAAGGTGACGTAGACGATCATCAGCACGCCGACGATGATGACGGCCCAGAGGTAGGGCAGGCCGAAGAGGATCTGGATCAGCTTGCCGGCGCCGACCATCTGAGCGATCAGATAGAAGGCCACGGTGACCAGCGAACCGCAGGCGGCGAGCGTACGGATCGGGGTCTGGGCGAAGCGGAACGAGGCGACGTCGGCGAAGGTGAACTTGCCGAGGTTGCGCAGCTGTTCGGCGACCAGGAATGTCACGATCGGCCAGCCGACCAGCCAGCCCACCGAGAAGATCAGGCCGTCGTAGCCCGAGCCGTAGACGAGGCCGGTGATGCCGAGGAACGAGGCCGCCGACATGTAGTCGCCGGCGATGGCGAGGCCGTTCTGGCCGCCGGTGATGCCGCCGCCGGCGGTGTAGAAGGCCGCGGCCGACTTGGTGCGCTTGGCCGCCCAGTAGGTGATGCCGAGCGTGATGCCGACGAAGATCACGAACATGATGATCGCAGGCATGTTGGTCGCCTGCTTCTTGATGTCGGCGGCGTCGACGCCGGCCGCCATCGCGAGGCTCGGCAGCGCGACGAGCGCGGCCGTGGTGAGGAGGGTCAGGACGCGGTTCATCACTTGGTCTCCTCGACGATCTGCGCGGTCAGCGTGTCGAATTCGGCGTTGGCCTTGCGGACGTAGATGCCGGTGAGCACGAAGGCGCCGACGATGACGCCGATGCCGATCGGCACGCCGAAGGTCATCAGGTTCGAGCCGATCGGAGTCGCCAGGAAACCCTTGGCGTAGCCGACGAGCAGGATGAAGCCGAAATAGAGAACCAGAATGGCGATGGTCAGCGAGAACGCCAGCGAATTGCGCTTGCGGACGAGTTCCGCGAACTTCGGATTGGACCGAACCTTGGAGATGATGTCGGTACTCACTTGGATACCTCCCTGGACAGCTTATGAGGGAGGCGACACGGACGCGACCGACCGCGGGACACGACCGCATCACGGTCCCGTCCCGTCACAACTCGTTCGAGTTTCGTGACGCTCTCCCCAGACACGAGCGGGCCCGCCCCCTGATGCGGACCGCCGTGAGCGGAATTTGCCTCTCCGCAAGAAGATGCGATACCCCGCCCTTCGTATATGTGTTCTCTCGCAAACATCGACCGGCCGTCTAGGATGACGAATGGCCGCAATTCGATGTCTTCGACGGAACGTCCCGATCCGCGATCAGCGCTCGACGGCGGCTCCGGCGATCTCTTCGACGATGGCGCGGGCCGCACCGCGGCGATCGGCTGCGGCGAGGATCGGGCGGCCGACGACCAGCAGGTCGGAGCCGGCGCGCATGGCCTCCGCCGGGGTCATGACGCGCTTCTGGTCGCCGGCATCGGCCCCGGCGGGGCGGACACCGGGGGTCACGAGCACCAGATCGGGCCCGACGGAAGCGCGCAGGCGGGCGGCCTCGGCCGGCGAGCAGACGATGCCGTCCATGCCCGCGGCGGCGGCGTCCTTCGCGCGAGCGAGAACCAGTTCCTCGACGCGGCCGGCATATCCGGCGGCGGCGACGTCGGCGTCGTCCATCGAGGTGAGGACGGTGACGCCGAGGAGCTTCGTGCGCCGATGCGAAGCCCGATCGCGGACGGCGACGGCGGCGCGCATCGCCTTCGGATAGGCGTGGAGCGTCACCCAGTCGACGCCGAGGGCGAGGATCGATTCGATGCCTTCGGCGACGGTGTTGTCGATGTCGAGCAGCTTGACGTCGAGGAAGACCTTCTCGCCGGCCGCCACCAGCCTCTCGGCGAGCGCCAGCCCGCCGGCGAAGACGAGGCGGTAGCCGATCTTGTAGACCCCGACCTCGCCGCGAGTCTCCTCGACGATGCGCTCGGCCTCGGTGACCGAGGCGACGTCGAGGGCGAGGATCAGGCGATCCCGGGGAGAAGCGGCGACGAAGGGCATGGGCGGAGTCCTCGGTTCGATCGAGGCGGGTCTACGCCGCGACGCGCCGCTCCGCAAGCCGGCCCCTTCTTCAGGGTCGTCGATAGATCCACACCCGCGCCGGCGGCAGGTTCATCACCACCCAGGAGGTGCGCTCGATCTCGAAGCGGCCCGCGCCGTGCGGCACCGGCGGCACCAGAGCGTAGGAGAACTGGATGAAGGGCGCGCCGGACGGCATCAGGTCGAAGCACTCGTCGAGCAGGCGCGTCCGTTCGGGAAGCGGCCGGGTGAAGAGCGGAAGACCGGAGACCACCGCCGAGACCGGCGCATCGCGACCGGCGACGAGATCGCCGAGAGCGTGGCGCATGTGATAGGCGTCGCCGTGGATGAAGTGCACGCCGGGAAAGCGGTTGTGCAGCAGGTTGCAGAAGTCGTGGTTGTACTCGATCGCGGCGATGCGATCACGGGCGACGCCGCGATCGACCAGAGCCTGGGTGACGACGCCGGTGCCGGGGCCGAGTTCGACGACGAGACGGTCGTCGGCGGGGTCGACGTAAGAGGCCATCAGCTTGGCGAGCGCCGGGCTCGACGGCGCCACGGCGCCGGTAACCAGCGGCTTGTCCAGCCAATTCTTCAGGAAACGGACCTCGTCCAGAACCTTGTGGCGCAGTTCGTCGGTGTCGATGCGCTTCTTCGGTTGTCCCATTCAAGGCTCCGGGTGGTCGATTCGGTTCGCGGTGCGATCCTGTCGGACGGGGGCGACAATACGATGTCGATGACCCGTGGGACAAATGTCCAAGAGGGTCGGATCGCCCCATCCGCCACCACTGCGACGAAACGCGCGGAAGTCGAAGAGGGCTCTCAGCTTCCCAGATTGTCGAAGAAATCGCGCACCTTGGCGAAGAAGCCCTCGGCCTCGGGGTGGGTCGAGCCCGAGGACTCGCGCTCGAATTCCTCGAGGAGATCGCGTTGCTTCTTCGTCAGATTGCGCGGGGTCTCGACCGTGACCTGGATGTACATGTCGCCGGTGCCATGGGTGCGCATCACCGGCATGCCCTTGCCCTTGAGGCGGAACTGCTTGCCGGATTGCGTGCCTTCCGGCACCCTGACCTTGGTCTTCTCGCCCGACAGCGTCGGCACGTCGAACTGGCCGCCGAGCGCGGCGGTGGTCAGCGAGATCGGCACGCGGCAGTAGACGTCGGCGCCGTCGCGCTGGAAGAAGGCGTGCGATCTGATCGAGATGAAGATGTAGAGGTCGCCGGAGGGACCGCCGCGGGCCCCCGCCTCGCCCTCGCCGGCGACGCGGATGCGGGTGCCCTCCTCGATGCCGGCGGGAACGGCGACCTCGAGCGTCTTCTCGGTCGCGGTCTGGCCGGTGCCGCCGCACTTCTTGCAGGGGTCGGGGATGACCTGACCGCGACCCTGGCAGGTCGGACAGGTGCGTTCGATGGTGAAGAAGCCCTGGACGGCGCGCACCCGGCCCTGACCGCCACAGGTGCGGCAGGTCTGCGCCGAGGATCCGGGCGAGGCGCCGGTCCCGGTGCAGGCCTCGCAGGTGACGGTCGTCGGCACCCGGATCTCGACCTTCTTGCCGGTGTAGGCCTCCTCGAGGGTGATCTCCATGTTGTAGCGCAGGTCGGCGCCGCGCTCGCGCCCGCCCGAGGACCGCCCGCGGCCGAAATCGCCGCCGAAGAAGTTCTCGAAGATGTCGGACATGGTCTGGGCGAAGTCGCCGTTGAAGCCGGCGCCGCCACCGCCGCCGCCGTTCTCGAAGGCGGCGTGGCCGAAGCGGTCGTAGGCGGCGCGCTTCTGGTCGTCCTTCAGGCAGTCGTAGGCCTCGTTCACTTCCTTGAACCTGGCCTCGGCCTCGGCGTTGCCCGGATTGCGGTCGGGATGGAACTGCATGGCGAGCTTGCGGAAGGCGGCCTTCAGGTCCTTCTCGTCGGCGGTCTTTCCGACCCCGAGAACCTCGTAGTAGTCGCGCTTGGCCATGTTGGGATCCGATCGTCTTCCGTGGCGGGGCCTTCATGCGGTGCGACCCGGTGTGGGGCACACCGGGTCGCAGGCATCACTCACGAAGCACGGGGTCAGTGCTTCTTGTCGTCCTTCACCTCGGTGAAGTCGGCGTCGACGACGTCGTCGCGGTCGGCCTTGGGCTGGCCTTCGGCGGCGGCGCCCTCGGCCTGCCCCGCGGCGTACATCGCCTCGCCGAGCTTCATCTGGGCCTCGGCGAGCTTGTTGGCCGCGGCCTTGATCGCCTCGACGTCCTCGCTCTCGATCGCCTTGCGGGTCTCGGCGATCGCCGCCTCGATCACCGAGCGGTCGGCGGCGGAGACCTTGTCGCCGTAGTCCTTGAGCGCCTTCTCGGCCGAGTGCGCCAGACCCTCGGCGTGGTTCCTGGTCTCGACCAGCTCCTTGCGCTTCTTGTCTTCCGCCGCGTGGGCTTCGGCGTCCTTGACCATCTTCTCGATGTCGGCGTCGCTGAGGCCGCCCGAGGCCTGGATGCGGATCTGCTGCTCCTTGCCGGTGCCCTTGTCCTTGGCGTGGACGTTGACGATGCCGTTGGCGTCGATGTCGAAGGCGACCTCGATCTGCGGCACACCGCGCGGTGCCGGCGGGATGCCGACCAGATCGAACTGGCCGAGCAGCTTGTTGTCGGCCGCCATCTCGCGCTCGCCTTGGAAGACGCGGATGGTCACGGCGGTCTGGCCGTCCTCGGCGGTGGAGAACACCTGGGACTTCTTGGTCGGGATCGTCGTGTTGCGGTCGATCAGGCGGGTGAAGACGCCGCCGAGGGTCTCGATGCCGAGCGAGAGGGGCGTGACGTCGAGCAGCAGAACGTCCTTGACGTCGCCCTGCAGCACGCCGCCCTGGATCGCGGCGCCGATGGCGACGACCTCGTCCGGGTTGACGCCCTTGTGGGGCTCGCGACCGAAGAACTGCTTCACCACTTCCTGGACCTTGGGCATGCGGGTCATGCCGCCGACCAGGACCACTTCGTCGATCTGACCGGCCGAGAGACCGGCATCCTTGAGCGCCGCCTTGCAGGGCTCGACGGTGCGCTGGATCAGGTCGTCGACCAGCGCCTCGAACTTGGCCCGGGTGAGCTTCATGTTGAGGTGCTTCGGCCCGGTCGCGTCCATTGTGATGAACGGCAGGTTGACCTCGGTCTGGGTGGCGCTCGACAGCTCGATCTTGGCCTTCTCGGCGGCTTCCTTGAGGCGCTGGAGGGCGAGCTTGTCGTTCCTCAGATCGATGCCGGTCTCCTTCTTGAACTCGTCGGCGAGATAGCCGACCAGCCGCATGTCGAAGTCCTCACCGCCGAGGAAGGTGTCGCCGTTGGTCGACTTCACCTCGAAGACGCCGTCGCCGATCTCGAGGATCGACACGTCGAAGGTGCCGCCGCCGAGGTCGTAGACCGCGATGGTGCCGGCGGCGCGCTTGTCGAGGCCGTAGGCGAGCGCCGCGGCGGTCGGCTCGTTGATGATGCGCAGCACCTCGAGACCGGCGATCTTGCCGGCGTCCTTTGTGGCCTGACGCTGGGCGTCGTTGAAGTAGGCGGGAACGGTGATGACCGCCTGCGTGACCGGCTGACCCAGGAAGGCTTCCGCCGTCTCCTTCATCTTGCCGAGGGTGAAGGCGGAGATCTGCGACGGCGAATAGGGCTTGCCGTCGGCCTCGACCCAGGCGTCGCCGTTGGAGGCCTTGGAGATCTTGTAGGGGACTAGCTTCTTGTCCTTCTCGACCATCGGGTCTTCGTAGCGGCGGCCGATGAGGCGCTTCACCGCGAAGAAGGTGCGCTCCGGATTGGTCACGGCCTGGCGCTTGGCGGCGACGCCGACCAGACGCTCGCCGTCGTCGGTCATGGCGACGATCGACGGCGTGGTGCGCGCGCCCTCGGCGTTCTCGATGACCTTGGCGGTCTTGCCGTCCATGACGGCGACGCACGAATTGGTCGTGCCGAGGTCGATACCGATCACCTTACCCATGTTGCTTCTCCTCGAGTGGCGAGCCGTCCGGACCTCTGTCGAGCGTTCCGCTCACGGCTCCCTTGCGGCTCCCCTCGGGGGCCGCGGTTGGGACGTCTTCCGGTGCGATCGGGTCGGGTCGCGGACGCGGCCACCGAGCGCTTCGCCGGGGTATATAAGTGGGGGCTTTCCGGCCCGCAAGGCCGCTGCGCGGTGGCCGCGGCGATGGGCGGTCGCCGGGCGGGCCCGACCGGCTCACGCGCGTCAGGCGACGGAGTCACGCTGCTTCAGGGCGAGGGTGGTTCCGTTCGGATCGACGATGGTGGCCATGCGTCCGACGCCGGGGACCTCGAAGATCGGGTTGGCACGTCCGCCGGCCGCCGCGACGGTCGCCACCGTCGCCTCGATGTCGGCCACGTCGACGTAGGTGAACCACATGTCGCTGCCGTCCTCGCCCTTCGGCCATTGGAGCAGGCCCGCCACCGGTCGGGTCTGGCCGGGCACCCGGGCGAGGGTGTAGGGTCCGGCGGGAGTGGCGATCTCCTCGTAGGTCCAGCCGAAGGCGGCCGCATAGAACGCCTTGGTCCCTTCGAGGTCCGAGGTCGCGAGTTCGTTCCAGACGATGGTGCCCGGGACCGCCATTCCGGTTCACTCCACTGCCTCTTTCGCCTGCTGGGCAATATCGAGATTTCAGGAGAATGTCTGCCGATCAGGAGATGCGGTCGCCGCTCGAGATCTCCGAGGGCGTGCGGCTCTTTCGCGACCGTCTCGAACGCGCCGAGCAGTCGGCGCTGGTGGCCGAATTGCGCGAGGTGGCGCGGCGCGCGCCGTTCTACACTCCGGCGATGCCGCGCAGCGGCAGGCCCTTCTCGGTTCGGATGACCAATTGCGGCCCGCTCGGCTGGGTCTCCGACCGTGCCGGCTATCGCTATCAGCCGACCCATCCGGAGACCGGCTGGCCGTGGCCGGCGATCCCCCCTCGCCTCCTCGACCTGTGGGACGAGGTGAGCGGATACCCACATCCGCCGGAAGCCTGCCTCGTCAACTTCTATGATGCGGAGGCCAAGATGGGCCTGCACCAAGACCGCGACGAGGCGGATTTCGCCGCGCCGTTGGTCTCGATCTCGCTCGGCGATTCGTGCCGCTTCCGCCTCGGCGGGGTCGAACGCACCGACCGGACGCGCTCCTTCGTCCTCGCCTCGGGCGACGTGCTGGTGCTCGCCGGGCCGGCGCGGCTCGCCTTCCACGGCGTCGACCGGATCCTGTCCGGCACCTCGACGTTGCTCGCCGGCGGCGGCCGGATCAACCTGACGTTGCGACGGGTGACGAAGGCGGGGTGAAGCGAGCCGTCACGGCGCCGCGGCGCGCGTCGCCAAGACGTGGCCGACGGCCGAGAGCAGCGCCGAGATCGCCACCACGGTGCCCGCCCCGATCAGCGGCAGGGCGAAGCCCGACGAACCCGTCGCCACCAGACCGGCGGCCCAGGGGCCGATCACCTGACCGATGCCGTAGCCGATGGTGACGAGCGCGGTGGCGCGCGCGGCGGCACCCGGTTGCAGGCGGGTGGCCAGCGCGATCGACACGCCGGTGATGCCGATGAAGGTGAAGCCGTAGGAGGCGGCGGAGAGGAGGGCGGCGACCGGCGAGCCGGCGAGCGCGGCGAAGATGCCGATCGCCTGGACGACGTAGGCCGCGGTGAGCGAGGCCCACGAGCCGAAGCGGTGGGCGATGCGCGTCCACACCAGCGGCGAGGGGATGGCGGCGAGGCCGGCGAGCACCCAGGCGAGTGGGGCGAGCGGCGCGGTCTCCGGCAGGCGGCGCAGGATGGCGACGAGGAAGGTACCGGTGACGATGTAGCCGAGCCCCTCCAGCGCGTAGGCGACCAACAGCAGGACGAAGACCGGGCTCCAATGCAGGCGCGGGGCGGCGTTCGCGGTGCCGGCGGCGCGGACGCTCTCGCCCGGCAGCTTCCGGGCCGGCCAGGCGAGGACGACCGCGAGGAGGCCGAGGAGGATCCAGCCGAGCCGCCAGTCGGCGATGAACTGGGCGGCCAGTCCGGTCGTCGCGATGCCGGTGCCGACGCCGGCGAAATGCAGGGCCGCGCCGGTCGGCCCGGTGGCGGCGCCGCGCTCGAAGACGAAGGCGGTGGCGAGCACGAAGAGGAAGCCGGAGGCGAGGCCGGCCGCCGCCCGCAGGAGGTCCCAGAACCACAGGCCGAGCGGCAACGCCATGCCGGCGATGCACAGGACGGCAACGACGAGGCCGGCGTGGAAGAGCTGGACCCGCCCCCTCGGCGAGGCGCGGCCGGCGATGAAGACGCCGGCGAGATAGGCGGCGAGGTTGAGCGAGGCCATCAGGCCGGCGTCGGCGTCGCTGAAGCCGACGTCCGCCTGCATCGCCGGCAGGAGCGCGGTGAAGGCGAAACGCCCGAGCCCCATGGCGACGAGCAACGTCGCCGCGCCCCGCAGGAGGATGAACGTGCGCTCGCGTCTGGACATGGCCGGTGATTTCCCCTCCTCGCCAGAGTGGGGGAGAGCGGTCGCGGTTTCAAACGATGTTCATTGATGGGAGCGGTCGGCGGTGCTGATCGATCGCTTCGGCGCGGCGATTGACGCCCCCCGCCCCGCCCGTTACCCCTCGCACACGCCGAGGAGATCCGCTTTGACCCCGCCCGCCGCCGACGCCGTCACCCGGACGCTCGACCTCGCCCGCGCCCGTGCCGTCTTGCGCGAGGTCTTCGGCTATCCCGATTTCCGGCCCGGGCAGGACGACATCGTCGCGGCGGTGCTCGCGGGGCGCGACGTGCTCGCGGTGATGCCGACCGGCGCCGGCAAGTCGATGTGCTACCAGCTGCCGGCGATCGTCGGCGAGACCCTCACGGTGGTGGTCTCGCCGCTGATCGCGCTGATGCGCAATCAGGTGGCGCAACTGAGGGCGAACGGCGTCGCCGCGGCGGCGCTCAATTCGGCGAGCGGGCCGGACGAGTTCCGTGAGACGATGGAGATGCTGCGGGCCGGGACCCTGCGGCTGCTCTACGTCGCGCCGGAACGGCTGGCGCGGGCCGACACGCAGGAGATGCTGTCGCGGGCGAAAGTGGCGACGCTCGCCGTCGACGAGGCGCACTGCATCTCGCAATGGGGCCACGACTTCCGCCCCGAATATCGCGAGATCGGTGCCTTCGCCGAGCGGCTCGGCGGTCCGCGGATCATCGCGCTGACCGCGACGGCCGACCGGGCGACGCGCGATGAGATCGTCGCCGGGCTCTTCCGCGACGCGCCGGAGATCTTCGTCCACGGCTTCGACCGACCGAACCTCCGGCTCGCCATGGCGCCGAAGGCCGACGTGCGACGCCAGCTCGACCGCTTCCTCGCGGCGCATGCCGACGAGAGCGGCATCGTCTACTGCGCCTCGCGCAAGCAGACCGAGGAACTGGCCGAGCATTTCACCGCCCGCGGCTTCCGCGCCCTCGCCTATCACGCCGGCCTCGACCAGGAGACGCGGGCGAAACGGCAGGACGCCTTCCTGCAGGAGGACGGGGTGGTGATGACCGCCACCATCGCCTTCGGCATGGGCATCGACAAGCCGGACGTGCGTTTCGTCGCCCACGCCGGGCTGCCGAAGTCGATCGAGGCCTATTATCAGGAGATCGGCCGCGCCGGGCGCGACGGCCTTCCCGCCGACACGCTCACCCTCTACGGCACCGACGACATCCTGCTGCGCCGCCGCCAGATCGACGAGAGCGAGGCCTCCGACGAGCAGAAGCGGATCGAGCGGCAACGGCTCAATGTGCTGGTGGCGCTGGCCGAGGCGCCGCGCTGCCGGCGGCAGGTGTTGCTCGCCCATTTCGGCGAGGAGAGCGAGCCTTGCGGCAACTGCGACATCTGCCTCGACGGCGTCGCCACTTTCGACGGCGTCATCGCCGCACAGAAGGCGCTGTCGGCGATGGTCAGGACCGGCGAGCGATTCGGCGAAGTCCACCTGGTGGCGCTGCTCGTCGGAGAGACGACGGAGAACATGGTCCGCTTCGGCCACACGAGCCTGAAGACCTTCGGCTGCGGGCGGGAGTTCACCAAGGCGCAGTGGCGGGCGATCTTCCGCCAGCTCCTCGCCCTCGGCCTCGCCGACGTCGACCCGGCGACCCATGGCCGCTGGTTCGTCACCGAAGCCGGCGTCGAGGTGTTGAAGGGTCGGCGCGAGGTCACCTTCCGCCGCGACGTGGTCGAGGGCGCCAAGGAGAAGAGACCCAAGAAGGCGGCGCGGGCCGAGAAGATCACCGCCGCCGGCCTCGACGCCGAGGAGGCCGTCCTCCTCGCCGCGCTCAAGGCCGAACGCGCGGCGCTGGCGCGCGAGGCGAACGCGCCGGCCTATGTCGTCTTCGCCGACCGCACCCTGATCGAGATGGCGCGGGCGCGGCCGAGGACGCGGGCCGAGATGGCCGAGGTCCACGGGGTGGGCGCGGCCAAGCTCGCCCGCTTCGGCGACGTCTTCCTCGCCGCCATCGCCCGCTTCGAGAAGGGGTGAGACACGCGGCGCGATCCGCCCGTCCCGCCCGCTCCCTCTCCGGCCGGATGCGTCCGCCGAAACGCGAGAAGGCGGCGAGGTCGCCCTCGCCGCCTTCGAATTCGCGGGAATCGCACGCCGATCAGGCGGCCTTGGCGGCCTCGACGGCGGCGCGGGCCTTGACGACGAGCTCGGCGAAGGCCTCCGGCGCGGTGATCGCGAGATCGGAGAGGACCTTGCGGTCGACCTCGATGCCGGCCTTGGCGAGGCCGTCGATGAAGCGCGAGTAGGTCATCGCCGCGTCGACCTGGCGGACGCCGGCGTTGATGCGCTGGATCCACAGGGCGCGGAAGTTGCGCTTCTTGTTCTTGCGATCGCGATAGGCATAGATCATGCCCTTCTCGACCGCGGCCTTCGCGGTGCGAATGGTGTTCTTGCGGCGGCCGTAGTAGCCCTTCGCCGCCTTCAGCACCTTCTTGTGCTTCGCGTGAGCGGTCACGCCGCGCTTGACACGAGCCATGGTTGAATTTCCTTCAGATCGACAGGTTCAAGGGGCGGGTTCAGGCGTTCGGCAAGAAATACTTCTTGACGATGTTGGCATCCGCCTCGGCGAGAACGGTGGTGCCGCGGGCATTGCGGACGAACTTGGTGGTCCGCTTGATCATGCCGTGGCGCTTGCCGGCCTGCGCGACCTTGACCTTGCCGGTGGCCGTGAGCTTGAAGCGCTTCTTGGCGCCGCTCTTGGTCTTCATCTTGGGCATTTGGCTCTCTTTCGAGTTGCGGGACCCGGAACGGCGAGCCCGGAAGCTTCACCGGTCGCGCGATCGTTCGATCGCGCGTGAACCCCCTGGTCCACGAATTGACGTTGGGTTCGAGCCTTCGAGAACCGCCACGGCATGCCCTTTGATCAGCCGGGCGGCTCGCAAGACCGGCGGGTTATAGGCGGGTGGCGCGGGAAATGCAACGGGCCGGGTGAGCGCGACGAAGGACCGGCGGGCGGCACCGCGGGTGGCGCCGGACGGGGGGCGGTTCGCGGCCCGGCCGATCAGCCGGCGCCGGCCGCATGGGTGCGCGTCACCGCGTCGTCGCGAGCCTCGACGAAGCCGTCGGCGTCGACCGTCACCTCGGTCGCGACATCGCCGAGAGTGACGCGCCAGCGCCGACCGGCCTCGAGCGGTTCGAGCTTCAGTGCGACGCGGGCGACCGTGAGGTCGGGCAGGGTGACGGAGACGACGTCGAGCGTCTGCGTCTTCGCCGTCTTGGCGCCGAGGCGCTTTAGGACCTGGGTGACGCCGAAGGGCGAGCCGGCGACGACGCAGTCGCTCAGGCCCGCGAACTCCTTGCGCGGCTTGCCCTCGCCGTCCGACCAGCCGCCGTAGCCGTCGTGGCGCAGCGCCACCGTCGGACCTCCGAGACGGGTGAGATGGAGCGAGCGGGTGCAGGTCCAGTCGGGATCGACGACGATGCGCCAGCGAGCGGCGTGAGCGGTCGCGACGGCGCCGGCGATCACCACCGCCTCCGCGGCGATGCCGGTGTCGGCGATCTTCACCTCGACGTGCTCGAGGCCGGCGTCGTCGCCCTCCCCGAAGCGCCAGCGCAGGGCGTGTGTGGTCGATGGCACGGCGACGTCCACCTCTCCCGGCAGGTCGGTGCGCGGGCGGCGGCGGCCGCGGCCCGAAACGAAGACCCCGCGCCGGCGGGTCCGGGCGCGGGGGGGTCGAAGAGCCGGCGTCGCGATCAGCGCGGCGCCAGGATCATGATCATCTGCTTGCCTTCGAGACGCGGCTCGGACTCGACCTTGGCGATGTCGCCGACGTCCTGGCGAACCCGGTCGAGCAGTTGGACGCCGAGGTCCTGGTGGGCCATCTCACGTCCGCGGAAGCGCAGGGTGATCTTGACCTTGTCGCCTTCCTCGAAGAACCGCCGCGACTGCTTCATCTTGACGTCGTAGTCGTGATCGTCGATGCCGGGGCGGAGCTTGACCTCCTTGATCTCGACGACCTTCTGGTTCTTGCGCGCCTCGGCCGCCTTCTTCTGCGACTGGTACTTGAAGCGGCCGTAGTCGAGCAGCTTGCAGACGGGCGGCGCGGAGTTCGGCGCGATCTCGACGAGATCGAGTCCGACTTCCTCGGCGCGGTCGAGCGCATCGTAGAACGACACGACGCCGACGTTGGTGCCTTCCTCGTCGATCAGCTGGATCTGGGGAACGCCCCGGATCTCCCGGTTGATACGCGGCCCTTCCTTGGGCGGCGGCGGTGCGCGAAACGGACGGCGAATGGTCGTGATCTCCTCTGATGGGGTCGGCGCCCCGCCCATCCGGCACCGAAGGCCGGGGAAGACGAGACCGTGCACGAAAAGCCCCGCACGCGGAACGCCGAGGCTTTCGGCCGACGGGAGAACCCGCGCCGAACCGGTGGCCAGACAATTCGCCGAATCTCGGTGGAAGTCAACGGCGACGACGCGCCGGGAGGGTCGCGGGGGTGCGCCCGCGGCGAAGGCGGTGAAGAATCCGTCGATGGCCGACAGCGCCGCCGGCGCCACACCGGAGCGGCGACTTTCCGGGGGATCGTCGCCCGGAGCGTTTCGGTTCAGAGGCGAGATGCTCTAGGAATCGGGCGGATCAACGGAGGCGGGGCGCATGGGTACGAGCGAGGAGCGCATCACGGTCGGCGAAGGCGCGGCGGCGCGCGAGATCGCGGTGATCCGGCGGGCGGGCGCGGAACCGGGCCTCTTCTGGCTCGGCGGCTTCCGCTCGGACATGGCGGGGACGAAGGCGCTCGCTCTCGACGACTTCGGCCGCGAGCGCGGCCTCGCCGTCACCCGCTTCGACTATTCCGGCCACGGACTCTCCGGGGGGAGCTTCGAGGAGGGCACGATCTCGCGTTGGCTCGAGGAGGCGCTCGCCGTCTTCGAGACGACGCGCGGGCCGCAGGTGGTGATCGGCTCGTCGATGGGCGGCTGGATCGCCCTCCTTCTCACCCGCGCCCATCGAGAGCGGGTCGGCCGCGCCGCGTCGCGGGCGAAGGCGATGGTTCTGATCGCGCCGGCCCCGGACTTCACCGAGGACCTGATGTGGGCGGGCTTCTCCGAGGAGATCCGCCGCGGGATCCTCGCGACGGGGCGCCACGAGGAACCTTCGGAATATTCCGAGGAACCGTACGTCGTCACCCGGGCGCTGATCGAGGACGGGCGGCGCAATCTGGTGCTCGGCGGCGAGATCGACCTCGGTTGTCCGGTGACGATCCTCCAGGGAGTGAAGGACACGTCCGTGCCGTGGCGCCATGCGGTGCGGCTGACCACGCATCTGACCCGCGACGACGTCACCCTGACCCTGATTCCCGACGGCGATCACCGGCTGTCGCGGCCGCAGGACATCGCTCGGCTGGAGACGGTGATCGCCGGCCACCTCGCCTGATCAACCGATCCCCGGCCGACCCCGGTCGAGCGCCTCGAGCAGACGGCCGGCGAAGATGTCCCAGCCGAACCGCTCCTCGCAACGGGCACGGGCGGTCGCCGACATGCGCGCGTAGCCGTCCGCGTCGTCGACGAGATCGGCGATGCGGCGCGCCACCGCGTCAGGATCGTCGCGCTCGCCGACCAACAGTCCGTTGATTCCGTCCTCGATGATCGAGGGGACGGCATGGACGTCACCGGCGACCGCCGGGACGGCGAAGGCCCCGGCTTCGGCGAAGACGATGCCGAAACACTCGGCCCGGGTCGGGACGAGGAGGAAATCGGCCACGCCGTAGAGCCGTTCCAAGCGTTCGCGCTCGGCGGGCGCGTGCAGGGAGAGGACCCCGTGGACCTCGACGAAGGCCGGGTCGATCTCCGCCGGCTTCGGTGTGCAACCGACGATGTCGAGGTGGGCGTCCCGGCCGAGAGTGCGCAGGGCCCGTGTCACCGCGACGGCGAAGGGGCCGCCCTTGCGCCGCCAGTCGACACCGACGAAGAGCAGGCGGATCCTCCCTCGCGGAGCCGAGCGTGGCGGCGGCGGAACGGGCGGCGTCAGATTGGGGCCGAAGGGGACGGCGAGGAGCCTGTCGCGCGGCACGCCGTGGCGCGTGGCGAGCCAGTCGGTCGCCCATTCGGAGGCGTAGACCGTCGCGGTGATGCGGCGCGCCACGTCCGCCTCCCGGCGACCATAGGCGCGCGTCCGCAGTCGGCGTTCGGTGTAGGCCGCATAGGCCTCTTGCCACAGTTCCCAGGGGCCGTCGCAGAACATCACCACCGGCACGCGGTCGAAGAGTTCCGGGCGGCAATGGGCGAGATGAGGGGCCGAAACGGCGACGACGGCGTCGGGCCGCAGGTCCTCCACCGCCCGTTCGAGCGCCCGCCCGAAATCCCGCAGCACCGGCTTCGTCAACCACAGGGGATATCGCCGATCACCTTGGAGTCGATTGATCAGGCGATCGACGGGGCGGCCGACGATCGGCACGCCGGTCAGGACGTCGACGCGTTCGACCCGCCGTTCGAGCGCCCGCAGCACGCTGTGGGGTATGCCGCTCCAGGATCTCGGGTCACGGGGGTCGTCGAGGGACACGAAGAGGATGTGGCGAGGATCCCGCGTCATGACCGCCCTCGCGGCGCGGACCGGAGCCGGCGCACCGTTCCCGGGGCCGATGCGATCACGGCGCCCGGGCGATACGGATGAACGGCGGCGGAGACTCGGTCCCTCATCTCAGCCGGTCGGCGATCAGGGCGACGAGCTTCTCCGCCACTTCGCCCTTGGGCAGGTCGGGCCAATCGGTGACGCCGTCCGCCTCGACGATGCGCACCGTGTTGCGGTCGCCGCCCATGATGCCGGTCTCGGGCGAGACGTCGTTGGCGACGATCAGGTCGGCGCCCTTCTTGGCGAGCTTGGCCCGGGCGTTGGCGATCAGGCTCTCGGTCTCGGCGGCGAAGCCGACGACGAGGCGAGGACGCAGCGTCGCATGCCGGCCGATGGTCGCCAGGATGTCGGGGTTCTCGACGAAGGCGAGGGTCGGAACGCCGCCCGGACCCTTCTTGATCTTTTCGGACGCCTGCGAAGCGACGCGCCAGTCGGCGACCGCGGCCGCCATCACCGCGACGTCGACCGGCAGAGCCGCCTCCACCGCCTCCAGCATCTCGCGCGCCGTCTCCACACGAACCGCCGTGACGCCCGGCGGATCGGCGAGCCCCACGGGACCGGCGACGAGCGTCACCTCCGCCCCGGCGCGGGCGAGGGCGGCGGCGATGGCGAAACCCTGTTTGCCGGAAGAGCGATTGGCGATGTAGCGGACGGGATCGATCGGTTCGTGGGTGGGGCCGGCGGTGACCAGGGCGCGGCGGCCGGCGAGAGGACCCGGCGCCGCCGCCTCGGCGAAGTAGGCCTCGATCGCGGCGAGGATCTCCATCGGTTCGGCCATGCGGCCGGCGCCGACCTCGCCGCGCTCGGCCATCGCGCCGACATTGGGGCCGACGAAGCGGACGCCGTCGGCGGCGAGTTGGCGCGCGTTGCGGACGGTGGCCGGGTGAGACCACATGCGCGGGTTCATCGCCGGGGCGACGAGCACCGGCTTGTCGGTGGCCAGCAGCACGTTGCCGGCGAGATCGTTGGCGAGGCCGTGGGCCATCTTGGCGAGGAGATCGGCGGTCGCCGGGGCGACGACGACGAGGTCGGCCTCGCGGGAGAGGCGGATGTGACCGATCTCGTGCTCGGCGGTGAGGTCGAAGAGGTCGGAATGGACGCGGTCCTCGGCGAGGGCGCCGACGGAGAGCGGGGTGACGAATTCCTTCGCCGCCGCCGTCATCACCGGCCGCACCCGGCATCCGCGCTCGCGCAGCCGGCGGATCAGATCGAGGCACTTGTAGGCGGCGATACCGCCGCCGATGACGAGGAGGATGCGCTTGTCGGCGAGCATGGGCGTCTCTCGGCGAGGATTGGCGGCCGGCACACTATCAGCGGCCGGCCCGGCTCGCCATCGGAGCTTCGGGGAAGCGTGAACGGGGGGCGCCGTTCGGTCGAGCACGGCCACCGGTCGGGGTTTCCTCCCTCCTCGCGGGGGAGGTGGCCCGATGGAGCCGGGTCGGAGGAGGTCGTCGCCGCGATCTCGGCCCGCGGCGTCACGATCCGGCGACGCCGTCGACCGCGGACCCGCCCCCCACCCCCGGCCCTCCCCCGCGAGGAGGGAGGGAGCAGGCCGGGGCGACCCGCTCACAGCTTTCTCAGATCCACCGATTGGATGCGGTGGTCGGCGCCCTTGATCAGGACGAGATCGGCGCGCGGGCGTGTCGGGCGGATGCTGTCGTGCAGGTTCACGAGGTTGATGTTGGTCCACAGGTCGTCGGCGGTGTGGACCGCTTCGTCGTCGGTCAGCTGGGCGTAGCGATGGAAATAGCTCTGCGGATTGCGGAAGGCGGTCTCGCGCAGGCGCATGAAGCGCTCGACGTACCATTGCCGCAGCAGCAGGTCGTCGGCGTCGAGATAGATCGAGAAGTCGAAGAAATCGGAGACGAAGGGCAGCCCCTGGCCGTTCTTCGGCAGTTTCGAGGTCTGCAGGACGTTGAGCCCCTCGAGGATGAGGATGTCGGGGCGGTCGATGGTGATGGTCTCGCTCGGCACCACGTCGTAGACGAGGTGGGAATAGACCGGCGCGGTGACCGTGCCCCTGCCGGCCTTGATGGCGGCGAGGAACTCGAGCAGCGCCGGCAGGTCGTAGCTCTCCGGGAAACCCTTGCGGCGCATCAGCCCTTCGCGGGCGAGCACGGCGTTGGGGTGGAGAAAGCCGTCGGTGGTGACGAGATCGACCTTGGGGCTCGACGACCAACGCGACAGGAGGGCGCGCAGGATACGCGCCGTGGTCGACTTGCCGACCGCCACCGACCCGGCGATGCCGATGACGAAGGGCACCTTGGCGCCCTCTCCGCCGAGGAAGTTGTTGGTCACGCGGAAGAGCCCCTGCGTCGCCTCGACGTAGAGAGAGAGCAGGCGGGAGAGCGGTAGATAGATCTTCACCACTTCCTCGAGACTGACCGGATCGTTGAGGCCGCGCAGGCGGACGAGATCGGCTTCGTCGAGGGTGAGCGGCGTGTCGGCACGCAGATGCGCCCATTCCTCTCGCTGGAAACGGCGATAGGGCGACAGTTCAGCGGACGTTGCCGCCGTCTCACGACGGCCACGGCGATCGGACTTCTGATCCACTTGCGGACCCCCTTCCGGACCCCTTCCCACGGGGCCGTCCGTCGACCACGACCGGTCAGTCCTTCGGCCGAGACGCCTTCTCTTCGAGCCCGGTGCGGACGGTGCGTCCGGCGAGTTCGTCCATCACTTCCGTGACCGGCACGTCGGCGACCCTGAGCACCACCAACAGGTGATAGAGGAGGTCCGCCGCCTCGCCGACGAGTTCCTCGCGAGAGCCCGCCACCGCCGCCAGCGCCGCCTCGACCCCCTCTTCGCCGAGCTTCTTGGCGCAATGCGCCATGCCCTTGCCCACCAGTTTGCGGGTGTAGGACTTCTCGTCGTCGGAGGCCGAACGGCGCGCGATGATGGTCTCGAGGTCGCTCAGAGTGAAGTCGGACATTGTGATGACCTCGAATCGCTGTTCTCGTGGCCGGGCGAGGCCGTCGGCGACGCCTCAGGCGTCGAGACGCATCGGGATTCCGGCGCGGGCCATGTGTTCCTTGGCCTGGCGGATGGTGTAGGTGCCGAAGTGGAAGATCGAGGCGGCGAGCACCGCGCTCGCCCCGCCCCTCACCACCCCGTCGACCAGATGATCGAGCGTGCCGACGCCGCCCGAGGCGATCACCGGTACGGTGACGGCGTCCGACACCCTGCGGGTCAGCTCCAGATCGAAACCGATCTTGGTGCCGTCGCGGTCCATCGAGGTGAGCAGGATCTCGCCGGCGCCGAGCGAGACGACCTCGCGGGCGTAGTCGATGGCGTCGATGCCGGTGCGATTGCGGCCGCCGTGGGTGAAGACCTCGAAGCGCGCCGCCTCACCCGGCTCGGAGACCCGCTTGGCATCGATGGCGACGACCACCGACTGGCCACCGACCTGACGCACCGCATCCGCCACGAACTGCCGATCCTTCACCGCCGCGGTGTTGATCGACACCTTGTCGGCGCCGGCCTTCATCAGGTTGCGGATGTCGTCGAGCGTGCGGATGCCGCCGCCGACGGTGACCGGCATGAAGCAGACCTCCGCCGTGTGGCGCACCACGTCGAGGATGATGCCGCGGTTGTCGGAGGAGGCGGTGATGTCGAGGAAGCACAATTCGTCGGCCCCGGCGGCGTCGTAGGCCGCGGCCGCCTGGACGGGATCGCCGGCGTCGATCAGGTCGACGAAGTTGACGCCCTTGACGACGCGGCCGTCCTTGACGTCGAGGCAGGGGATGACGCGGGCCTTGAGCATCACTTCCCTCCGGTCCCGGCGGCGATGAGGGTGAGCGCCTCGCGGGGATCGAGACGGCCGTCGTAGAGGGCGCGGCCGGTGATGGCGCCTTCGAGGATCAGCGCCTCCGGTTCGAGCATCGCCTCGACGTCGGCGAGGCTGGCGAGGCCGCCGGAAGCGATCACCGGGATCGTCACGGCGCGGGCGAGTTCCAGCGTCGAGGGCATGTTGAGGCCCTTGAGGATGCCGTCGCGGTCGATGTCGGTGTAGACGATCGCCGCCACGCCGGCATCCTCGAACTTCTTCGCGAGGTCGATCGCCGTCAGTTCCGAACCCTCGGCCCAGCCCTCGACCGCGACTTTGCCGCCCTTGGCGTCGATGCCGACGACGATGCGGCCGGGATGGAGCCGGCAGGCCTCCCTCACCAGCGCCGGATCGCGCACCGCCACGGTGCCGAGGATGACGCGGGTGATGCCGCGTCCGAGCCAGCTCTCGATGCCGGCGAGATCGCGGATGCCGCCGCCGAGTTGCACCTTCATGCGGGATCCGACGGCGGCGAGGATCTTCTCGACCGCCGCGCCGTTGACCGAGCGGCCGGCGAAGGCACCGTTGAGATCGACGACGTGCAGCCAGGGGAAGCCGAGATCGGCGAAGGCGCAGGCCTGGGCACCGGGGTCGTCGTTGTAGACGGTCGCGGTTCCCATGTCGCCGAGCTTCAGGCGGACGCAACTACCGTCCTTCAGGTCGATGGCGGGAAAGAGGATCATCGTGTCGTCCGATCTGGTGACGAAGGGTCGCCGCGCTCAGGGCGCCCACTTCAGGAAGTTGGCGAGGAGAGCGAGACCGAGTTTCTGGCTCTTCTCCGGGTGGAACTGGGTACCGACGACGTTGTCGCGCGCCACGATCGCGGTCACCGGCCTGCCATAGTCGGCGGTGGCGACGAGATCGGCGTGGTGCTTCACGTCGAAGGCGAAGGAGTGGAGGAAATAGGCGTGGAGCCCGTTCGGTCCGAGCTGCAGGCCCGCCAACACCGGGTGCGGGTTCACCAACGTCATGGTGTTCCAGCCCATGTGCGGCACCTTGAGGTGCTCCGGGCCGGGCTCGATCGGCCGCACCACACCCTCGATCCAGCCGAAGCCGGCGGTCTCCTCGTGTTCGACACCGCGGGTGGCGAGGAGTTGCATACCGACGCAGATGCCGAGGAAGGGTCGCCCGCGCTTCGTGACGAACTCGCTCAGCGCCTCGTCCATGCCGTCGATCGCGGCGACGCCCTTGCGGCAGAAGGGGAAGGCACCGTCACCGGGCAGCACGACGCGGTCGGCCCGGATCACCACGTCGGGATCGCGGGTGAGCACCACCGGCTGGTCGCGACCGATCTCGTGCGCCACCCGCTCCAGGCCCTTCTCGGCCGAGCGCAGGTTGCCGGCGCCGTAGTCGATGAGCGCGACGGTCATGATCTGTCTCCGGGAACGCCCGCGTAGCCGACGATCGGCGGCAGGTCGCGAGGCGGCGTCAGTGGGGTTTCGAAGCGCGGCGCCGGCGGCGGGGCCGGCGGCAGAACCGCGATGGCGCCCTTGGCTCCGGCGAGTTTGGCGAAGAAGCGAGCCTCGGCCTCGTCGAGGTCGGACCCGTTCGTCAGGCCGACCAGCCGCCAGCCGCGCCGCTCCAGCGTCCAGCGCCGAAGGTCGTTGGCATGGATCGCGAACCACAGGGCGAAGGCGATCGACAGCACGGTGCCGACGTCGGACGCCAGATGGTCGATCGCCTCGATGCCGACGGCGACGCCGAGCCAGCCGAGGAAGACCAGCCACAACCGGTGGAACGGCGCCCACAGGAAGGGCAGGAACAGCGCCACCCAAGCGAAGCCCTCACGGGTGAAGACCAGCCGGTCGGCCGCGATCGCGTCTCCGAGGTCGCCCTCGGGTGCGTGCACCGTCCAGGTCGCCATGTTCAGTCTCCGAGCGAGCCCTTGGTGGAGGGGATCGACCCCGCCTGACGCGGATCGACGGCGAGCGCCGCTCTGAGGCAGCGGGCCACGGCCTTGAAGGCCGATTCGATCATGTGATGGTTGTTGACGCCGTAGAGCGTCGTCACGTGCAGCGTCAGGCCGGCGTTGAAGGCGAAGGCGCGGAAGAACTCCTCGAAGAGCTCCGTGTCGAACTCGCCGATCTTGTCGCGGGTGAAGGGGATCTGGAAGACCAGGAACGGCCGCCCCGAGACGTCGACCGCGGCGCGCGTCATCGTCTCGTCCATCGGCAGATGGACGTCGGCGTAGCGGGTGATGCCGCGGCGTTCGCCCATCGCCTGCTTCAGCGCCAGGCCGAGGGCGATGCCGACGTCCTCCACCGTGTGGTGCTGGTCGATGTGGAGGTCGCCCCTCGCCTCGACGGTGACGTCGATCAGCGAATGGCGCGAGAGCTGCTCCAGCATGTGGTCGAAGAAACCGATGCCGGTCGAGACTCGATAGGTCCCGGTCCCGTCGAGGGCGACGGTGACGGCGATGTCGGTTTCCTTCGTCTTGCGCGTGACGGAGGCGCTGCGCATGGGAGGCCCTTCCTCGTTCGGGTCGGCCCGCTTTTAGCAGGCGAAGCGGCGCCGGGCAAAGCCGAATGCGGAAAGCGGTGAACCGGGCCCCCGCTTCGCCGCGATCAGCCCAGCTCGACGTTGCCGAGCGGGCGCGGGTCGGTGACGAGATGCAGGCGGAGCGCGGCGGCGCGGGCGAAACGCAGGATCATCGCCCTGCGTGTCGCCGCGGCGAGACGATGCTCCGGCGCCTCGCGCAGGATCTCGCCGCCGTGGGCGTCGGCGAGAATCAGGCCGCAGTCCTGCGGGAAGATCTCGAGCGGCACGCGGAGCGAGGTGGCGAAGAACAGCCGGTCGGAATGGAGCCGGTAGAACGGCCATTTCTGATCGACCCGGAAATCCTCCACCGACGACTTCACCTCGACGATCCAGATGTCGCCCGCCGGCGACAGGCCGACCACGTCGGCGCGCCGCCCCGAGGCGAGCGGCAGTTCCTCGACCACCGCGAAGCCGAGCCGGACGAGATGGCGCTTCACCCCGCGGGTGACGAGGAGGGTCTCCTCGGGACGGGTCGGCGGTGGAGCCGCGAGGTCCGGCTCGGTCTCGGCCATGGCCTCACCAGTGGAAGAACACGACCGTCACGAGGCCGAAGAGCGGGATCAGGATGCCGATCGACCATGCCATATAGCCGAAGAAGCTCGGCATCTTGACGCCACCTTCTTCCGCGATCGCCTTGACCATGAAGTTGGGCGCGTTGCCGATGTAGCTGTTCGCCCCCATGAACACCGCGCCGCAGGAGATGGCGAGCAGCGTCCACGGGATGTCGTTCATCAGATGCTGCGGATCGCCGCCGGCGAGGTTGAAGAAGACGAGGTAGGTCGGCGCGTTGTCGAGGAACGACGACAGGATGCCGGTCAGCCAGAAATACATGGCGTTGTTGGGCGTCCCGTCGGCGTGGTTGACCAGGGCGACGAGGGGCGCGAAAGCGCCGTTCTCCGCCGCCTTCAACATGGCGATCACCGGAATGATGGTGACGAAGATGCCGGCGAAGAGCTTGGCCACCTCGAGGATCGGCCCCCAGCCGAATTCGTTGGCCTCGCGGATGCGCTTCGGCGTGACGGCGAGGCTGACGAAGCCGGCGACGAGCAGGATGACGTCGCGCGCCAGATTCTGCAGTTCGATCTCGACACCACCTACATGGAAGGCGATGCCCGGCTTCCACGAGCCGGAGAGCAGCACGCCGCCGACCACGACGAGGAGGAGGAGGATGTTGACCTTGCCCTCGAGCCCGATCCCGGGCGTGTCCGGCGTCGGGTCGCGGCGCAGGGCCTTGAAGGCCTCGTCCTTGTGGTAGAGGTGGCGATCGACGACGAAGAACAGGGCGAGCAGGATCCCGGCGGCGAAGATCGTCTCCTCCACCATGTGGATCGTGGTCCAGAAGAAACCGACGCCCTTGAGATAGCCGAGGAACAGCGGCGGATCGCCGAGCGGCGTCATCGAGCCGCCGATGTTCGAGACGAGGAAGATGAAGAAGATCACGACGTGAACGTTGTGGATGCGCTCGTCGTTGGCCCGCAGCAGCGGCCGGATCAGCACCATCGAGGCGCCGGTGGTGCCGATCATCGAGGCGAGCACCGTGCCGATCGCCAGGATCGAGACGTTGAGCTTCGGCGAGCCGTGCAAGTTGCCGGTCACCAGGATGCCGCCGGAAATGGTGAAGAGCGTCCACAAGAGGATGACGAAGGGGATGTATTCGGCGAGCGCGGTGTGCAGCACCTCGCCGCCGGTCGGCCCCGCCCCGTGCAGCAGGGAGAAAGGCACGACGAAGGAGAGCCCCCAAGCGGCCGCCACCTTGCCGTAGTGGTGGTGCCAGAAATGCGGCGCGGCGAGCGGAAAGATCGCGATCGACAAGAGGATGCCGACGAAAGGAAGGGCCCACCAGCCGGTGAGTGCGGCCCCGTCGATGCCGTGGGCCTCGGCCGCCCGGGCGGAGGTCGCCACCAGCAGGCCGCCGGCCACCAGGGCGAAGCGCGCCGCGGCGAGGCCGATCCGGCGACGATGCCGTCGCCCGCTGGTCCCGGCGTTGCTTCCATTGGTCATTTCCGCGCGCATCTTTCCGGCTCCCCCGATCGAGCGACGCGCGACACTAGCACGGAGGGGGCCGCCGCCGTCAAAGGTGTCCGAGCGTTTCCCGACGGTCGGCCGAGAGGCTCTCGCTCCGTCAGGCGGCGTGGACGTGCGCCTCGAGGTCGGCGAGCGGCAGCAGGAAGCGCAGCCCGAGGAAACCGTCGGCGATGCGCACCGCCCGCGCCTCGGTCATGGTTCCGTCGCGCAGTTCGATCGTCACCCGATCGCCGACGGCGACGCCGTCGACCACCTCGACGCGGCAGCCCGCCTCGCTGGCGTCGTGCATCTCGACTTCCCTGCGACGACCTCCGGCGTGGACGATCACCGGCTCCCGCGTGCGGATGCGGGTTTCGGCGCGGCGTTCCTCGACGTCGCGCTCGACCTCTCCGAGGAAGCCTTCGACGGCGTGGGTGAGCGTCTCGGCGGCGGCGGAGAGAAGCTCGGAAGCGGAGCGAACCCGGTCCGCCTCGCGTGACGTGGCGCCGATGGCGTCGGTGACGCCGTGGACGTTGAGCGCCACCTGCGCGGTGCCGTCGGAGGCCGACTGCACCGACTGGGCGATCTCCCGCGTCGCCGCCTCCTGCTCTTCCACCGCCGAAGCGATGGTGGTGGTGACGCTGGAGATCTCGCCGACGGTGCGGGTGATGTGGCGGATCGCTTCGACGGCATGCTGGGTCGAGCCTTGGATGGCGGCGATCTGGGCGGCGATGGCGGTCGTCGCCTCCTCGGTCTGGCGGGCGAGCGACTTGACCTCGGCGGCGACCACGGCGAAGCCCCGGCCGCTCTCACCGGCGCGAGCGGCTTCGATGGTGGCGTTGAGCGCCAGAAGATTGGTCTGGCCGGCGATGGCCCGGATCAGGTCGATGACCGTGCCGATCTTCTCGGCCGCCTCGGCGAGAGAGGAGACGTCGCGATCGGTGGCGACGGCCCTCTCCGTCGCCTCGGAGACTATGACGCTGGCGCGATGGGCCTGACCGGCGATCTCGCGGATCGAGGAGGCGAGTTCCTCGGTCGCGGCGGCGACGGTGCGCACGTCGCCCGAAGCGCCGCGCGAGGCCCGATCGGCGGAGACCGCCTCGGCGGCGGCGGAGCCGGCGACGGTCGTCAGGGTCGCGGCGCTGGCTCGCATCGCCGCGGTCTCGCCGTCGACGGCGCCGAGCGTGTCGGAAACGGTACGGCGGAAGCGGCCGACGGCGGCTTCGACGTGCATGCGGCGCATCCGCTCGCGCTCGCGCTCGGACCGCATCGTCCGCTCCAGCTCGAGGCGGGCGACGACGCTCTCGCGCAGCACCTCGACCGCCCGCGCCATCTCGCCGATCTCGTCGCCGCGGTCGGCGTCGCCGATCGTCACCGCGGTGTCGTTGCCGGCGATGCGGCGCATGGTGCCGGCGAGGCGGACCACCGGAACCGCCACCGAACGCGCCACCACCACGGTGACGACACCGGTGACGATCGCCAGGATGGCGAGCAGGACGGCGATCCCGGCGAAGCCGGTCCAGGCGCGGCGGGCGATCGATTCGGTGTTGGCGACGATGGCGGCGGCCAGAGCGTCTTCGACCGTCTTCATGGCGTCGATGCGGGCCGTCGCGGCGGCGAACCACTGCGCGCCATCGGCGCCGGAGATGCGGGCGTCGACCGGCGTCTCCGCGACGATGCGGCGCATGCGCTCGACCTCACCGCCCACCGGTCCGGCGAGCGCGGCCTCGAAGGCGGCGACATGCCTGCGGTCGGCGTAGCGGCGGAAGATCATCTCCTGGGCCTGCTGCATGGCGCCCAGCTGCACGAAGGGCCGTCGCACGGTGGCCGCGAAGGCGCCGGCGGCGAAGCCGTTGGCGCCCATCGCCCGCTCCTGGCCGGCGCGCTCCTTGAGATCGAGCAGAGCCGAATAGGCGGTCAGGGCTCGCACCACGTGTCCATCATCGGTGATGCCGACGACTGTCTCCACCATGGCGAGGAGATCGGCGATGGTCTTCGAGTACCACCCCGTCACTTCCGCCAGGGGGCGCGACAGCGAGTCGACGCCGCCCCTGACGATCGACAGATCGGCGAGGCCCGCCGTCGAGGCTTCGAAGGGGCGGACGAAGCCGGGGAAATCGAGCGTGCCGGTCGGCCGCTTCAAGGTGCCGCGCCAGACGGCCAGCGCCGCGTCGGTCTCGCGCCGGCGCGCGGCGAGGTCCTCGGCGAACTTTCCGCCCTTGGCGCCGATGAAGCCCGAGGAGGTGCCGCGTTCCTTCTGCAGTTCGTGCACCAGTTGCGAGATCCGCGGCGCCAGCCGGACGATCTCCACCACACCGGCGGCCTCGCGGGCGACACCCCACTCGCTCACCAACAACCGCGCCCCGACGAAGACGAGGGCGATCATCGGGATGAGGCAGAGCACCGCGATGCGCAGCGAGATGGTGGTGCGAGAGAGCAGACGATACATGGCGAGCCGCCGTCTAACGGAGATTGAAGCAAGCGGTGGTCATCTGACTCCCTCGTCAATTAACGCTGGGTAAGCTCGCGGAAGTCGCATCCACCGGCCCTGCGTCTCTCGGGTGATATCGCCCGCAACAGAGGTTGCCCCGATCCGAAGCGCTGGGATTCCGTGCCCCTGGGTCGGCGGACCCGTCCGAGGCGGAAAACCGTCACTTGGCCTTTGACGCTGCGTAAACACAGGGCGGAAGCCTCGCGGAGCGGGGTCGCGGGCCGGGCCGTGGCGATCTCCACCCGCCGGGCCGCCTGCGACGATCCGTCGCCGGGAATCCGACGACGTACCACCGCGACCGAGCTGCGAATCCTCGCAGGGGTGCGCCGGCTCGATGGCGAGCGAAGCCTCGCGACGCAACTCTGACCGTCTCGACACGACCCGGTCGCCTCCGCTATCCGGGATGATGTAGACTTGTCGTTACGGAAGCCGAGGCGGGCGATGCGCCGTTGCGGACGAAAGGTTCGGATATGGGCGCGCGTGAAGTGGTGGTGGTCGGCGGCGGACCGGCCGGACTGACGGCGGCGGAGGTGATCGCCGGTGCCGGCCATCACGTCACCGTGGTCGAGCGGATGCCGTCGATCGGCCGCAAGCTGATGATGGCGGGCCGCGGCGGCCTCAATCTCACCCACTCGGAGGCGGGAGACCGCTTTCTCGGCCGCTACGGCGCGGCGGAAGCCTTCCTCACCCCGTCGATCGCCGCTTTCCAGCCGAACGATCTGCGCGACTGGGCGCGCGGTCTCGGCGAGGAGACCTTCGTCGGCACTTCGGGGCGGGTGTTTCCTTGTTCCTTCAAGGCTTCTCCACTGTTGCGCGCCTGGGCACGGCGGCTCGCCGACCTCGGCGTCGCCTTCCGTACCCGCACGCGTTGGACCGGCTTCACGCCGGGTGGCGTCACGGTCGTCGGACCGGCGGGGGAGGAGACGATCGTCGCCGACGCGGTGGTGCTGGGGCTCGGCGGGGCGAGTTGGCCGCGGCTCGGTTCGGACGGCGCCTGGACGTCGATCTTGGCGGCCGAAGGCGTCGAGATCGTGCCGCTGCGCCCGACCAATTGCGGCTTCACCGTCGCCTGGTCGGAGATCTTCCGCGGCCGCTTCGAGGGCGAACCGCTGAAGCGGATCGCGGTGCGCTTCGCCGAGCACGTCTCGGTCGGCGAAGCCGTGGTGACGTCCGACGGTCTCGAGGGCGGGGCGATCTACGGGCTGTCGGCGGTGCTGCGCGAGGCGATCGCAGCGGGTGGGGCGACCGAGATCCGACTCGACCTGAAGCCGGCGATGGACGCCGAGGAGATCGCCGCGGCGCTCGACAGGGGCCGCAAGGGTGACAGCCTGTCGAACCGACTGCGCAAGGGCATCGGCCTGCCGCCGGTGGCGGTCGGGTTGTTGCGCGAGGGCGTCGGCAAGGACCTGCCGGCCGACACGACCGAGCTCGCCCGGTTGATCAAGGCGGTGCCGATCCGGGTCGTCTCGGCGCGGCCGCTCGAGCGGGCCATCTCATCGGCCGGCGGGGTGGCGCTCGGCGAGATCGGCCCGGATTTCCAACTGAAGCGTCTGCCCGGCGTCTTCGTCTGCGGCGAGATGATCGACTGGGAGGCACCGACCGGCGGCTATCTGTTGCAGGCCTGCTTCTCGACCGGGCGCGCCGCCGGACGCGGGGTGACGCGGCTCCTGGAGACCTGACGGCGGCGGGCCTTCCCGTGGTCGCGCGGAAACGACGACGGCGCCGACCCGAAGGCAGCGCCGTTCGACGACCGGTCGTCCGGAAGGAGCGTCAGCGCGGCGCCCGCTTGGCGAGGATGCGCTGCAGGGTGCGGCGGTGCATGTTGAGGCGGCGCGCCGTCTCCGAAACGTTGCGTTCGCACAGTTCGTAGACCCGCTGGATGTGCTCCCACCGCACACGGTCGGCCGACATCGGATTCTCCGGCGGCGGCGCACGGTCGTCGGTGGAGCGAACCAGCGCCCGCATCACTTCGTCGGCGTCGGCAGGCTTGGAGAGATAGTCGGTGGCGCCGAGCTTCACCGCGGTCACCGCCGTGGCGATGTTGCCGTAGCCGGTCAACACCACGGTGCGGGCCTCGGGGCGGCGGAGACGCAGCGCCTCGATCACGTCGAGGCCGTTGCCGTCGCCCAGTCGCATGTCGACGACGGCATAGGCCGGCGCCCGTGCTTCGACCCGCGCCAGCCCCTCGGCGATCGAGCCGGCCACTTCGACGTCGAAGCCGCGCAGTTCCATCGCCCGAGCCAGCCGTTGAAGGAACGGCTTGTCGTCGTCCACGATCAACAGCGTCCTGTCGGCGTCGGGATTGTCGAACACCGGCTCGTCCGTCATCGTTGTCACCCGCTGGTCCACCGTCCCGCTCTCCTTCGGCGAGATCTTCCCCGTCGGGGGTAAGTTTAGGTCGCGAAGCCTTTTGCATCAATCCCCTGGACCGACACGCGGGGGGCGACCGCCGATCAGGGTGAATGCTGCGGTGCGGCCTCGATCTCGGGGGCCTCCATCAGCGCACGCGGCCAGGTCACGCGGATCTCGGCGCCGTGGCCGGGGAAGGCCTTGTTGGCGTATCCGACCCTGCCGCCGGAGCGTTGCAGGAAGGTGTGGGCGATGAAGAAACCGAGGCCGAGGCCGCCGCCGACCGCGTCGACGGCCCGTTCGGCGATGGAGGGTTCGCGGGTGGTGACCCACGGCTCGCCCAACCGATCGATGACGGCGGTCGAGAAACCCGGACCGTCGTCGGAGATGGTGATCGTCACCTCTTCGGCGTTCCAGGTGGCGAAGATCGACACCTCGCTCTCGGCAAAATCGACGGCGTTCTCGACGATGTTGCCGAGGCCGTAGAGAATCGCCGGATTGCGCCGACCGATCGGCTCGGGGCCGTCGCCGACGCATTTCACCACCAGTTCCGGCCCGTTCTCGCGGAAGGGTTCGACCACCTCGTCGATGAGCGCCGAGATCGACAGGCGGACGTAATAGGCGTCGGGATCGGCTCCCATCGAGGAGAGTTTGCGCAGGATGTCGCGGCAACGCTCCGACTGCGACCGCAGGAGGGCGACGTCGTCGGCGAGCGGCGAGCCGGCGGGCAGCTCGCGCTCCATCTCGCGGGCGACGACGGCGATGGTGCCGAGGGGGGTGCCGAGCTCGTGCGCGGCGGCGGCGGCGAGACCGTCGAGGGCGGTCAGGTGCTGTTCGCGTTGCAGCACGAGTTCGGTGGCGGTGAGGGCCTCGGCGAGGCGGCGCGATTCGTCGGCGACGCGGAAGGCGTAGAGCGCCGAGAAGGAGAGCGTCAGGAGGATGGCGAGCCAGGTGCCGAGAACATAGAGCGCCGGCAGCGCCGGAGGTGAGACGAGCCCCCACGGCAGCGGCAGGTGGAAGCCGGCGAGCACGGTGCCGAGAACCGCCACCAGCACCCCGAGCAACGCGGTGGAGCGCGGCGGCAGCGACGCCGAGGAGACCAGCACCGGGGCGAGCAGCAGGAAGGCGAAGGGGTTCTCGAGCCCTCCGGTCAGATAGAGCAGGCCCGAGAGCTGAATGACGTCGTAGCCGAGCAGCAGTGTCGCGTGGATGCCGTCGAGCCGGTGGATCGAGGAGAACTGGAAGCGCAGCGCCAGATTGAGCGCCACCGAGGCGCCGATCAACACCAGACAGGAGACGAACGGCAGCGGAAAGCCGAGCCCGAAGCGGACGAAGAGCACCGCGGCGGTCTGTCCGGCGATGGCTAGCCAGCGCAGCTTGACCAGCGTGTCGAGCTTCAGCGAGCGAACCGACGTATCGCCGAAGTCGGACAGGACACCCAACATCGCTCTCCCCCCTCGTCCGGAACGGCGCGGCGCCCTCACGTTCGCGCGATCCCGCCGGCTCGCGGTCTTCCGTGCCGCCTCCGCCTTGTCTATACGACGATCGACCGGTCGCCACCATCGCCAACCGGAAATGCCCGCACATTCCATCGCCATGGACAGCGCCATGCCCGCCGCGTCGGAGCCCGATCCCCGCTTCGCCATCGAAGTCCGCGACCTCGCCAAGCATTTCGGCGACGTGCTGGCCGTCGACGGCATCTCCTTCGAGGTGGCGCGAGGCACGGTGACGGGACTGCTCGGCGGCAACGGCGCCGGCAAGACCACCACCATCGGCATGCTGATGGGGCTGATCCTGCCCGACGGCGGGCGGATCACCATCCTCGGCCACGACATGCCGGCGGAGCGGGCGGTGCTGCTCGAACGGATGAATTTCGAGAGTCCCTACGTCGACATGCCGCATCGGCTGACGGTGCGGCAGAACCTCGAGGTGTTCGGCCGGCTCTACCGGGTGGCGAACCTCCGCGACCGCATCGCCGGGCTCGTCGCCGATTTCGATCTGACCGCCTTCGTCGACCGCAAGGCGGGGCAGTTGTCGGCCGGGCAGAAGACGCGGGTGGCGCTGGCCAAGGCGCTGCTCAACTCGCCCGAAGTGCTGCTCCTCGACGAGCCCACCGCCTCGCTCGACCCGGACACCGCCGACTGGGTGCGCGGCCGGCTCGAGACCTATCGCGCTACCACCGGAGCGACGATCCTGCTCGCCTCGCACAACATGCCCGAGGTCGAGCGGTTGTGCGACGACGTCGTCATCCTGCGCCGCGGCCGCATCGAGGATCGCGGCGCGCCGGAAGATCTGCTGCGCCGCTACGGTCGCGACACGCTCGAGGAGGTGTTCCTCGACGTCGCCCGCGGCACCCGGGCCGAGAACGCCGAGACGGCGCGGCCGAACCACGAGGAGGCCGAGGCGTGAACCCGACCCGCACCTCCACCGGCTTCTCCCTCGCCCGCGTCGGGGCGATGGTGCTGCGCTACTGGTATCTGCTCTCCAACTCGTGGCCGCGGGCGGTGGAACTGATCTACTGGCCGACGGTGCAGATGCTGACCTGGGGCTTCGTCCAGCTCTACGTGGCGCAGAACTCCTCGTTCTTCGCCAATGCCGCCGGCCTCTTCGTCGGCGGTCTGCTCCTCTGGGACGTGCTGCTGCGCTCGCAACAGGGCTTCGCCTTCGCCTTCCTCGAGGAGCTGTGGTCGCGCAACCTCGGCAATCTCTTGATGAGCCCGCTGAGGCCCTCCGAACTGATCGTCTCGCTGATGGCGATCTCGATGATCCGGCTCGCCATCGGCATGCTGCCGGTGACCGTCCTGGCGATCCCGCTCTTCGGCTTCAACATCTGGGGACTGGGCCTGCCGCTGGCGGTGTTCTTCGCCAATCTGGTGATCGCCGGTTGGTCGATCGGGCTCGTCATCATCGGTATCCTGCTGAGGCAGGGGATGGGGGCCGAGGCGCTGGCCTGGTCGCTGATGTTCCTGATCATGCCGATCACCTGCGTCTACTACCCGGTCACCACCCTGCCGTGGATCGTCCAGCCGGTCGCTTGGGCGCTGCCGACGACCTACGTCTTCGAGGGTATGCGGGCGATCCTCATCGATCGCACCTTCCGAATCGACCTGATGGCCACCGCCTTCGCCATGAACGCGATGTGGTTCGCCGTCGCCGTCTTCGCCTTCTACCGGCTCCTCGCCGCCGCTCGCCGCGCCGGCTCGCTCCTGCAGCAGGGCGAGTGAACGGCGCACCGCCGGCACGAAACCTTCACCGGCGGAATATCTTTCGCGTTGCGGTGCGGTATGGCGCCCGGCTAAGACGAATTACCGATGGAAGCGCCGTGGGCGCGGTCTGGAAACCGGCGAAGTAATCGATTGAAATGGTCGCCGGCTCGGAGAACCACGTCGAGGGGTCATGTTCTATCAGCTCTATGAACTGAACCACGCCGCCCTGCGTCCGTTTCGCGTCGCAGCGGAGATGGGCCATCTGGCGGTCTCCAACCCCCTCAATCCGTGGTCGAGGACCACGGTCGGGCGCTCGCTCGCGGCCACGTTCGAGGTGATCGAACGCGCCACCCGCCGTTACGGCAAGCCCACCTTCGACCTGCCGTCGACGGTCGTCGACGGCAAGGAGGTGCCGGTGGCGGAGAAGGTCGTCTGGCAGAAGCCGTTCTGCCATCTCGTCCATTTCGAGCGCGAATTGCCGGCCGGGCGCCCCGCCGATCCCAAGGTGCTGATCGTCGCGCCGATGTCGGGCCACTACGCGACGCTGCTGCGCGGCACCGTCGAGGCCATGCTGCCGGCCCACGAGGTCCACATCACCGACTGGATCGACGCCCGCATGGTGCCGCTGTCGCAGGGCGGTTTCGACCTCGACGATTACATCGACTACGTCATCGAGATGATCCACCACCTCGGCGAGGACGTGCACGTCATCGCGGTGTGCCAGCCGTCGGTGCCGGTGCTGGCCGCCGTGGCGCTGATGAACGAGGATCGCGACCCGTCGGCGCCCTCGACCATGACGCTGATGGGCGGGCCGCTCGACACCCGCATCTCGCCGACCGCGGTCAACAAGATCGCCCACACCAAGGGGCTCGCCTGGTTCGAACGCAACGTCATCATGCGGGTGCCGTTCCCCAACCCGGCCTTCCTGCGCGAGGTCTACCCGGGCTTCCTCCAACTCGGCGGCTTCATGTCGATGAACCTCGATCGGCACGTCTCCGCCCACAAGGACTTCTATCAGCACCTGATCGTCGGCGACGGCGATTCGGCGGAGAAGCACCGCGACTTCTACGACGAGTATCTGGCGGTGATGGACCTCACCAAGGAGTTCTATCTCCAGACGATCCGCACCGTCTTCCTCGAACACGCCCTGCCCGAGGGCACGATGAAGCACCGCGACCGGCCGGTGAGGCCGTCGGAGATCCGCGATACGGCGCTGTTCACCGTCGAGGGCGAACTCGACGACATCACCGGGCCGGGCCAGACGCAGGCGGCGCACACCATGTGCACCGGACTGGCGGCGGAGAAGCAGCAGGACTACGTCCAGCCCGGCGTCGGCCACTACGGCGTCTTCAACGGCTCGAAGTTCCGCGCCAACATCCAGCCGCGCATCGCCGACTTCATCCGCCGCCACGCCCGTGGCACGACCGCCGCGAAGCGGCGTCCCGCCAAGACCGCCGCCTGAGAGGTCGCGCCGCGGCAGAGGTGGGGCGGCGCAGAAGAGGGTCGCCGCCGTGGCCGGCGTCGACACGAGGCCGCGGTGCGGCTCTTGAATCCGTGGCCGCCCGGGGCCAGATCATCTGGCGTGACCGCGATCCTCCGCACGCCCGTCCTCGGCGAGGCGGGTCGGATCGGTCGGTCGTCTTCGAGAAGGGCGAACCCCGATGCGCAGCTCTCCCGTGATCCGCCCCGGTTTCCATCCGATGTCCATCGGTCTGATGGTGCTCGGCTTCGTGGTCGCGTGGCCGCTCGGCCTCGCCATGCTCGCCTACATGCTCTGGGGCGACCGGATGCAGGCTTTCTTCGAAGGAATCCGCAACGGCTACCAGCGCTCGCGGCTCGCCGCCGAGATGCGCCGCGGCTTCGGCGGGGGCTTCGGGGCGGGGACCTTCGGCACCACCGGAAACGCCGCCTTCGACGCCCACCGCGCCGCCGAGCTCGAACGGCTCGAGGTCGAGCGCCGCCGCCTCGACGAGGAACGGCGTGAGTTCGAAGCCTATCTGGCGCATCTGCGCCACGCCCGCGACCAGGAGGAGTTCGACCGCTTCAAGGCCGAGCGCGCCGCCCGCCGCCGGCGCGACGGCGACGCCTCCCGTCTCTGAGGCGCGGTGTTCGGCTTCACCTCCCGATCGACGTCACGGACGGCCCCGCCCGACCACCTGATCGTCGTCATCGCCGGCCGCGACGTTCCCGTCGCGGTCCGGATCTCGTCGCGGGCGACGCGTCTCACCCTGCGGATGTCGGCGGGACACGGCGATCCGGTGTTGACGCTGCCGCGCGGCGTCCGCCTCGCCGACGCGATCGACTTCCTCGAACGCCACCGCGGCTGGCTCGCCGAACGGTTGGCGCGGCGTCCGAGCGCCGTCGCCTTCGTGCCCGGCGCGGTCGTGCCGCTGCGCGGTGAGCCCCACCTCCTCGACCACCGCCCAGACCGGCGCGGCACCGTCTGGATCGAGCCGGCGACCGGCGACGCCGAGACGCCGCTGCTCTGCGTCGCCGGGCGGCCGGAGCATCTGGCGCGGCGGGTGCGGGATTTCCTGCGCCGCACCGCCCAGGCCGACCTCGCGCCGGCGGTCTCCTCCCACGCCGCCCGGCTGGGAGTGAGGACCGGAGCGATCCGCATCAAGGACACGCGCTCGCGCTGGGGCTCGTGCACGGCGGAGGGAGAACTGTCCTTCTCGTGGCGGGTGATCCTGGCGCCGCCGCACGTGCTGGACTATCTCGCCGCCCACGAGGTGGCGCATCTCAGAGAGATGAACCACTCGATCCGCTTCTGGCGGCTGGTGCGCGAGACCTGCCCGCGCATGGACGAGGGCCGGCGCTGGCTGAAACTCCACGGCGCGGCTCTGCATTCCTACGGCGCGGGGTGAGAGGCCCGGCGCGTCGGAACCGCTCGACGGCGGTCCCGGTGCGACGTGCTCACGGCGCCGATGCGGACGAGCGGTTCGCGTGCCCTCGAAGGCCGGCGCGCCCCTGCCTCCCGCTTTCGGCCGCCATGTGCGCGCCGAAGGGAGGCACACCACCATCCCGCCCACCGAACGTGGAAGACCGTGACATACCGATCGGTCGGTATGTCACGGTGCGGATCACGCGGCGGCGCCGGTGACGGCGCGGACGGTCAACGTCTGCAACCGTTCGGGCAGGAGCGGCACCAGTTCGAGCGCCTGGGCGTGGCCGGCGTCGGACATCTTGGCCCAGGTCTTGGCGACGATGTCGACCACCTTGTCGTCGGCATATTTGGCGCCGAAGTCGACGTATTCGAACTCGAGGAAGACCAGCGAGGCGCAATCCTCGACGGCCTGCGCTTCCGGGTCGCGCTTGATGCGCTCCTTGCGGACGAGCTGGCCGGCGCGCTCGACGTCGGCCTCGGACCAGCCGGCCTCGCGCATGATCTCGGCGAGAAGCTCGCCGTGGCGCACCTTCAGAGCATTGCGCCAGGCGTGATAGCCGGGCTTGTCCATCGGGTAGGACGCCCGCGGGATGTCGAAGCGGCGGATGTGCTGGGCGCGGGCGGCCAGTCTCAACAGGTCCGAAGCGTCGGGGACGAGCTTCGCCATCCGCGCCGTCATCCGCTCGCCGTAGACCTGAGCGTAGGGGCGTTCGACCCCGTCGACCATCACCTTGACGGGATCGTCGGCGTTGGCCGCATCGATGAGCGCGTAAGTCTCTTCCAGGCGCGACTGCGTCATGTCGGGTTTCCCTCCGGATCTGCCCTCGGCCGAAGTCCCCAACGATTTTCGTGCCCTCTGACGGGGCGGGGACGGTCGGCCCACATATATTAGGAAAACATCATGACACAGGCGATGGCCGCGAGGGAAGCCGCGGCGATCCAGGTCGCGAGGCGCTGCGGCCGGTCGCGACGGGCCTCGGCGGCGGCGATCGCCTCCACCGTCTCGGCGTCGAGGCGGACACCGACCTCGGCCCATTTGGCGAGCCCCGCCGAAGCGAGTTCGAAGCGTTCGACCAACCGGGGCACGGCGAGCGCCAGACGTCCGAGAGCGCCGGCCGACTGGCCGACGTCGGCGATACGTGCGCCGGGGCCGAGGTTCGCCTCGACCCACTCGCGCACCACCGGCTCGGACACCGTCCACATGTCGAGATCGGGATCGAGGGTGCGGCCGACGCCCTCGACCACCACCATGGTCTTCTGCAACAGGATCAGCCGCGGCTGGGTCTTCATGTCGAAGACGTCGGTGTATTCGAAGAGCTGGCCGAGGAGGCCGGCCATCGAGATCTCGGCCGGCGGGCGGTCGCGCAAGGGTTCGCCGACGGCCCTCAGCGCCTGAGCGAAGACCTCGACCTCCTGATGGGCCGGCACGTAGCCGGCGTCGAAATGGACCTGCGCCACCCGGCGGTAGTCGCGGATGATGAAGCCGTAGAGGATCTCGGCGAGGAAACGGCGCTCGTTCGGATCGAGCCGGCCGGTGATGCCGAGGTCGACGGCGACGAGGTCACCGCTGGGCATGACGAAGAGGTTGCCTTGGTGCATGTCGGCATGGAAGAAGCCGTCGCGCATCGCGTGGCGCAGGAAACTCTGCATGACGATGCGGCCGAGCCGCTTCAGGTCGTGGCCGGCGGCGGCGAGGCCGGCGCGATCGGAGAGCTTGATGCCGTCGATCCACTCGAGCGTCAGCACGCCGCGCTGGGTGCGCTCCCAATCGACCTTCGGCAGGCGGAAGTCGGGATCGTCCTTGGAGTTCTCGGCGAGTTCGGAGATGGCGGCGGCCTCGAGCCGCAGGTCCATCTCGAGGCGCACCGAGCGGGCGAGCGTGTCGACCACGGCGACGAGGCGCAGCCGCCGCGTCGCCGGCACCACCGACTCGATCAGTCGCGCGGCGAGATAGAAGGCGTCGAGATCGCGCCGGAAGCGGGCCTCGACATCGGGGCGCAGCACCTTGACCGCGACGTCGCGGATCATCCCGTCGCGGGCTTTCACGCGCGCCTTGTGGACCTGGGCGATGGAGGCGGCGGCCACCGGCTGGCCGAACTCGACGAAGAGCTCGGAGAGCGGCTTGCCGAGCGCCCTGGCGACGATCGCCTCCGCGGTGTCGTGGTCGAAGGGCTCGACCCGATCCTGCAGCGCCTCGAGGTCGTCGGCCATGGCGCGACCCACCACGTCCGGACGGGTGGCGAGGAACTGGCCGAGTTTGACGTAGGAGGGGCCCAGGCGATTGAGCGCGCGGCTCGCGCGCTGGCCGCGGGAGGTGCCCACCGCGTCCTCGCGCTCGACGAGCTTCGCCATCGCGAGCGCCAACCGGCCGATCGCCGGCGGATCGGGCGGGGCCATGGCGGTGACGAGCCCTTCGCGGGCCATCACCCAGCCGGCGCGGGCCAATCGCAGGAGGGAACCGATCGCGTGGGCCATCACCTCAGATCTTCCAGCCCGAGTGCAGCGCGGCGATGCCGCCGGTGAAGTTGGTGTGGTCCACCCGGGCGAAACCGGCGGCGCGGATCATCTCGGCGAACTTCTCCTGCGGCGGGAACTTGCGGATCGACTCGACGAGATAGCGATAGGGCTCGCCGTCGCCGGCGATCGCCTTGCCCATCAAGGGGATCAGATGGAAGGAGAAGGCGTCGTAGATCCGGTCGAGCCCGGGGACCACCACCGCCGAGAACTCCAGCACCAGCAGCCGGCCGCCGGGCTTCAGCACCCGGTGGGCCTCGGCGAGCGCCTTGTCGATGCGCGGCACGTTGCGGATGCCGAAGGCGATCGTATAGGCGTCGAAGCGGTTCGACTCGAAGGGCAGTTCCTCGGCGTTCGCCTCGACGAAGTCGAGATTGGCCGAGAGCCCGCGCTTCTCGGCGCGCTCGCGCCCGACGCCGAGCATCGAGGCGTTGATGTCGGAGACGGTGACGCGCGCCTTCTTCTGCGACTTCTCGACGATACGGAAGGCGATGTCGCCGGTGCCGCCGGCCATGTCGAGGACCTCGTAGGGACGGCGGCCGATCTTCGGCGGCGACAGCTTCGCCACCATGGCGTCCTTCCACAGCCGGTGCAGACCGCCGGACATGGCGTCGTTCATCACGTCGTAGCGGCTCGCCACCTTGTGGAAGACGTCGTCGACGAGGTGCTGCTTCTCGGCGAGCGGCACGTCGCGGAAGCCGAAGGAGGCGGTGGCGCCGGCGGGCGCGGTCTCGCTCGGAGAGGTGGCGGCGGCGGGATCGTGCGACATGGGTCTTCTCCGTGATCGGGGCGGACCATAGCGGAAGCCTCGCGCGGGCGCTATCGTCCGCGTCCCCGTCCGACGAGGTGCTTCATGCCCGAACTGCCCGAGGTCGAAACCGTCCGCCGCGGCCTCGCTCCCGTCATGGAGGGCGCGCGAATCGTCCGGGTCGAGCAGCGGCGGGCGAACCTGAGGACGCCCTTCCCCACCCGCTTCGCCGAACGGCTCGAGGGCGCGACGGTGACGGCGCTGTCGCGGCGGGCGAAGTACCTCCTTGTCGACCTGTCGACCGACGAGGTGCTGATCGCCCATCTCGGCATGTCCGGTTCGTTCCGCATCCGCCTACCGGAGACGGGGACGACGCCGGGAGAGTTCCACATCCCCCGCGACCGGTCGGCGGCGCACGACCACGTCGTTCTCCATCTCGAAGGACCGGGGGCGCCGGCCGGCACCACGGTCACCTACAACGATCCGCGTCGCTTCGGCTTCATGGATCTCGTGGCGCGCGAGGGGCTGGCCGCCCACGCGTCCCTCTCCGGGCTGGGCATCGAGCCGCTCGGCAACGAGCTTTCGGCCGAGCATCTGGCGAGCCTCTTCCGCGACAAGGTGGCCCCGCTCAAAGCGGCCCTCCTCGACCAGCGGCTCGTCGCCGGGCTCGGCAACATCTACGTCTGCGAGGCGTTGTGGCGGGCGGGGCTCGCCCCGACGTTTCCCGCCGGCGGCACCGTGACGGCGACGGGGCGGCCGTCGTCGAAGCTCGCCGCCCTGGCGGGCGCGATCCGCGAGGTGCTGGAGGAGGCGGTCGCCGCCGGGGGCTCCAGTTTGCGCGATCATCGCCGGACGGACGGCGAGCTCGGCTATTTCCAGCACAATTTCGCGGTCTACGACCGGGAGGGCGAGCCTTGCGCCCGACCGGGCTGCGTCGGCGTCGTCGACCGCATCGTGCAGTCGGGGCGCTCGACCTTCTTCTGCCCGTCCTGTCAGCGCCGCCCCTCCGGTTCGTGACGGTTCCGGCGAAAACGCACGACCCCCGTGCGAAAGATCGCGTTGCCCCGGACCACGCTCTCCGATAGCCCTTCGGAGAAGAAGGCGAGCGCGGGCGTCGCCGGGTTCCGATCGGAGCGACCGCCTCGCCCGAACCTCGATCGGGACGCCCGTGTCGCCGGGAGGGAAAGGAGACCCCATGGCCTACGAGAACATCCGAGTGGAGACGCGCGGACGCGTCGGACTGATCACGCTCGACCGGCCGCAGGCGCTCAACGCACTGAACTCGGCGCTGATGGCGGAGGTCTCGGCGGCGCTCGATCTCTTCGAGGTCGACGACGGCATCGGCTGCGTGGTGATCACCGGCTCGGAGAAGGCCTTCGCGGCGGGCGCCGACATCAAGGAGATGCGGCCGAAGACGCTGGCCACCGCCTATCTCGGCGACCTGATCACGCCGTGGGACCGGGTGTCGCGCTTCCGCAAGCCGATCATCGCCGGCGTCGCCGGCTTCGCGCTCGGCGGCGGCTGTGAGCTCGCCATGATGTGCGACATGATCATCGCCGCCGAGACGGCCAAGTTCGGCCAACCGGAGATCACACTCGGAACCATCCCCGGCGCCGGCGGTACCCAGCGGCTGACCCGGGCGATCGGCAAGGCCAAGGCGATGGACCTCTGCCTCACCGGACGGCGCATCGGCGCCCAGGAGGCGATGGCCGACGGTCTCGTCGCCCGCATCCTGCCGGCGGAGGGCTTCGTCGAGGCGGTGATGGCGATCGCCGGCGAGATCGCCGAGAAGCCGCTGGTCGCCGCGATGATGGCGAAGGAAGCGGTCAACCGCGCCTTCGAGACCTCGCTCGCCGAGGGGCTGCGCTTCGAACGCCGGCTCTTCCACGCCACTTTCGGCACCGAGGACCAGAAGGAGGGCATGGGCGCCTTCGCCGAGAAGCGCAAGCCGGGGTTCGTGCACCGCTGAGACGGCCGGCCTTCGGCCCCGGCCGCGCGGGGCGAAGCCCTCGGGCGGCCGCGAAGGCGGGCCGAAGCGGACCTTCGGACCGTTGACGCCCCGTGCTCACGCCGCTATAAGCTCGCCCACCCGGTGGCGGCCCTTTTCCGCCGCCGCCCTTTCACGTCGTCGGCCCTGCCCGGTCGGCCATCCTCGAGACGAACACGTCGGGAGACGTCGAACTCGACGAGGGTGGCATTCGGCAGTTCGGGTCGAGCGCAGTCGAGATCCAGGAGAGGCTCGTCCATGGCCAATACGCCGTCCGCCAAGAAGGCGGCCCGCAAGATCGCGCGCCGCACCGCGGTCAACAAGTCCCGCCGTTCGCGCGTGCGCACCTTCGTGCGCAAGGTCGAGGAGGCGCTCGCCTCCGGCGATCAGGCCGCCGCCGCCGAAGCGCTCAAGGCCGCCCAGCCGGAGCTGCAGCGCGCCGCCTCCAAGGGCGTCCTCCATCGCAACACCGCCTCCCGCAAGATCTCCCGTCTGGCCCATCGGGTGAAGGCGCTCGGCGCCTGAGACCCGCTTCGGCTGCATGACGCAACGTCTTCGAGACCCGGGCCATTCGCCCGGGTCTTTCTGTTTCCCGGCTCACCTATTTCACCTCCCGAGCCCTATGGGGTTCCACTTATAGAGGTGCTACGGAGGCGCCCCGTCGTGTTTCGGCCTGACAGAAATTCTCCTTGTTTTTCATGAAATTGGCGGCAAGTGAGAAATCCCTGCCGGAATTCCGCCCCGCTGCGGGGTACACGAGAGGGGTGTGGCGAATTTTTCGCCGGTGCGAGTGAAAAAAACACGGCGTGCGCTCCCGCCGGAACATCCCGTTGAGTCGGAAGGACTTCCCCGCCACGATTCGGATTCCGCTCGGGACGTCACCCGGCCCCGCCGCCCATCGCGACACTCCTGACCATTGCACGGGGGAAAGGCCGTGTGTAATGTCCCTTTCATGAAGGCGGCGCCTTCGTGGTCTCACCCAAATCGAAGTCATCACCACCGAGAGCTTCGCATTCGCCAGCGCATTGCCAGAAACGACGCTGGACGTATTACGTAGATGGACGTTGTTGACTTAGAGGAAGGCCGGGAACGACGATCAACGACTGAGGAAGCATCGCTCCTTTACGATCGTCGAACAATCCGAGAGGTTCGAAGAGAAAAGTTCCGCCGGGCTCACGTTCGGCGCGGGGGGGCATCGTCATGTCGAATGAGTTCGTCGGGGTCTACGCCGGGGACGTGGATCCCGCGGAGGCGTGGGCGTCGCTGGCGGCGGATCGAAACGCCGTTCTCGTCGACGTCCGCACGCGAGCCGAATGGGCCTTCGTCGGGCTTCCGGCGCTGGCGGCGCTCGGCAAGCAGCCGATCACGCTCGAATGGCAGGTCTTCCCGACCATGGCCGTCAATCCCGATTTCGTGGCGGTACTCGACGAGGCGCTGACCGCGGCGGGCTTGGCGCGCGACATCCCGATCCTGTTCCTGTGCCGATCCGGCCAACGCAGCCGCTTCGCGGCGGTGGCGATGACCGCGGCCGGCTGGTCGCGTTGTTTCAACATTTCGGAAGGCTTCGAAGGCGGCCTCGACGGCGAAGGCCATCGCGGGCGCGTCTCCGGTTGGAAAGTGCGCGGACTCCCTTGGGCACAGACCTGAAGGCGGGCTCGTCCGAGGACGGGGCCAGAACCAGCGCGGTCGACCGCGCCGGAGTGTGAATTCGTCGCTCGCCTTCAACGGGCCGGCGGCAGATCAACGAACGGACCGAGCCACGATCGGCCGAGGCGGCGGACGATCCCGGCGGGAGGTATTGGACTATGGAGGCGGTGGCGATGGCGGCGGTCCCCCCGGGGCGGGATGAGTGGGATCGGATCAAAGTGCGGCTGCGGGCCGAACTCGGAGAAGACGTCTTCTCCAGTTGGTTCGCCCGGGTCGAACTGGCGTCGGTCGAGGCCGACACCGTGCATCTCTCGGTCCCCACCCGCTTCTTGAAGAACTGGTTGCAGAGCCGCTATCGCGACCGCCTGCTCGCGCTCTTCGGCGAAAGCTTCGGCACCGTCCGGCAGATCGAGTTCTCCGTGCGTTCGGCCATTCGACCGGGGTCGGTGAGCCGCGAGAGCGCCGGTGAGGCGCAGCCGACGGCGCGCACCATCCCCTTTCCGGCGACGCGCCCCGCGGCGACGGGAACGCGCTCGATCGAGGACCATCGCGACGACGACGTTCTGGCGGGCAGCCCGCTCGATCACCGCTATTCCTTCGAGAGCTTCGTCGAAGGCCGCTCCAACGGTCTGGCGCTCGCCGCCGCCAAGCGGGTCGCCGACGGTCGTCCGGGTGAGCCCGTCTCCTTCAATCCGCTCTACATCCACGCCTCGGTCGGGCTCGGCAAGACGCACCTCCTTCAGGCGGTCGCCCATGCCGCCAAGGCGCAGGGCCGACGGGTGCTCTACCTCACGGCCGAGCACTTCATGTATCGCTTCGTCGCGGCGCTGATGGCGCAGTCGGCGATCGCCTTCAAGGAGGCGTTGCGCGGTATCGATCTTCTGCTGATCGACGACATGCAATTCCTCCAGGGCCGTCAGGTGCAACAGGAGTTCTGCCACACCCTCAACGCGCTCATCGACGGCGCGCGGCAAGTGGTCGTGGCGGCGGACCGCCCACCCGCGGACCTCGAGACCGTCGACGAACGCGTCCGTTCGCGACTGGCCGGCGGCCTGTTGGTCGAGGTGGGTGCGCCCGACGTCGACCTGCGCAGGCGCATCGTCGCCCACCGGGTGGCGCAGGCGAAGAAGGCCGACCCGCGGCTCGAAGTGTCGGCGGCGGTGATCGACTGGGTGGCGGAAAACGTCGTCACCTCCGGGCGCGACCTCGACGGTGCGGTCAACCGTCTCGTCGCCCACAATCAGTTGACGGGCCAGCAGATCGGCCTCGAGATGGCGGAATTGGCGTTGCGCGACCTGCTGCGGACGCGCGAACCCAAGAAGGTCAAGATCGAGGACATCCAGCGGGTCGTCTCCAAGCATTTCAACGTCACCAAGGCAGACCTGCTCTCCGCGCGGCGCACCCGCACGGTGGTGCGGCCGCGGCAGATCGCCATGTATCTCGCCAAGGCGCTGACGCCGCGCTCGCTGCCGGAGATCGGCCGGCGCTTCGGCAACCGCGACCACACCACGGTTCTGCACGCGGTGCGCAAGATCGAGGAGATGGCGAACGCCGATCGCGGCTTCGCCGACGAAATCGAAATGTTGAAGCGGATGCTGGACGCCTGAGCCCCGGGCGCTTCACCCTTCTTCCGCCGCCCGGCGACGCCGACCGCGCCGCCGGGCGGTCGCGTTCGGAGGGCACGGTCGCACATCGATCCGAGATGGAGCGATCCCGAGCCCGCCGCCGTGCGCAGGGCTATCCGCCGCTCGTCGAGCTTGCGCGGCGTCGGGGAGCGTCGTAGTGCAGGGACCGTCCCGGTGAGCGGACCGGGCGGAAGTCGAACGGGAGAGTGGGCGAGATGGGCGACATGCGCATCGTCGTGGTCGGTGCCGGCGGCCGAATGGGCCGGACCCTGATCCGGGCCGTCACGGAGGCGGAGGGTTGCGTCGTCGTCGGCGCCATCGAACGCGAAGGCTCGCCCGAACTCGGCCGCGACGCCGGGCAACTCGCCGGCCTCGCCACGCTCGGCGTCCCGTTGACCGACGACCCGCTCACCGCCTTCGCCAAGGCCGACGGCGTCCTCGACTTCACCACGCCGGCGGCCTCGGTCCACTTCGCCGAGCTCGCCGCCCAGGCGCGGATCGTCCACGTCATCGGCACGACCGGCTGCACGGCGGCCGACGACGCCCGTTTCGCCGCCGCCGCTCGCCACGCGGTTCTGGTGAAGTCGGGCAACATGAGCCTCGGGGTCAATCTCCTCGCCCAATTGGTGCGCGAGGCGGCGCGGGCTCTCGGAGCCGACTACGACGTCGAGATCCTCGAGATGCACCACAAGATGAAGGTCGACGCGCCCTCGGGCACGGCGCTGCTGCTCGGTCAGGCGGCGGCGGAGGGGCGCCGGGTGGCGCTGGCCGACCATTCGGTCCGGGTGCGCGACGGCCACACCGGAGCGCGACGGCCGGGCGACATCGGCTTCGCGACGCTGCGCGGCGGCACCGTCGTCGGCGACCACACGGTGGTCCTCGCCGGCCCCTACGAGCGCATCGAACTGACCCACCGGGCCGAAGACCGCTCGATCTTCGCCCGTGGCGCGGTCAAGGCGGCGCTGTGGGGCATGGGGCGCAAGCCCGGTCTCTATTCCATGGCCGACGTGCTGGGCCTCGCCCCCCGCGGCTGATCCCTTCGACGAGAGGAGTTCGAACGATGGACCGTCTCCTGGTGCTCTGCCGTCACGGCGAGAGCGAATGGAACAAGCTCAACCTCTTCACCGGTTGGAAGGATCCGAACCTGACCGAGAAGGGTGTCGCGGAGGCGACGGCGGCGGGGAAGAAGTTGAAGGCCGAGGGCTTCGTCTTCGATCTGGCCTACACCTCGGTGCTGACCCGGGCCCAGCGCACCCTCGACCTGATCCTCACCGAACTCGGCCAGACCGGGATCCCGATCACCCGCGATCAGGCGCTCAACGAACGCGATTACGGCGATCTCTCCGGCCTCAACAAGGACGAGGCCCGGCAGAAGTTCGGCGAGGAGCAGGTGCACATCTGGCGCCGCTCCTTCGACGTGCCGCCCCCCGGCGGCGAGAGCCTGAAGGACACCGCTGCCCGGGTGCTGCCCTACTACGCCGCCCACATCGAGCCGGACGTGCTCTCCGGCAAGCGCGTCATCGTCGCCGCCCACGGCAACTCGCTGCGCGCCCTGATCATGAAGCTCGAGAAGCTGTCGCCCGAGCAGATCCTCAAGCGCGAGCTCGCCACCGGCGCGCCGATCGTCTATCGCCTCGACGAGAAGGGCGAGGTGATCGCCCACGTGGACCTCGCCGGCTGATCGCCGTCCCGACGGCACCGACGGGTCGGCTCGGCGGACCCCACACGGAAGAACGACCCATGGAGATGTTCACGACCGAGGGGCTGATGGCGCTCCTCCAGGTCATCGCGATCGATCTGGTGCTGGCCGGCGACAACGCCATCGTCATCGGCATGGCGGCGGCCGGCCTGCCCAAGGAGATGCGCGGGCGGGCGATCCTGATCGGCATCCTCGCGGCGACGGTGCTGCGCATCGGTTTCGCGGTGGCGGCGACGCAGCTCCTCCAGGTGCTCGGCCTGTTGCTGGTCGGCGGCATCCTGCTGCTGTGGGTGTGCTGGAAGATGTGGCGCGAGCTGCGCGAGACGGTCGAGGAGGAGCAGGAAGCGGAAGAGGCGCTGACCGGGGTCGACATCGACCGCGACGGCGCCATCGCCGGCCACACGCCCCGCAAGACCTTCGCAGCCGCCGCTTGGCAGATCGTCGTCGCCGACGTCTCGATGTCGCTCGACAACGTGCTGGCGGTGGCGGGCGCGGCGCGCGAGCACCCGACGGTGCTGATCCTCGGCCTCGCCCTGTCGATCGCGCTGATGGGGCTCGCCGCCTCCTTCATCGCCGGGCTGCTCAATCGCCACCGCTGGATCGCTTACGTCGGTCTGGCGATCATCCTCTACGTGGCGCTCGAGATGATCTGGCGCGGCGCCCTGGAGGTCTGGCCCCACCTCGCCATCTGACGAGGCGCCGCGGGCCGCACCTCCCACCCCGGAGCCACCGAACGCCCCCCGACCTCTCGGCCGGGGGGCGTTTTCTCGTCGGTGCGGCCTCAGGCGAGGTCGAACCGATCGGCATTCATCACCTTCACCCAGGCGGCGACGAAGTCCTCCACGAACTTCTCCTGCGCGTCGTCCTGGGCGTAGAGCTCGGCATAGGCGCGCAGGATCGAATTCGACCCGAACACGAGGTCGACGCTCGTCGCCGTCCACTTCTTCGCACCGCTCTTGCGGTCGCGGATCTCGTAGAGACCACCGTCGATCGGCACCCAGCGGTTGGCCATGTCCGTGAGGTTGACGAAGAAGTCGGTGGTGAGCGCGCCGACGCGATCGGTGAAGACACCGTGTCGCGTGCCGCCGTGGTTGGTTCCCATCATGCGCATGCCGCCGATCAGCACGGTCATCTCGGGGGCGGTCAGGCCCATGAGCTGAGCTCGATCGAGCAGCAGTTCCTCGGGAGAGACGACGTAGTCCTTCTTCACCCAGTTGCGGAAGCCGTCGTGGATCGGCTCGAGTACGGCGAAGGAGGCGACGTCGGTCGTCTCGGCGGTCGCGTCGCCGCGGCCGGGCGAGAAGGGCACGGCGACCTCGACGCCCGCGGCCTTCGCCGCCAGTTCGACGCCGACGCCGCCGGCCAGCACGATGATGTCGGCGAGGCTGGCGCCGACCTGCGCCGCGATCACCTCGAGCACGGCCAGCACCTTGGCGAGGCGCTCCGGCTCGTTGCCGACCCAGTCCTTCTGCGGAGCGAGGCGGATGCGAGCGCCGTTGGCGCCGCCCCGCTTGTCGGAACCGCGGAAGGTGCGCGCACCGTCCCAGGCCGTCGCCACCAGATCGGAGACGGAGAGCCCGCTCGCCACGATCTTCGCCCGGGCGGCGGTGACGTCCCAATCGGTGCGTCCGGCGGGAACCGGGTCCTGCCAGATCAGGTCCTCCTTCGGCACGAAGGGGCCGATCATGCGCGCCTTCGGCCCCATGTCGCGGTGGGTCAGCTTGAACCAGGCGCGGGCGAAGACCTCACTGAAGTGGGCGTGGTCGTCGCGGAAGCGCTCGGCGATCTTCCGGTAGGCCGGATCGAAACGCATCGCCATGTCGGCGTCGGTCATGATCGGCATGCGGCGGATCGAGGGGTCCTCGACGTCGACCGGCATGTCCTCCTCGCTGATGCCGATCGGCTCCCACTGCCAAGCTCCGGCCGGCGACTTCTTCAGCCACCAGTCGTAGCGGAACAGCAGGGCGAAGTAGCCGTCGTCCCACTTCGTCGGATGAGCCGTCCAAGCGCCCTCGATGCCGCTGGTGACGGTGTCGCGGCCGACCGAACGCGTCGCGTGGTTCATCCAGCCGAGGCCCTGCTCGGAGAGGTCGGCGCCCTCCGGGGCGGGGCCGAGATTCTCGGCGCGGCCGTTGCCGTGGGCCTTGCCGACGGTGTGGCCGCCGGCGGTGAGCGCCACCGTCTCCTCGTCGTCCATGGCCATGCGGGCGAAGGTCTCGCGCACCTGCGCCGCCGTCTTCAGCGGATCGGGCACGCCGTTCACTCCTTCCGGGTTGACGTAGATGAGGCCCATCTGCACCGCGGCGAGCGGGTTCTCCATCGAGGCGGGATCGGCCATGTCGCCGTATCGGGCGTCGCTCGGCGCCAGCCATTCCTTCTCGGCGCCCCAGTAGACGTCCTTCTCCGGGTGCCAGATGTCCTCGCGGCCGAAACCGAAGCCGAAGGTCTCGAGGCCCATCGACTCGTAGGCGACGGTGCCGGCGAGCGCGATCAGGTCGGCCCAGCTCAGGCGGTTGCCGTACTTCTTCTTGATCGGCCACAACAGGCGGCGTGCCTTGTCGAGGTTGGCGTTGTCCGGCCAGGAGTTGAGGGGAGCGAAACGCTGGTTGCCGGTGCCGGCGCCGCCGCGACCGTCGGCGACACGATAGGTGCCGGCGGCGTGCCAGGTCATGCGGATCATCAGGCCGCCGTAATGGCCCCAATCGGCCGGCCACCAGTCGCGGCTCTCGGTCATCAGGGCGCGGAGGTCACGGACGACGCCGTCGAAGTCGAGCTTCTTCACCTCCTCGCGATAGTCGAAGCCCGGCCCCATCGGGTCGGTCTTGCGGTCGTGCTGATGCAGGATGTCGAGGTTCAGCGCCTTCGGCCACCAGTCGGTGTTCGACGCGCCACTCGAGGTGATCCCACCGTGGACGACCGGGCACTTGCCGGTCGATCTCGTCTCATTCTCGCCCATCGTGGTCTCCGTTCCTGTTCGGGGTCGGGCGGGGCGCGGGTCCGGTCGCATCCCGATCCGCGGGGCGGAAAAGGGGAAACCGCCGTCTTCTCTCCGACGGCATCAGGGGTAACACCGACCTTCCATAAATGAAATTTGCATTTTCAAATCATCGTGATAAGTTTTGCTGATGACCGAGATCTCCATGAAACACCTGCGCTATTTCGAGGCGCTCGCCCTCCACGGCCATTTCGGCCGTGCCGCCGACGCCTGCGCCATCTCGCAGCCGGCGTTGTCGCTGCAGGTGAAGGAGTTCGAGGAGATCCTCGGCGCACCGCTGGTCGAGCGCGGTGCCCGGCAGATCCGGCTGACGACCTTCGGGGGGGCGGTGGCGATCCGGGCGCGCGACGTGCTGCGGGCGGTCGAGGAACTCGGCGAGATGGCGCGTTCGTCGCGCGACCCCTTCGTCGGCCACTTCCGCCTCGGGGTCATCCCGACCATCGCTCCCTATCTCCTGTCGTCGGTGGTCAAGACGTTGGCCGAGCGCTTCCCGCGCATGGACCTGAGGCCGCGCGAGGCGGTGACGAAGACGTTGATCGAGGATCTCGTCGGCGGTCGTCTCGACGTGGCGGTGTTGGCGCTGCCGGTCTCCGAACCGTCGCTGGTCGAACATGCGCTGTTCGACGAAGAATTCGTGCTGGTGCGTCCACTCGGGGAGGCCGGGGCGCCGGCCCCCGATCCGGACGCGCTGCGCGCCATGCGCCTGCTGTTGCTCGAGGAGGGGCACTGTTTCCGCGACCAGGCGATCGCCTATTGCCGGATCCCCTCGGCGCGGGCGCGCGACACGATGGAAGGAAGCTCGCTCTCCACCCTGGTGCAGATGGTCGGCGCCGGGCTCGGCGTCACGCTCATTCCGGAGATGGCGGTGGCGATCGAGTCGCGCTCGGCCGAGGTTTCGATCGCCCGCCTGCCCTCCCCGCCACCGATGCGGACCGTCGGCATGGTCTGGCGGCGGAGCAATCCCCTGGCCGACCGGCTCACCATGATCGCCGATGTCGTCCGCGAGGTCGGCACCGAACGACGGGGCGGCCCGCCGTCGGGCGGGTGAGGCCCACGTCCTTCACCCCTCGTGATGCCCATTGTCGACCGACCGCGGGGTGATTACCCCTACCGTGTCGGGTGAGTCCTTCGCCCGAATCGCGCCGACGCCGGTGCGACGACGCCCGGATCGGAAGCTTCTCCCGTGGGGTGGCGGGCGAGCGGCCCCGATCCGCCGCGATCGCGACCCACGTCCGTCCCGCAGAGGGTTCCGCCCGATGACCACCACCGAATTCGGACCGTTCGCCCGCTCGCCGCTCGCCCTCGCCGCCGAGGACGTCGTGCCGACCGGCAACGAGTGGCTGTCGCTGCCCGACATCCGCGCCGTCGACGGTGCGGTGACGAGTTTCAACGTCCTCTCCCTCGCCCATCGCGGGCTGTTGCAGGTGAGCGGGCCCGACGGCCGGCCGTTGTTGCGGCCGACGATCCACGTCGACGATCGGCCGATCGAGATCGCCGGCCTCGAGTGGTCGGTGCTCGCCCACTGGATCCCGGTGGCGCGGACGCGGATCGACGGCATCGAGATCGAACTCACCCACTGCGCTCCCCTCGGGGTACGCGCCGCCTTCGTCCACGTGAGAACGGTCAACCGGCGGTCGGCCCCCGTCCGCATCCGCCTCGGGGCGGAAGCCGCCTGGGGACGGCTCGAGCGCATCACCTATCAGCCGGCCGAATTGACCGGTACGCGGTCCGTCGCGCCCGGCCTGTGGGTGGTCGACGCCACAACCTTCGCCTATCGCACCGACGACACCCGTTTCGCCTGGTCGATCGTCCACGACGACATGGAGGCCGAACTCGGCGGCACGGCGCAGACCCCGACCGCGATCCTGCGCGGCGACACCCGGGATCTCGCGCCGGGCGAAGCGGCCGAGGCCGACATCATCCTCTCCGCCGGCCTCGAGGAGATGAGCGCCCCGCACAACGGCAAAGCGCTGCACGAGCGTCTCGACCGCCACGGCGCCCAGCGGGTGATCGCCGAGACCGCGGCGCGATTGACCGCGTGGACACGCTCGACCGGGCGGGACGACCTCGACCTCCTGATGAACCGCAACGCGATGTTCACCCGCTTCTTCGCCTGGGGAAGGACGATCGACGGCGAGGAGACGGTCGGGGTCACCTCGCGCAGCCCGCGCTACTACGTCTCCGCCGCCTATTGGGACCGCGACGCGATGATCTGGAGCTTCCCGGGCCTGCTGCGCTTCGATCCGGCGGCGGCGCGCGAGGCGCTCGGCCACGCGCTCGGGCCGCAGTTGCGCAACACCGGCGTCCACAGCCGCTTCATCGACGGGGTGGTGCTGGAGGACGGGTTCCAGCTCGACGGCGCGGCCGCACCGATCCTGGCGCTCGCCGACTACGTCCGGACGACCGGCGACCACGCCTTCGTCGCGGCGCGGGCGGCCGCGGTCGATCACCTCGCGGCGACGCTGACCGGCGCGGGCGACGCGACGATCGGTCTCTTCATCTCTTGGCAGGACGCCCAGGACGAATACCGCCGCCACCCCTTCCTCACCTGCGCCAACGTCCTCGCTTGGAAGGCGCTCGGCGAGCTCGGCTTCCTCTCGCGCACGCTCGGGCGCGAGGATGCGGCGGCGCGGTTCGAGGCGGCGGCGGAGCGGACGAGGGACGCGATCCTGCGCCATCTGGTGGTCGAGTGCGACGGGCGGCGGATCTTCGCGGCCGGCTGGGACGGCGCCGAGGATCACCTGATCGAGGACATCCCGCCCGGCTCGCTCTTCCGCCTGCCGGCACTCGGCTTCGTCGCCGAGGACGACCCGGTGTTCGTCGCGACCGCCGACCGGCTGCGCTCGGCGGCCCATGTCCACGGCAATCACGGCGCGCCCTTCGGTCTGCCGGGTTCCTATCGGCTGCCCTTCACCACCGCGTGGGTGCTGGCCGACCATCTGCGGCTGGCGCGCTTCCGCGACGAGGCGCTGCGGATCCTGATGGCCACGACGTGGGACGGCGGCATCGTCACCGAGGGGCTCGATCCGATGACCGGTCGCATGGACCGCGACGGCCGCGCTTTCGCCACCGCCGCGGGCTACGTCGCAGCGGCGATCTGCGACGTCTTCGCCGCGCCGAAGCCGACCACGTGAACGGATCGAGGGCCGGGCGGCCGATCGGCCGCGAGGAAGTGAGAGTGCGCGGCGCGCGCTCAGCTCGTCTGGCGGCCGAGCCGATCTTCGATGCGCGTCGCCGCGGCCTTCACCGCCGCGATCAGATCCGGGTCGGTCTGATCGACCTTGAACTCGGGCACGACGATCGAGATCGTCGCGACGCAGGCGCCGTCACGATCGCGGATCGGCGCGGCGATGCAGGCGACGGAATAGTCGCTCTCGCCCTGTTGGATCGACAGGCAGGCGTCGAGCGTCCGGGGCGAGGTGGTCGCCAGCACCACCGGATCGGTCTCGGCGCGTCCGGTCGGCGACGGCGTCGCCGAGCGGCGGAAGATCTCGAGGCGTTCGGCCTCGTCGAGGTGACCGACCAGCAGTCGACCGGAGGCGGTCCAGTTGAGCGGCACCCGGGTGCCGACCCGTGACGTCACCTGAAAATGGCCGACCCCCTCCGCCATGGCGAGCACCACCATGTGATCGCCGTCGCGGCCGCAGACCTGCACCGTCTCACCGACCGCGTGGGAGAGTTCGTTCATCTCGTGGGTGGCGACGGTGAGAAAATCGAGGTTGCGGGCGTAGGAGAGGCCGTAGTGGTAGAGCCGCGGCCCGAGCCAGACGGCGCCGGAAGCGGTTCGATCGAGGAGGCGCTTCGACACCATGTCGTCGACGGTGACGTAGACGGTGGAGAGCGGCGCCCCCACCGCCTTGGCGAGTTCGTAGGAGGTGGCCGGCTGGCCGGTCTCCTGCAGGTGATCGAGGATCTGCAGCATGCGATCGAGTGCACTCACTCGCGACGCACGCTTTCGCCCCCCGGCCGTCGCCTCGATGGTCTCCTCGTCACTCACCGTCGTCGTCCCTCGCCTCGCTCGCCCGCGCTCCCATCGTTCAGTCCGGCCAGGCGAGGATCTTCGCCTCGGCCTTCAACCGCCGCGCCGCGAAGGACGTGGCGATCGGGGTGGGAGCGGCGGCCGCCCGGTCGAGTTCCTCGATCAGGCGGCGCCCGACCACGAATTCCTCGTCTTCGTGCAGATTGCAAGGATCGAGGAAGAAGAAGCCGAGTTCGACCTCGTGATCGCGCACGATCACCGGCGGCGATCCGGCGGCGAGCGCATCGGCGAGATCCCAAGCGGTGATGCGCGCCGCGGCCGGGTCGATCCGCACCTTCAGGCGATCGAGGGGATTGCCGGTCGGATCGGCCTCGATCTCGGCACGGACGCCGGGACGGGCGACGAGCAGCCCGACCCAATGCTCGAGAGCGGCGCACTCGCGGCGGCGGACGGCGGCGTGGTCGCGCCGAACCCAGGCCTCGAGCGCGGCGACGGCGCCGAGGATGCTCTCCTTGCCGGTCTTCATGCCGCGCCCGATGCCGCGGTTCTGCAGGAAGGTCGCCCGGACCAGATCCTTGCGACCGGCGACGAGGCCGGCGGTCGGCCCGCCGAGGAACTTGTGGGCCGAATAGATGGCGATGTCGGCCCCGCCGGCGAGAAAGCCGGTCATGTCGTATTCCGATGCCGCGTCGACGATCACCGGCACGCCCTCGGCATGCGCCACGGCGACGAAGGTCTCGAAGGGGATCATGCCGTAATGGGCGACGTGGTGGGAGGCGACGTAGAGCGCGGCGGCGGTGCGCTCGGTGATGGCGCCGGCGAGTTGCCAGGCGTGCGACGAGGTCGCTTGGCCGACGACCACGGGCTTCGCCCCGGCGAGCCGGACCGACTGGTCGAGCGGCGCGCCGTAGTCGACGAGATGACCGGCGAGCACCACCACCTCGTCCTTCGGGCCCGTGGTGTCGGGCAGTCGCTCGATCGCCGCGAGATCGGCGCCGGTCATGGTCGCGGCGATGGCGAGGGTGATGCCGGCGGCGGCGGAGGCGGTGACGAAGCCGGCCTCGGCGCCGGTCGCCGCCGAGATCGCCCGGCTCGCCAGCCGGTGCAGATCGCCCATCTCGACGAACTGCGGAAGGAGTTCGGTCATCGCCGTGATCGCCTCGGGGACGACGATCGAAGCGCCGAGCGCGGTCATGGTGCCGGAGGCGTTGATCACCGGACGCAGGCCGAGGCGCGGGCGGGGGTCGTGGTTGGACATCCGGTGTCTCCTCAGGCGCGGTCGCCGATGGCGAAGATGGCCTCGATCTCGACGGTGATGCCGTCGGGCAGAGACCCGAGGCCGACGGCGGAACGAGCATGGCGGCCGGCCTCGCCGAAGACCGCGACGAACAGGCTCGAGCAACCGTCGATCACCTTCGGGTGCTCGGCGAAATCGGGCACCGCGTTGACCATGCCGAAGAGCTTGAGGACGCGCTTCACCCGGCCGAGATCGCCGAGGGCGGCCTGCGCCACGGCGAGGAGGTTGAGGCCGGTCAGTTCGGCGTCGGCCCGGGCCGCCGCCACGTCGACGTCGCGGCCGACCGTGCCGACCCGCAGGATGCCATCGTGCTGTCGCGGCCCCTGTCCGGACAGATAGAGCAGGTCGCCGTGGATGGCATAGGGGACGTAGTCGGCGACCGGCTCGGGCGGCGGCGGCAGGGTCAGGCCGAGGGCACCGAGACGGTCGAGCGGCGTGGCCTGGGTGTGGATGGTCATGCGGGTCTCACCACGATCGGGAGGGAGGAGGCGGCGTCGAGCTTCAGGCAGGCGGCGGTGCGCCCACCGCCGAGATCGACCACCGGGGGAACGGTCGCCGCGCAGGCCGCATCGGCGAGCGGGCAGCGGGTGCGGAAGACGCAGCCGGAGGGCGGCGAGATCGGACTGGGGATGTCGCCACCGAGCGGCCGATGGACACGGCGGCGCGTCGGGTCGGGCTGCGGCGCGGCGGCGAGCAGGGCCCGGGTGTAGGGATGGCGCGGATCAGCGCGAATCTCGCGGCTGGGGCCGCGCTCCATCACCCGGCCGAGATAGAGGACCACGATCTCGTCGCAGGCGTATTCGACCACCGTGAGATCGTGGGAGATGAAGAGCATGGTCAGATCGAAGCGGCGGCGAAGATCCTCGATCAGGTTCAGCACCTGCGCCTGCACCGACACGTCGAGGGCGGAGACCGGCTCGTCGGCGACGATGAAGTCGGGCTCGACGGCGAGCGCCCGGGCGATGCCGATGCGCTGGCGCTGACCGCCGGAGAACTCGTGCGGATAGCGCGAGGCGTGATCGGCGGAAAGCCCGACCAGTTCGAGCAGTTCGGCGACCCGATCGAGCCGCGCCCGCCCTTTCGGGTGGCCGCAGGTGTCGAGTGCCTCGTCGATGATGGCGCGGACGGTCATCCGGGGATCGAGGCTCGAGTAGGGATCCTGGAAGATGATCTGCAGCCGCCGCCGCCACTTGCGCATCTCCTTGTCGGAGAGCGCGAAGACGTCGGTTCCGTCGAACATCATGCTTCCGGCGGTCGGGTCGATCAGGCGCAGGAGCGCCCGGCCGACGGTGGTCTTGCCGGAGCCGGATTCGCCGACGAGACCGACGATGCGGCCGCGCGGGATGGTCAGGTCGACGTTCTCGACCGCGTGGACGATCCGGCCGTCGGCGAGGTGGAAATGCTTGGTGAGGCCCCGGACCTCGAGCAGCGGCGCGGCGCTCATGCGACGTCTCTCCTCGAACAGCGGACGACGTGGTGCGGCCCGATCGCCTCGAGCACCGGATCGACCTCGCGGCAGGCGTCGACGGCGAGACCACAGCGCGGCGCGAAGGCGCAGCCGGGCGGCAGGCGGGTGATCGGCGGCACCGATCCGGGAATGGCGGCGAGCGGCCGGCGCGTACCGTCGGGCGCCACGTCGCGGGCGACGTCGGGGGTCGAGGCGAGCAGCGCCCGGGTGTAGGGGTGCGACGGCCGGGCGAAGATCGCCTCGACCGGCCCCTGTTCGACGACGCGACCGGCGTACATCACCACCACCTCATGGGCGATCTCGGCGACGACACCGAGATTGTGGGTGATGAACAGGACGCTCATGCCCAGCTCCGCCTGGAGCCGGCGGATCAACTCGAGGATCTGCGCCTGGATGGTGACGTCGAGCGCCGTCGTCGGCTCGTCGGCGATGAGCAGGCCCGGCCGGCAGGCGAGCGCCATGGCGATCATGACGCGCTGGCGCATACCGCCGGACATCTCGTGCGGATAGGTGTCGATGCGGCTCTCCGGCGCCGGGATCTCGACGAGGCGCAGAAGTTCGATCACCCGGGCGCGCAGGTCGGCGCGGGAGATCTTCTCGTGCAGCGCGATCATCTCGCCGATCTGGTCGCCGACCCGGAGGAGAGGGTTGAGGCTGGTCATCGGCTCCTGGAAGATCATCGCGATCTCCGGGCCGCGGATGCCGCGGAACTCGGCGCGTCCGATCCGGGTCAGGTCGCGCACCCGGCCGTGGCGGTCGCGATGCAGGATCGAGCCGCCGGCGACGTGACCGGGAGGCGAGAGCAGGCCCATGATCGACAGACTGGTCACCGACTTGCCCGAACCGGACTCGCCGACCACCGCCACCGTACGGCCGCGCGGCAGGGTGAAGCTCACCCCGTCGACCGCCCTGGCGACGCCGCGCCGGCCGGGGAAGTGGGTCTTGAGATCGCGGACCTCGAGGATCACCTCGGGCGCGAGGTCGAGGGCGGCGGACGTGGCGCGGGCGGCGGAACCGGTCATTGCAGCCACCCGCAATTGGGGCAGGCGGCGCGCCCCCTGGGACCTTCCGGCGGCCGATGGCGATGCGCCTCCACGAGGGTCGCGCCGATGATCGTCCGCCGCGGTTCGAAGAGCCGCTCGAGCCGCGCCGGGCGGCCCTTCGAGTCGCGCACGTCGAGGCGTTCGTCGACGAGGTCGAAGAGAGTGAGGTCGGCCTTCGCGCCGGGAGTGAGGAAGCCGTCGACCGGCTTGCGGATGGCGGCACGCGGCGCGGTCGTCGCCGCCTTCACCACCGCCTCGAAGGGCATGCCGAGGGCGAGGAGCTTGGAGAGCGTCGTGGCGAGGTCCCAGACCGCCCCGTCGAGCGACCACTGGTGCAGATCGGTGGAGATGGTGTGCGGCAGCAGACCCGCGCGGATCGCGGCCTCCGCCACCTCGAAGGAGAACGAGGCGCCGCCGTGGCCGACGTCGAGGACGATGCCGCGCGCCGCCGCCCCTTCGACCAGACGCCACAGGGTCTCGTCCTCGAGCAGCGAGCCGCCGACCTTGCCGTTGAAGCAGTGGGTGACGATGTCGCCGGGGTCGAGCACGCCGAGCACGTCGTCGTAGAGCGGCGGCGGCTCGCCGACGTGGACCATCAGCGGCAGGTCGACGACGCGGGCGATCTTCTTGGCGAGCTTCAGCGCCTCCATCCCCCAGGTGCCGGTGATCACCGCGCTCGCCCGGCACTTGAGACCGACGATACGGTCGCGGTTGGCCTCGATCACCGCGATGGTGCGGTCGAGGTCGACCGAGCGCATGTCGATGAGCTCGCTCACCCGATTGCAGGCGACGAGGCCGATCGAGCCGATGTTGAGGAAGGCGTAGATCGTCTCGCGCGCCTTCTCCATGACGTGTTCGCGAAGCCCGTGGAAATTCGCCTCGCCGGCGGATCCGGCGTCGACCAGAGTGGTGACGCCGCGCGCCGCGCCGCATTGTTCGGGCCGGATGGAGATGTCGGTGCCGCCCCACC
>JAOTSD010000021.1 GCA_030247555.1 Siculibacillus sp. | reverse complement strand
GATCCAGGCGGCGGTCGAGGCCTATCCCGACATCCCGGTGTGCATGCACCAGGACCACGGCGCCTCGCCGGCGATCTGCCAGGCGGCGATCCGCTCCGGCTTCACCTCGGTGATGATGGACGGCTCGCTGCAGGCCGACGGCAAGTCCGTGGCGTCCTACGAGTACAACGTCGAAGTGACCCGCACGGTGGTGGCCTTCGCCCACTCGATCGGCGTCTCGGTCGAGGGCGAGCTCGGCGTGCTGGGGTCGCTCGAGACGATGAAGGGCGACAAGGAGGACGGTCACGGCGCCGAGGGCACCATGACCCGCGAACAGCTCCTCACCGACCCGGATCAGGCGGCGGACTTCGTCGCCAAGACCCAGGTCGACGCGCTGGCGATCGCCATCGGCACCTCGCACGGCGCCTACAAGTTCACCAAGAAGCCGACGGGCGAGATCCTGGCCATCTCGCGCATCAAGGAGATCAACGCCCGCATCCCCAACACGCACCTGGTGATGCACGGCTCGTCGTCGGTGCCGCAGGAGTTGCTGGCGGAGATCCGCGAGTTCGGCGGCGACATGAAGGAGACCTACGGCGTGCCGGTCGAGGAGATCGTCGAGGGCATCAAGTACGGCGTGCGCAAGGTCAACATCGACACCGACCTGCGGCTCGCCATGACCGCGGCGATGCGCCGGGTGATGGCGACCAAGAAGTCCGAGTTCGATCCGCGCAAGTTCCTCGCCGCCGCGCAGGATGCCGCCAAGGCCGTGTGCAAGGCCCGCTTCGAAGCCTTCGGCACCGCCGGCAACGCCTCGAAGATCAAGCCGATGGACCTCGAGAAGGTCGCCGCCGCCTACGCCTCCGGGGCCTTGGCGCAGATCGTCAACTGAAGCCCCCGTCCCCCCGCAGGGGGAAAGAGGGGGAGGGGCGGGCGCATGGCCCGCGGCCGTCTCTCCTCCTCGCCCCCTGCCCACCCGGCCCAAGGGAAGGTCACACCATGCTCCCGACCGTCATCGCTCCGTCCATCCTCTCGGCCGACTTCGCTCGCCTCGGCGAAGAGGTGAAGGCGGTGGAGGCCGCCGGCGCCGATTGGATCCATTTCGACGTCATGGACAATCACTTCGTGCCGAACCTGACCTTCGGTCCGATGGTGCTCCAGGCGATCAAGCCGTGGACGACGTTGAAGATCGACGCCCATCTGATGGTCGAGCCGGTCGACGCGTTGATCGAGGGCTTCGCCAAGGCCGGCGCCGACCTGATCTCCATCCACGTCGAAGCGACCCGCCACCTCGACCGCTCGCTGAAGCTGATCCGTTCGCTCGGCAAGGAAGTCGGCGTGGTGCTGAACCCGGCGACCCCGGTCGCGGCTCTCGATTGCGTGCTCGAGTCCGTCGACCTCGTCCTGCTGATGTCGGTCAACCCCGGCTTCGGCGGTCAGGCCTTCATCCCCTATGTCGTCGACAAGGTCGCGGAGGTGCGCCGCCGCATCGACGCGCTCGGCAAGCCGATCCGTCTCCAGGTCGACGGCGGTGTCGCTCCCGACACCATCGGGACGATCGCGGCGGCCGGCGCCGACACTTTCGTTGCCGGCTCGGCGATCTTCAAGCACAAGGATTACGCGGCGCCGATCGCCGCACTGAAAGCGGGGGCGGCGCGACCGGCGTGATGGGCGATCGCCCGGTCGAAGTTCCGTCTTCTCGCTGGCGGCTCCCTCGCAAGAGGGGGCCGCCTTTTCGTTCGCGGTCCGTCTTCTCCTCCCGGCCGTCGGCATTTCGCCCGTCTCCCTTCGGCGGAGGCGCCGGCGCGATCCGCCCGCGACGGCGTCGGTCATGCTCCCCGGGGGGCGGAAATGAGTGATGGGCAAAAGGGGAACAAAACCCAAATCCCGAAGAGCCGAAAGCCGCGAAACCCATCGGTTCCACGGCCCCTTATCCCGAAGAGCCGAAAGCCGCGAAACCCATCGGTTCCACGGCCCCTTATCCCGAAGAGCCGAAAGCCGCGAAACCCATCGGTTCCGCGGCCCCCTATCCCGAAAGGCCGAAGGCCGCGAAACCCTTCGGTTTCGCGGCCTTCGAACCTCGTGACGTTCCTCGCCGGGCGGCTCAGAACTTGTAGGTGTAGCCGATCGAGGCTTCCCACTGTTCCATCGACAGGCGGACGGTCTGGCCGCCCATCGCCGGTCCGGTGACCGAGGCGCGCGGCACGTAGCCGACGGCCAGCTCGATGCCGGAGTTCGGGTTGACCTTGTAGGACGCACCGGCCGAGAAGTGGTCGGTGACGATGCCCGGCGCGAAGATGTTGAACATCGCGTCCTGCGACCGCACCGGGTTGGTGTTGTGCGAGTAGCCGGCACGCAGAGTCAGGTCCTTGGTCGCCTTGTAGGCCGCCGCGATCGAGATCGCGTCGACGTCGCGCCAACCGAAGCCCGGTCCACCGGAGGTGCCGAGGCTGCCCGGTCCCATTGTGGTCGAGGTGTTGCCGACCGAGCCGACCTGCGAATAGAAGATGTGGCGCCAGTCGAGCATCAGGGTCAGGTCCTTGGTCGCGTCCCAAGCGAGACCCGCCGAGACCGAACCCGGGATGTCGAAGCCGCCCTGATCGGCGAACAGACCCTTGTACTTGTCGAACTTGGTCGACCAGATCGGCGTGGTGCCGGTCAGGCCGAGGCGCACGCCCGGCTGGATCTCCCACTGGATGCCGGCGCGGACGCCGACGCCGAAGGAGTAGTCGTTGTCGCGGTTCGACAGGTTCGCCGCGTCGGACGAGAAGCCGGCGAAGGAGGCGATGCCCATCGCCCGGAACTTCTGCATGGCGAAGATCGGCTGGATGCCGAGCGAGACGGTGCCCATCTTGCGGGCGTAGCCGACGGTGACGAACATCTGCTCGAGGTTCACACCGGCGCGGCCGGCGCAGAACATGCCCGTGCCGCCGCCGCATTCCAGCGGATTGCGGGCCATCGCCGGGTAGTTGGTGTTCATGCCGCCGTTGCCGTAGAGCGCGACGCCCCAAGCCGACTGCGCGTCGATCTGGCGGCTGTAGGCCATGTTCGGCATGAGGAAGTATTCGGAATCGCTGGTGGTCTTGCCGGCCGCCAGCATGCCACCACCGGTGACGGTGACGTCGCGGCGCGGCGAGAACAGCGTGAAGGCCATGTTGAACTGGTTGCCGACATGGACGAGGCCGGCCGGGTTCACCGACAGCGTCATCGCATCTTCCGGATTGGCGACGCCCGCACCGGCCTGGGCCTTCTGGATGGTGCCGTAGCCGGTCTGGAAGTAGCCCTCGGTCGCATGCGCCGTGGCCGCTCCGAAGGTCAGGGCCGCGACGAGGCCCAGGGCGGACACGCCGCCGCGCAGATGATCGAACTTCATGTTGTTCCCCCGATGGCGGACACCCTGCGGCACCCTGTTCTCGGGACGCGCGGCCCTCGCGCCCCGTTATTTCGGCGACTCCACCCCCCGGCGAAGTCGTCTGCGAATTTATTATCGGCGATCCCCCGCGTCATCGCGAAATTCGCGACGACCGTCGCGGGACGTCATTCGCCGAGGGACTGCGACATTTTCGTCGCGCCTTCCGCCCGTTCCGGCGGTTCCCGGCGAAGTTCCGTCGGCTTCAGGCGGCGCGGCGGATGAGGAAGCGGTAGACGGCGCCGTCCTGGCTCTGCTCGACCATCTCGTTGCCGGTGGTGCGGCAGAAGGCGGCGAAGTCGGCGACCGAGCCCGGATCGGTGGCGAGCACCTCGAGCGTCGCTCCGACCGGAACGTCCTTCAGCATCTTCTTGGTCTTGATGATCGGAAGCGGGCAGTTGAGCCCCTTCGCGTCGAGAACCTGATCGGCCATGACCTATCTTCTCCCGGTTCGTACGGTTCGTTCTTGAGGCTCGACGGGCGCCGGAGATCGTCTCGCCGGCGCCCGGTCGTTTTCAGATGTAGAGATTGATGTCGGACTTCAGCGCGTTTTCCATGTAGGTCGCCGCGCCGCCGAGCTTGATGCCGCCGATCATGTCCTCGAGCTTGTACTCGAAGAGATCCATGGTCATCTGGCAGGCGATCATGTTCACGTCGGCATCGACCGCCATCTCGCGCAGTTCCTCGATCGAGGCCACGCCCTTCTTGGCGATCATGTTCTTCATCATCTTCGACGCCACGGCGTCGACGCCCGGAATCATGCCGACGATGTTGGGCATCACCATGTGCATGCCCATCATCGGCATCTTCATCGCCGGATTGCCGAGCGGCGTCACCTGCAGGTCCAACTTCTTGAGAAGCAGCGGCAGGCCGTAGAAAGTGAAGAACATCGTCACGTCGACACCCATCGCCGCGGCCGTGGTGCCGAGGATGAAGGGGGGGTAGGCCCAATCCAGGCTTCCCTTGGTGACGATGATGGTCATCGACTTCGGGGCGTTCGCCGACCCGGCTCCGTCTCCTTGCGGGCTCATCTTCCGACCTCGCTCCCTGTTTTCGTCGCATCTCCCTCGATGCGCTCGTTCGATATATTCGCATATTAGTGTAGGGGGATGGAAGAGTGCTAGGACTCCGTGATGGTTCTCGCAAGTGTGATCGCGTCGCGGAAATGGAATGTTGCGATGCGGTGCCGCGGTGAATCGGCATCGCCGGTGGAAAGTCGGTGGACGCCCATGTTCGATCTCTCCGAGACGGTCTTCGTCGGTTCCGACATCTACAGGCGAGCCGCCTTCGGGCGGAATCACCCTTTGGCCATACCCCGTGTCGAGACCGTGGCGGATCTGGCGGCCGATCTCGGCTGGCTCGAAGGGCGGTGGCATCCATCCCCCATCGCGTCGCGCGACCTTTTGACGCGGTACCACGATGCGACCTATGTCGCTGCACTTGCGAAGGCCGATTCCGCGGGTCTCGTCACGGCCGACATGCGCTCGGCGCATGGAGTCGGCACCATGGAGAACCCTTTCTTCTCCGGAGTCTTCGCGCGCGCCGCGACATCGGTCGGCGGGTCCCATGAAGCGGCGCGGCTCGCGCTCGCCGGCCGAATCGCCTTCCATCCCGCCGGCGGCACCCATCATGGCCGGCGCGACCGGGCGAGCGGCTTCTGCTTCTTCAACGATCCGGTCTTCGCCGTGCTCGGTTTCCTCGACGCCGGTTTGACGCGCATCCTCTACGTCGACCTCGATGCCCACCATGGCGACGGGGTCGAGGACGCCTACGCGGCCGATCCTCGGGTGATGACGGTGTCGATCCACGAGGAGGGCCGTTGGCCGGGAACCGGTGCGCTCGGCGACCGCCGCGAGGGGCGCGCCCGCAACATGCCGGTTCCGCGCGGCATCAACGATTCCGAGTGGCGCCTGCTGGTCGACGAAGCGGTCGTACCGATCGGCCGCCGCTTCGCGCCGCAAGCCGTGGTGGTGACCTGCGGCGCCGATCCTCTGAAAGGCGACCCGCTGTCGACGATGGATCTGTCCAACGTCGCCCTCTGGGAGGCGGTGGAGGCGGCGGTGTCGCTCGCCCCGCGGGCCGTCGTCCTCGGCGGCGGGGGCTACAATCCCTGGACCTTGGCGCGATGCTGGACCGGTCTGTGGGGGCGGCTCGCCGGCTTCGATCTGCCCGAGACGCTGCCGGAGGTTTCCCGTGCCCGCCTCGCCGCGCTCGACTGCGACCTCGTCGACGACGACGAGCGCGAACCGGCATGGACGACGACACTCGCAGATCCGAGAAATATCGGATCCGTCCGGCCCGAAATCCGTGAAATCATCGCGACGATCACCGCTTCGTGAGCGGAAATCCCTTTCCTTTGCCGGAAAGATACTGACCGCGACTTCGGTGAGCATTCGTCCCGATTGCTTCGCGGTCGGAGACCGGCGACGATGCATTAGAATTTCATAATGCAAAACACGGAGGGCCGGATCGATGGGTTGGTCGGACCATCTCGCGGCGATAGAACCTCTGGAAGACGCCGCCTTCGACGCCCCCCTCGTCGCGGCGATGGAACGGGCGGCGACGGCGCGCGCGGGCTCGCACGACCCGTCACCGATCCGCTTCTCCACTCCGACCTTCAAGGAATACGATTCGAGCGAATTGGCGAGCTGTTCGAAGGGGTCCTTTCCGGCCTTCTCGATCACCGGTTCGGCCTGTGCGCTCGATTGCGACCACTGTCGCACCGAGATCTTGAAGCCGATGATCCCGGCGCTCCGGCCGGATGAGTTCGACCGGCGGGTGCGCGACATGATCGCGCTGCGCGGCCTCTCCGGCTTCCTGCTCTCCGGTGGCTCGGACAAGCGCAACGAGATCCGTTACGAGCGCTTCTATCCCGTCATCGAGGGGCTGAAGCGCGACTTTCCCTATCTCAAGATCGCACTGCATTCGGCGCTGATCGATCGGGTGCGGGCCAAGGCTATGGAGGCGGCCGGCGTCGACACGGTGATGATGGACGTCATCGGCGCGCAGGAGACGATCGCGCAGGTCTATCACCTCGACCGCCGCGTCGAGGACTTCGAGGAGACTCTGGCGGCGCTGACCGAGACCTCGATGGAGGTCGTCCCCCACATCGTCATCGGGCTGCACTACGGCCGCATCCTCGGCGAAGCCAGGGCGCTCGACATGGTGGCGCGCCATCCGGTCCATTCGCTGGTCTTCGTGGTGATCATGCCGTTCTACGCCGAGCCGGGATCCTTCGTGGAGCCGGCGACCGCCGACATCGGCCGCATCTTCCTGGAAGGTCGGGCCCGCATCCCCGATCGCGACGTGTTGCTCGGTTGCGCCCGTCCCGCCGGCCTGCACAAGCGCGTCACCGACGCCTATGCGGTGATGGCCGGCCTCGACGGCATCGCCTTCCCCGCCGAGGGCGCGGTCGAGGTGGCGCGGATGATCGGCCGGCCATTCGAGCAACAGATGGCCTGTTGCTCGATGAAGGAGATCGGCGAGGGCCGGATCGCAGGGAAGGGGGCTCACGCCTCCTGCGCCGCCTGATGATCGCGTCCGCCGGCTCCGATTGCGACGTCCTGGTCCTCGGCCTCGGTCCCGCCGGAGCCTCCGCCGCGGCGGCGGCGGCGCGCGCCGGAGCGCGGGTGATCGGCCTCGACAAGCGCGCGGTCGCCGGCTTGCCGGTGCAGTGCGCCGAGTTCGTGCCGTTGTCGCTGGGCGCCGAGGTCGCCGACCTCGCCCGCGACGTCGTCCAGCCGATCGAGGCGATGGCGAGCTACACCGAGGGCGACGGCCCGCGGCGCGATCCGCTGCCCGGCCACATCGTCGATCGCGCCCGCTTCGACGCCCACCTCGTCGAGACGGCGCGGGGCGCGGGCGCCGAATGTCGCTTCGGTCGGGTCGTCGCCGAGGTCCGCGACGGCGGCGTACGGCTGACCGACGGTTCCGAGGTCTCCGCCCGCCTGATCGTCGGCGCCGACGGCCCCCATTCGCTCGCCGGCCGCGCCATCGGCAGCGTCAACCGGGTTCTGTCGCACACCCGCCAGATCACCGTGCCGCTCGTCGTTCCGCATCGTGCCACCGACATCTTTCTCTCGGCCTCGACACCCGGCGGCTACGGCTGGCTGTTCCCGAAGGCCGAGGTCGCCAACCTCGGCATCGGCGTCGACGCCTCGGAACGACGCTGGCTGCGCATCCTGCTCGAGGGGCTCCACGCCACCCTGGTGCGCCGGGGACGGGTCGGCTGGGACGTCCGCGCCATCACCGGCGGCGCCATCCCGGCGGGCGGACTCCTGCGTCCGACCGGAGCGCTCGGCGCGACGCCGGTGCTGCTCGCCGGCGACGCCTGTGGCCTCGCCAACCCGGTGACCGGCGCCGGCATCGCCTCCGCCGTGGTCTCCGGCCGCATGGCCGGCGAAGCGGCGGTCGCGATCGTCGCCGGTCGCGGCGCCGCGCTCGACGACTACGCCGAGGAGATCGCCGACCTCTTCGGCCCGGCGCTCGATCGCGCCCGCCGTCGCCGCGAGGGCGTCATGGCGGCGCATGCGGCGGGACGCCTGGGGCCGAATGAGCTGCAGCGATCGTGGATCGCCTGGGAGAGTTATTGGAGCGACCCGTTCGACGCGGTGTCGCTCGCTGAAGGAGTGGCCGCATGAGCTGTCTCGAGACCCCGGTCAGGACACGTCCGACCAAGGAAGGGGCGATCGACTTCAACCCCTTCGAGGCGATGGTACCGCGCGCACCGGCGGAAGCGCCGGCCGAGGCGAAGAACGGCGGCCGCGTCAAGGCCGCGGCGGTGGCGCCGAAGGGCGTCTACATGCCCAACCACAACATCCAGACTCCCGACATGCGCTCGCCGGAGTACGTGCAGGTGTCGACGGCCGCGGCGATCTCGCTGGGGCTGATGGGCGGCCGGATGCATCGCTGCTCCTGTACCCATTGCCTCAATCTGCTGCTCACCTACCCCGAGGGCTGTCGCGCCAACTGCGCCTATTGCGGCCTGGCGCGTCACCGCGAGGCGGATCGCGACTACGCCGATCGCAACTTCATCCGCGTCGACTGGCCGGCGGTGCCGATGGTCGAGATCGTCGACCGGGTGAAGCGCCAAGGCCCGAAGACCTCGTTCCACCGCATGTGCATCTCGATGATCACCCATCCGAAGTCCGACATGGACACGGTGACGGTCTTGAAGACCTGGACCGACCGGATCGACCCGTCCGACATCCCCGTCTCGATCCTGTCGAACCCGACGACCATGACCCGGGCCGACGTGCAGCGGCTGAAGGATCTCGGTGCCGACATCTTCACCGTCGCCTTCGATGCGGCGACCCCCGAGCTCTTCGAGCGCACCCGCGGCAAGACGGTCGAGGGACCGCATCACTGGGAGAAGTATTGGGAGGTGATGGGGTGGGCGGCCGACATCTTCGGCCGGGAGAAGATCGGCGTGCACCTGATCGCCGGCATGGGCGAGACCGAGCAAGAGATGCTGGAAATCGTCCAGAGAGTGAAGGACATGGGCGGCCACAGTCACATGTTCTCGTTCTACCCGGAGAGCGGCTCGCTGATGGACCACCTGCCGGCGACGCCGCGCGACCAGTGGCGCCGCGTCCAGCTCGCCCGCTACCTGATCGACTACCGCGACGTCCGACTCGAGCACATGCGCTTCGACGACCATGGCCGGGTCATCGACTACGGCCTGCCGGGGGCGGAAGTCGACGCGGTGATCGAGGCGGGGACGGCGTTCCGCACCTCCGGTTGCCCGGGCAAGGTCGCCGAGGACGTCTCGGCCTGCGACCGGCCCTACGGCGACAGCCCGCCGTCGAACATCGCCTCGTTCCCGTTCCAACCCAACAAGCGCGACCGCGCCAAGATCCGCCGCCAGCTCGGCTGGACGATGCCGGAGGCCTGAGATGAGCAAGACGTTCCGCGTGATCGACACCGGGGTGCGCGAGGGTCGCGCCAACATCGCCTTCGACGCGGCGCTGATCGAGGCGCACAAGGCGGGCGAAATTCCCGACACCATCCGCTTCCTGACTTTCCCGCCGACGGCGCTGGTCGGGCGGCATCAGTCGCTGTCGAAGGAGATCCGCCTCGACTGGTGCCGTGAGAACGGCGTCGGCACGGTCAGGCGCATCACCGGCGGCGGGGCGCTCTACATGGACGAGGGCCAGTTCGGCGTCGAACTGGTCTTCCACAAGTCGACGCTCGGCATCACCTCGCTCGGCGACCTGGCCAAGGCGATCTGCGAGTCGATCGCCCTCGGTCTCACCAAACTCGGGGTCGAGGCGCGCTACCGGCCGCGCAACGACATCGAGGTCGACGGCCGCAAGATCTCCGGCACCGGCGGCTTCTTCGACGGCGACACGCTGTTCTATCAGGCGACCATCCTCGCCGACATGGACCCGGCGCGCATGATGCAGGCGCTGAACGTGCCCGCCGCCAAGCTCGCCAAACGCGCCCTCGACGACGCCGGCGCCCGCATCACCACGCTGAAGGGCCTGCTCGGCGACGCCATGCCGCCGCGCGAGGCGATCCGCGAGGCGCTGCTCGCCGGCTTCCGCGAAGGCCTCGGGATCGAGACCGTGTCGGGCGCCATCACCCCTCGCGAGGAGCAACTGGCGAGGGCCGCTTTCGACGAGGAGATCGGCACCGACGCCTTCGTCGCCGAAATCGATACGCCGGCGGAGGATGCGCGGCATGCTTCCATCACCGGAAAGGGCGGAACCATCGAAGCCTTCGTCCGTCTGGAGGGCGAGGGGGCGGCGACCCGCATCCGCGAGGCGCTGATCACCGGCGACTTCTTCGTCACCCCGCCGCGCACGATCTTCGATCTCGAGGCGGCTTTGCGCGGTGCGACTCCCGACGAGGTGCGCCCGCGCATCGAAGCTTTCTTCGCCGCCGCAGAGATCGGCCTGCTCTCCGCCGGGGCCGGCGACTTCGCCGATGCCGTCGAGGCGGCGTTTGGTGGAAACGCGATGTCCAGTTGAACGGGCTGTCGCAGAGGGAAAAGACGGACGCCGAAATCGAAGAAGGGTCGTAGCATTAGAATATCATAATGTGAGACGGCGGAGGCGGTGAGAACCGCTCCGGCCCAACTCGGAGGATCACGACCGTGGCCAGCAAGCTCTTGATCATCCTCGCGAACACCGACCCGAGGGACCCTGCCGAACTCGGCGCGCCGTTCTTCCAGGCGACGGTCGCCGCGGCGATGGACTATGAGGTCGAGGTGATCTGCACCGCCGCTTCCGGCATCCTGATGAAGAAGGGTGTCGCCGAGAAGCTGGTGGTGAAGGCGGGCAGCCCGAAGAGCGTCTACGACTTCATCAAGGACGCCCACGAGGCCGGCGCGGTCTTCAAGTCCTGCTCTCCCAATCTCGACCTCTACGACATGACCGTCGATGACCTCATCCCCGAATGCTCGGGCGTGGTCGGTGGTGCCTACCTGATCGAACAGATCATGGAGGACGACGAGGTCAAGGTCCTCACCTACTGACGTTCCGTCGAGCCCCTCGACGGAGGGTTCTCGTCGACGTTCGGCTCACGCCGACGGGAACCGTCGGAGCGGGCGCCGGACCGTTGACCGGCGCGGGGCCCGTTCCGCACCCCGCGAAATGCAAGTAACCTGTTGTTTGGAAGTGCCGTCCGTCGTGTCGTGAACGCGACCGGCGGCGGTCAACGACAAGATCGGGGACGGATCCACGTCTCCACCACGACCGAGGGAGCCCGGCTCGTCCATCCCGCCCATGCGGGGGCCGTGCCGAGGCGAAGCAGAGGAAGACGAACATGCCCGTGGTCCGCGGCTGCAACCTGCCCGATGATCTGCTCTACGACGTCGAGTCCCACACTTGGTATCGCGAGATGCCGGACGGCAAGGTCCGGATCGGCATGACCCGGGTCGCGGTGGCGCTCGCCGGCAAGCTGGTGGCGTTCACGCCGAAGAAGCCCGGCAAGCCGATCCAGGCGGGCAAGTCCTGCGCGACGGTGGAGAGCGGCAAGTGGGTCGGCCCGGCGAAGTCGGCGGTCGGCGGCAACGTCGCGTCGGTCAACGACGCCCTCATCGCCGCCCCGACGATGGCCAACGACGACCCCTACGCCGCCTGGATGGTCGAGCTCGAGCCGGAAGGCTGGGCCGACGTCAAGCCGACGCTCACCCCGGGTGCGGCGGTCGCCGACAAGTACGACGCCAAGATGGCGGCGGACGGTTTCGCCGGCTGCGGCGGCTGAGGTCGCCCGGATCGGGTCGGAACGAACTCGCTCTGAAATAATAGTGGAGCTCTTCGGAGCGGTGCTGCGTGTGTTGCGTCTCATGAGGCGCCGGGTGGGGACTTGTTCGCCGCCAACATCGACACCCGAACCCTCGAGATACCGACCGGGGCTGAATTCCTCCGGCGGAAGTCACTAATCCTCGAGATGTGTTCCCTACAGGAATGTCAGATTGAATTGATCTCGGTCAAAGATGGAAAATATTAGAAGTCCATAAAGTTCACAGGCTCGGGTGATCCCATGACTCCTGTCGAAGATGGATCCGGTATCGTGGTGTTGGGGGTGGGTAACACCATCCTTACCGACGACGGTATCGGCGTTCTCGTGGTGCGTGAACTGGCCGAGGACGCGGCACGCGGCGGCGCCGACGACGGCGTCACCTATCACGACGGCGGCACCATCGGTCTGGCATTGCTCCCCCTGATCGAGAACGCCGCCGGCGTCATCCTGGTGGATGCCGCGAACTTCGGCGGCGCCCTCGGCGAGGTGCGTCGCTTCGAGGGCGACGACATGGACGCGCTCCTGCGCGTCAACCGCTCGACCCCGCACGAGATCGCCGTCTCCGACCTCATCCAGACCGCCGAACTGATCGGCACCAGGCCGGCGCGGCGGGCGCTGGTCGCCATTCAGGCCGGCGAGCTCGGCCTCGGCTCCGAGCCGCAGGCCGAGGTCCTCGCCGCCGTGCCGCGGGCTCGCGGCGAGGTCGCAGCGATCCTCGACGACTGGGGGGTGCGCCCATGAACGCCGATCTCTGCCACACCGGCCCCGCCGCCTCGCTCGCCGACGCGGTCTTCGCCGAACTGGCGCACGCCCTCTCCCGGCTCGCCGCGACCGGCGAGGAGATGGTGGTCGACCTCAGGAGCCTGCCCTTCGGACCGACCGATCTCGCCGCTCTCTCCGAACGGCTCGGCACCGGCGAAGTCACCTGCACGCTGGAGGTCGCCGGCCGCTCCGAGGTGCGCGAAACCGGCTTCGCCGGCATCTGGTGGGTGCGCCATCTCGGCGACGGCGACGAGGTCGCCGGCGAGGAGGTGCACGTCACCCGGATCCCCGAGATCCTCTCTTCCCATCCTGACGACGTCGCCTTCGCCGCCCGGCGCATCGCCGACGCCGTCACCGCATCCCCGCAAGAAGGCCCAACCGCTGCCGACGAGGAGGACATTTCCCGTGGCTGATCAGAAGACACTCGGCGAACGACTGGCGGAGCACGGCGTCTCGCGCCGCGCCTTCGTCAAATACGCGTCCTGGCTCGGCTCGCTGATGGCGTTGCCGCCGGCGACTTCGCGGGCGATGGCGGCGGAATTGGCCAAGGCCAAGCGCCAATCGGTGATCTGGCTTTCTTTCCAGGAGTGCACCGGTTGCACGGAAGCGATCACCCGCTCCAAGGGCCCGACCCTCGAGGACCTGATCTTCGACTTCATCTCGCTCGACTATCACCACACCCTGCAGGCGGTGTCGGGCGAGGCCATCGAAGAGGCCCGCCACGCGGCGATGAAGGAGAACAAGGGCAAGTACGTCGTCATCGTCGACGGCTCGGTGCCCATGAAGGACGGCGGCATCTATTCGACCACCGCCGGCCACTCCAACTACGACACGCTGATGGAGACGGTGAAGGACGCTTTCGCCGTGATTTCGGTCGGAACCTGCGCGGCATTCGGTGGCATCCCCAAGGCCAACCCGAACCCGACCGGCGCGGTCTCGATCGGTGATCTGGTCAAGGACAAGCCGGTGATCAACATCCCCGGCTGCCCGCCGATCCCGGAGGCGATGACCGGCACGGTCGCCTATCTGCTCTCCTTCGGCAAAGTCCCGGAACTCGACCATCTCGGTCGGCCCAAGGCCTTCTTCGGCGAGAACATCCACGATCGTTGCTATCGTCGCCCGTTCTATGAGCGCGGCCAGTTCGCTCGAGGCTTCGACGACGAGGGCGCCCGCAACGGCTGGTGCCTCTATGAGGTCGGCTGCAAGGGCCCGACCACCTATAACGCCTGCGCCACGATGAAGTGGAACGGCGGCGTGTCGTTCCCGATCCAGTCGGGTCACGGCTGTCTCGGTTGCTCCGAGCCGGACTTCTGGGACAAAGGCGGCTTCTACGTACCGCTGTCGGCCTCGATCGGCCCGACCGCCAAGCTCGTCGGCGGTGCGGCGCTGGCCGGCGCGGTCGCCGGTGTGGCCGCCGCCGCGGTCGCCCGTCATCGCAAGTCCAGCCTGAACAAGGGGTGATGACCATGGATCTCTTGGATTTCGCACGTGGCCCCGCGATCAACGTCGCCATGGCCGTCATGGTCTTCGGGGTGCTGTGGCGCCTCTTCGCCATCCTCTTCCTGGGTAAGGCTCCGGACCGCACCGTTCCGCGCATGGGGACGCCCGGGCCGCTCGGCGCGGCGCTGCGCGAGATCGCTCGGCGCATGGTGCCACATCCGACCTTCGCCTTCGCCGAGCGGTTCTCGTTCTTCAACGGCTGGGTGTTCCACGTCGGCCTCGCCGTCGTCGTCTTCGGCTTTCGCCCGCACGTGCTGTTCATCAAGAACCTGACCGGGCTGTCCTGGCCGACGCTGCCGTCGGGCGTGGTCTACGTCGTCGGCGCCATCACGCTGGTGTCGCTCGCCGCCGCTCTGGTTCGCCGACTCACCAACCCGGTGCAGCGCTTCATCTCCGGGCTCGACGACTACTTCTCGTGGGTCGTCACCATCCTGCCTGTGATCACCGGTCTGGTGGCCGTCGGCCACGTCGGCGCCCGCTACGAGACGCTGCTCGCCATCCACATCCTGTCGATCGCGGTGCTGCTGATCTGGCTGCCGTTCGGCAAGTTGTTCCACGCCTTCCTCGTCTTCGTGTCGAGAGGCACAACCGGCGCGTTCCTCGCCCGGCGCGGCGTCTGATCGAACCTCTCGTTCGGGCGGAGACCCTCCGCCCGCCCTCTCTCTCGTCCAACGGCCTCTCGATCGATGACGGCCGAGGACCCAGAAACCCGGAGCGCGCCCCATGACCGAGCGTGTCGTCGTCGACCCCATCACCAGAATCGAGGGTCACCTTCGTATCGAAGCCGAGAGGGGCGCCGACGGCGCCATCACCAAGGCCTGGTCGTCCGGAACCTCGGTGCGCGGCATCGAGATCATCCTTCAGGGGCGTGATCCGCGCGACGCCTGGGCCTATGCCCAGCGCATCTGCGGCGTCTGCACCCTGGTGCACGGTCTCGCCTCGGTCCGCGCCGTCGAGAACGCGGTCGGCTACGTCATCCCCGAGAACGCCCAGCTGATCCGCAACCTGATGGTCGGCGCACAGTACGTGCACGACCACGTCATGCACTTCTACCACCTGCACGCCCTCGACTGGGTCGACGTGGTCTCGGCGTTGAAGGCCGACCCGAAAGTGACCTCGGCGTTGGCGCAATCGATCAGCCCTTACGCCAAGTCGAGCCCGGGCTATTTCGCCGACACGCAGAAGCGGCTGACCAAGTTCGTCGAAGGCGGCCAGCTCGGCATCTTCTCCAACGGTTTCTGGGGGCACCCCGAGTACAAGCTGCCGCCGGAAGCCAACCTGATGGCGGTCGCCCACTATCTCGAGGCTCTCGCCTGGCAGCGCGACGTGGTGCAGATCCACACCATCTTCGGCGGCAAGAACCCGCACCCGAACTTCCTCGTCGGCGGCGCGCCGTCGCCGATCTCCTCGGCGCCGGTCGCCGGGTCGGGCGCCGCCTCGACCGCGGTCAACGTCCTCGGCCTCGAGCAGGTGCGCCAGATCATTCAGAAGATGAAGGCCTTCGTCGACGAGGTCTACGTGCCCGACACGCTGGCCGTCGCTTCGTTCTACAAGGACTGGTTCGCCCGCGGTGAGGGCCTCGGCAACTTCCTGTGCTACGGCGACTTCCCCGAGAAGGGATCGGGCGATCCCTCCACCTTCTTGGCTCCGGCGGGCGTCATCCTCGGCCGCGATCTCACCAAGATCCATCCGGTCGACCTCAACGACCCCGGCCAGATCCAGGAGTTCATCGGCCATTCTTGGTACGAATACGCCGGCGGCAAGGACAAGGGGCTGCATCCCTACGACGGTGAGACCAAGTTCGCCTACACCGGCCCGAAGACCCCCTACACCCATCTCGACGTCGAGAAGGACTACACTTGGCTGAAGGCGCCGCGCTGGAAGGGCAAGGCGATGGAGGTCGGCCCGCTGGCGCGCGTCCTGATGATGTACGCCAAGGGCAACAAGGAGGTGCAGGAACTGGCCGGGATGGCGCTGAAGAAGCTCGACCTTCCGCTCACCGCCATGTTCTCGACGCTGGGCCGCACCGCCGCCCGCACCCTCGAGACCAAGATCATCGCCGACAAGATGGACGGCTGGCTCGCCAACCTCAACGCCAACATCAAGGCCGGCAAGCTCGAGGTCCACAACCCCGACAAGTGGGAGCCCTCGACCTGGCCGTCCAAGTGCAAGGGCGTCGGCTTCATGGAAGCGCCGCGCGGTGGTCTCGCCCACTGGATCGTCATCGAGAACGGCAAGATCGCCAACTATCAGGCGGTCGTCCCCTCGACCTGGAACGCCGGCCCGCGCGACCCCTCGGGTCAGCCCGGCGCCTACGAGGCGGCGTTGATGGATCGTCACAAGATGCACGATCCCAAGCAGCCGCTCGAGATCCAGCGCACCATCCACTCCTTCGATCCCTGCCTCGCCTGCGCGGTGCACGTCACCGATCCGGGCGGTGAGGAACTGATGCAGATCCGCGTCAGCTGAAGCCACAGGAGACGTTCGTCATGACCGATACGATCAACGTCCAGGCGGCCGCGGACAAGTTCCTCGCCCTCGTCGGACGGCCGCTCGCCACCTGGGCGGAGGCCTGCGTCCGTTGCGGCCTCTGCGCCGAGGCCTGCCACTTCTACCAGGCGACCAAGGACCCGAAATACACGCCCGCCTGGAAGATCCTGCCGATCGCCAAGGCCCACAGGGCCCGCACCGGCTTCCTCGGGATGCTCGGCCTCGCGCCGAAGATCACCGAGAAGGACCTGAAGGACTGGGAAGAGCTGATCTACGACAGCTGCAACATGTGCGGCCGCTGCACCCTGGTCTGCCCGATGGGCATCGACATCGCCACGATCACCGGCGCGACGCGTCAGGCGATGGCGGCGGCGGGCATCGGCCCGGCCGACCTCTTCGCCGCCGCCGACAATGCCCGCGACCGCGGCAGCCCGCTCGGCCTCAGTTCCGAGAAGCTGGTCGACCGCCTCGAGTGGCTCGCCGACGACAACGAGATCGACCTGCCGCTCGACAAGAAGGGTGCCGAAGTGCTGCTCACCGTCTCGTCGATCGAGATGATGAAGTATCCGGACTCGATCGTGTCGATGGGCAAGCTGCTCAACGCCGCCGGCGTCGACTGGACCTTCTCGTCCAAGGGGTACGAGGCGACCAACTTCGGCTACCTCGCCGGCAAGTCGGACATCGCCAAGATGCTGACCATGCGCATCGTCGAGGCGGCGGAGGCGCTGGGTGTCAAGACGGTGATCATCCCCGAGTGCGGCCACGCCTATGGCGTGATGCGCTGGCAGGCGGCGAACGTCATCGGCCGGCCGCTGCCCTTCGAAGTGTTCCACATCACCGAATACCTCGCCAAATTGAAGCGCGAGGGCAAGCTCGAGTTCAAGCCCTTCGACAAGGCCTTCACTTACCACGACCCGTGCCAGATCTCGCGGCGCGGCGGTGCGGCCGGTGACGCGCGCTACCTGCTCGAAGGCTTCGCCCCGAACTTCAAGGAGATGTCGCCGACCGCCAATTCCAACTGGTGCTGCGGCGGTGGTGGCGGCGTCCAGGCGATCGCCCGTTCCGCGCCTATCCGCTACGAGGTGTTCAAGATCAAGACTCGGCAGGTGGAGGAGACCGGCACCAGCACGCTGATGTCGTCCTGCGCCAACTGCCGCCTGACCTTGGACGAGGCCAAGACCGCGACCAAATGGGGCGGCGAACTCGCCTCGATCGTCGAGGTTCTGGCCGAGCATCTGGTCGAGAAGGACTGATCGGAGGAAACGCCCGGGCGGCCGGCGGATCTTCCGCCCTCCGGCCGCCCGGGCCCGCGTCGCGAGCACGAGAGAGGGTAGGGGGTTCCACCCCGCGCCTGATCGCCCCATATGATCGGACGTACCGTCGGCCTCGGGCTCGCCCGGGGCCGACCCTTTTCGTGGCCGCCGCGAGGACCCGCATGACCTCCGCCGAATTCGACCGCTGGAACACCCGCTTCGCCGCCACCGAGACCTACGTCTTCGGTACCGCGCCCAATGCCTTCCTCGCCTCGTGCCGCGACCTGCTGCCGAAGACCGGCCGGGCGCTCGCCATCGCCGACGGCGAGGGGCGCAACGGCGTTTTCCTGGCGCAATGCGGGCTCGAGGTGGTCTCCGTCGACTTCTCCCCGGCGGCACAGGCCAAGGCGCGGGCGCTGGCCCGGGCGCGCGGCGTGTCGATCGAGACGGTGACGGCCGATCTCCTCGTCTGGGACTGGCCGGAGAACGCCTTCGACGTGGTGGCGGCGATCTTCTTCCAGTTCCTCGAGCCGGCCGAGCGTACCGACGTCTTCGCCCGCATCCGCCGGACCCTGAAGCCCGGCGGTCTCCTCCTGCTTCAGGGCTACCGCCCCGAGCAGATCGCCAACGGCACCGGCGGCCCGAAGACGCCGGAGAACATGTACACCCGCGAACTGCTCGAAGCCGCCTTCGGCGACTTCGACGACCTGCGCATCGAGGTCGGCGACCCGGTCCTCGACGAAGGTGTGGGTCACCGCGGCCCCTCCGCGGTCATCGACCTCGTCGGGCGACGCCCGCGGTGAGGCGGAAACGCGCCGGCCACCTCGCTTCGCCAGCCGAAATCCTCTAAACCGGCGGCATCCTCGCCACCGGAGCCGCGCGAATGTCCCTCTTCCTCCCCTCGTCTCGATCCCGGGTCGCCCCCTTCATCGCCATGGAGGTGCTCTCGGCGGCGGTGGAGCGCGAAAGGGCGGGGCATCGGGTGGTCCACATGGAGGTCGGCCAGCCCGGCGCGCCGGCACCCTCACCGGTGATCGCCGCCGCCAAGCGGGCGTTGGAAGGCCGGCTCGGCTACACCGAGGCTCTCGGCATCCGCCCCTTGCGCGAGGCGATCGCCCGCCACTACGCCGCCGCCTACGGCATCGAGGTCCCCGCCGATCGCGTCGTGGTGACCGCCGGCTCGTCCGGTGCCTTCACGCTCGCCTTTCTCGCCGCCTTCGACGTCGGCCAGCGTGTCGCCATGCCGACGCCGGGCTATCCCGCCTATCGCAACCTGCTCGGGGCGCTGGGGCTCGAGGCGGTGGAGATCGAATGCGGACGCGACACCCGTTGGGCGCTGACGCCCGAGATGATCCGCGCCGCTCACGCCGAAAGGCCGCTCCACGGCGTTCTGGTGGCGAGCCCGGCCAATCCGACTGGCACGATGTACACGCCCGCGGCGCTCGACGCGCTGGTCAGGACCTGCGACGACCTCGGCATCTGGTTCATCTCCGACGAGATCTACCACGGCCTCGTCTACGACGGCGCCCAGGCGACGGCGCTGGCCACCTCGGATCGGGCGATCGTCGTCAACTCCTTCTCCAAGTACTACTGCATGACCGGCTGGCGCATCGGCTGGATGATCGTGCCGGAGCAATTGGTGAAGCCCGTCGACCGGCTGGCGCAGAACCTGACGCTCTCCAACAACGAGATCTCGCAGCGCGCCGCGATCGAGGCGTTCTCTCCGCAGGCGACCGTCGAACTCGACCGGGTCAAGGCCGGCTATGCGGCGAATCGCGCCTTCCTCCTCGAGCACCTGCCGCGGCTCGGCTTCGAGGATCTCTTCCCCGTGGACGGCGCCTTCTACGCCTATGCCTCGATCGCCCGCTTCTCCAACGACAGCCTCGATTTCGTCAAACGCATGCTGAACGAGGCCGGCGTCGCGGCGACCCCGGGTCCCGATTTCGACGCGGCGCGCGGCAACCGTTACGTCCGCTTCTCCTTCGCCGGTACGAGCGCCGACATGGAGGAGGCGGTCGCCCGCCTCGGCGGCTGGTTGAGGTGAGGTGAGGGGCCGGTGCTCCGTGACCGGCACATCGAAAACGAGGAAGGCCGGGATCGCTCCCGGCCTTTTCTTTGTTCAGATATAGCGCGAAGAACTCACAGGAAGCCCTTCTTGGACCACCAACCCGTCTTCTTCGGCTGATCAGGAGGCATCTCGGTCGAGGTCGGCGCGGGCTTGGCCGGAGCCTCCGGCTCGGCCGACGGCTCCTCGATCGTCGGGGCGGCTTCCGCCACCGGCTCCGCCTCGCTCGCCTGCGTCGGCTCGGCGTCCGGAGTCGGTTCGGAGGCGACCTCGGCCGGAACGGCCTCGCTCGCCGTTTCCGCCGCCGCGGCCTCCTCGGCCGCCTTGGCCTTGGCCGTCTTGCGCGGCGCGCGGACCCGCTTCGGCTTGGCCGGCTTCGCGGCCTCATCGTCGGCCTTCGCCTCCTCCTCGGCCTTCACCTCGGCCGCGAGCGTCTCGCGGTCGACGACGACGACGTCGGGGGCCTCGGCGTCGGGGGTCTCGCCGGCGTCGGCGGCTTCCGCCTCGTCGTCGGCCTCACCGGCCTCGGATCCGTCGTCGGCATCGGGCCCGGATTGACCTTCGCCGCCTTCACCTCGGTTGCGCCGGCCACCGCGGCGACCGCGCCGCCGCCGCTTGCGTTGCGATTCGCCGTTGCCCTGAGCCGCGTCGGCGCCCTCGGCCTCCTCGCGGTCCTCGCGTTCCTCGCGTTCGTCTCCCTCGTCGCCTTCGAAGTCGTCACCGGAGGCGTTGTCGGATCCTTCACCGACTCCGGCCTCGGCGCCACCCTCGCCGGTACGGCCACGGCCCCGCCGCCGGCGCCGCCGACGACGACGGCCGTTCTCGCCGTCGCCGCGCTCGGCTTCGGGACGCTCGCGGCGCGGCGCTTCGGCCTCGTCCTCGGTCTCCTCGATCTCGACCTCTTCCTCGGGCTCTTCGACGACGACGACCGGCGTCACCGGCGCTTCCGGCCGCTCGCGCGGGATCACCGGATCGCCCTTCTCGACGACGTAGAGGTGACCGGCCTGGCTGGCGTGATCGTCGGCGAGCACGGTGATGTCGAGGCCGAAGCGGCGCTCGAGATCGGCGAGGTGACCGCGCTTGTTGTTGAGGATGTAGAGGGCGACCGAGGTGCGGGTGCGCACGATCAGGTCGTGGGTGACGCCCTTCAGCATCGCCTCCTCGAGTCCGCGCAGAACGTGCAGCGCAACCGATTCGGTCGAACGCACCATGCCGGTGCCGCCGCAGTGCGGGCAGATCACCATGGAGCTCTCGAGTACGCCGGTGCGGATGCGCTGGCGGCTCATCTCCATCAGGCCGAAGTGCGAGATTCGCCCGACCTGGATGCGGGCGCGATCGTTCTTCAGGCACTCCTTCAATCGACGCTCGACCGCACGATTGTTGCGGTTCTCCTCCATGTCGATGAAGTCGATGACGATCAGGCCGGCGAGGTCGCGCAGGCGCAGCTGACGCGAAACCTCTTCCGACGCCTCGAGGTTGGTGGCGAGCGCCGTATCCTCGATGTTGTGTTCGCGCGTCGACTTGCCCGAGTTGACGTCGATGGAGACGAGTGCCTCGGTCTGGTTGATGACGATGTAGCCGCCCGAGCGCAGGGTGACCTGCGGGCTGAACATCGCGTCGAGCTGGCTCTCCACCCCGAAGCGGGTGAACACCGGGGTCGGCTCGCGGTAGTTCTGGACGTTCTTGGCATGGCTCGGCATGAGCATGCGCATGAAGTCCTTGGCTTCGCGATAGCCCTCCTCGCCGGCGACCAGGACTTCGTCGATGTCCTTGTTGTAGAGGTCACGGATCGATCGCTTGATCAGCGAGCCTTCCTCGTAGACCAGTTTCGGCGCGCTCGACTTCAGCGTCAGCTCGCGGACGTTCTCCCACAGGCGCAGGAGATATTCGAAGTCGCGCTTGATCTCGGCCTTGGTGCGGGCGGCGCCGGCGGTGCGGACGATGACGCCCATGCCCTCCGGAACCTCGAGCTCCTGGGCGATGGTCTTCAGCCGCTTGCGGTCGGTCGGCTGGGTGATCTTGCGCGAGATGCCGCCGCCGCGTGCGGTATTGGGCATCAGCACCGAATAGCGGCCGGCGAGCGACAGATAAGTGGTGAGCGCCGCACCCTTGTTGCCGCGCTCCTCCTTGACCACCTGGACCAGCAGCACCTGACGGCGCTTGATCACTTCCTGGATCTTGTACTGGCGGCGCAGCCGCTGCTGCGGCCGGCGCTCGGGCAGCTCCTCGAGCGCGTCCTCGGAGCCGACGCTCTCGACGCTGTCCTCGTCGTTCTCGCCGTTGTCGTCGGCCTCGCTCGTCTCCTCGCCCTCGGCCTCGGCGGCCTTCGGCTTCGGCTTGCGGCGGGTGCGGCTCTCCTCGCGGTCGGCCTCGGAATGCATCCGCGCCTCTTCCTCGAGCAGGGCGAGGCGGTCGGCGGTCGGGATCTGGTAGTAGTCGGGGTGGATCTCGGAGAAGGCGAGGAAGCCGTGGCGGTTGCCGCCGTAGTCGACGAACGCCGCTTGGAGCGACGGTTCGACCCGGGTCACCTTGGCGAGATAGATGTTACCCCTGAGCTGCTTCTTGGCGGCGGACTCGAAGTCGAATTCCTCGACGCGACTGCCGCGCACCACCACCACCCGGGTTTCCTCCGGGTGGGTGGCGTCGATGAGCATCTTGTTGGCCATGAGGCATGAACTCCACGACCCACGACCCCGGCCGCGTCCCGAGGAGGACGGCGGCGGGCGGGCGGGTCGGATCTGACGGAAGATGGAAAGGTGAAGGGACGGTCGACGGCGCGGCCGACGAAGCGGAAACGAATCGAGGCGAAGCCGGGCGGTGGAACACCGCTGCCCTCATCGCGCTCGTCGTCTTCACATTCGGCATGGCCGTGGTATCGACCCGTCGGTTCGAAGGACCGGTGGAAGCGAAACGCCTCTCCGGCCGAGTTGTGGTCCGCAGCCCGGTCGCGCCCTTGGGCATGTGCCCATGGAAACGGCGACGGACGACGGCACCCGTGGGGCACGCCCCGCCCGTGAGAGCCCCGGACACACCGACGATCCTCGCGTCGACGCCATCCGGCACCCAGGAGCCTCTTCCTCGCCGGATCGCGAGCGCACGTACGATACCGGTTCCGGCACGGCCGACGGACGGAGCGTCCGCGGGCGTGGTCCCCACACGGGAAGCGTTTCACCGTGGCTCGGATGGACGTGGGCTCGAACTTCGAACCGGACGACGTCGCGGGCGCGGGACTGGACCACCGGATCGTTCGCCGCTTCCGCAACGCCCGCCGGGCGATACACGGCCCACGACGGATTCGGGAGGAGAACGAATTCCTTGGTCCCATACTTACGGGGCGCGCTCCGGCAATGCAAGCCGCCCGGGTTCATCCCGTCGCACCCCGGTGACGCCCCCGCCGCCCGCGTCGTCGAAGAAGCGTCAACGGGGAGTTAACTCCGCCTTCGCCATGGTCTATCACCGGGTTGGGGGAGGGGCGAGAGGTCGACTGGCGCACGATGATCGGCGAAACGGTGGCACGAGATGCGGAACGGGCGAGGCTCGGCGCGACGTCGCGGCGGCTCGCCGCCTTCGTCGTCGTCGCTCTCGGTCTTCTGTTCGCCTCCGTCGGGCTCGCCCGCGCCGCGGCACCCGAGAGTATCGACCGCATCGGCGATCTCCTCGCCACCGGCCTGCGCGGCGCCACCGCGCCACCGGCCGGCGACGGAACGGTGCCGTCACGCCCCGGAGCGGCCCCGGCCGCCACCGGCGAGGTGCTCGGTCTTTCCGGTTGGTCGATCGGCGGCGACGACAGCCGCACGGTGGTCACCCTCGACCTCACGCGCCCCGCGCCCGTCCGTGTCTTCACGCTGATGACGCCGTCGCGCGTCGTCGTCGATCTGCCCGCGGCGCGATTCGACCGCGGGGTGGTGGGTGGCGCCGGGCGCGGCCTCGTCGCCGCTTGGCGTTTCGGAGCGCTCGCCGCCGGCCGCTCGCGTCTCGTCCTCGACACCCGCGGTACGGTGCGCATCGCCCATGCCGAACTCGACCCGGCGATCCCGGCCGGCGGCGCCCGCCTCGTCGTGGTGCTCGCCGGGGCGAGCGCCGAGGAGATGCGTCGCACCGCCGCCGTCGAGCTCGGCGGCGCGGTGGCCGCGGCGGTCGTCGCCGCCGGCGGTCGTCCCGAAGCGACGGAGGTGACCGCCCGCACGGCGCGGCCGGTGGTGGTGATCGACGCCGGCCACGGCGGCGGCGACGCCGGTACGGTCTCGCCGGCGACCGGCACGCCCGAGAAGGCCGTCGTGCTGGAGATGTCGAGGACGTTGGTCCGCCGGTTGCGCGAGACCGGCCGCTACGAGGTGGTGGCGACCCGCGAGGAGGACGTCTTCCTCGGCTTGTCCGAGCGGCTGCGCATCGCCCGCGCCCGCCACGCCGACCTCTTCCTGTCGATCCATGCCGACGCCGAATACGACCACTCGGTGCGCGGCGCCACCATCTACACCCTCGCCGAGACCCCGTCCGACGAGAAGGCCGCGGCGCTCGCCGCCAAGGAGAACCAGTCCGAGGTCATCGCCGGCCACGTCGTCGAGGAGGCCGAACCCGAGGTCGCCGGCATCCTCGCCGACCTGACGCTGCGCGAGACGCGCCGGCTCAGCCAGGTCTTCGCCCGCGACATCCTCGACGAATACCGCCGTCACGGACGGCTGGTGAAGTCGCAGCCCCACCGACAGGCCGGCCTCAAGGTGCTGCGCGCCCACGACGTTCCCTCGGCATTGGTCGAACTCGGCTTCCTCTCCAACAAGGAGGACGAGGCGCTGCTCACCTCGCAGGATTGGCGGGAGAAGACGGCGACCTCGTTGATCACCGCCATCGACCGCTTCTTCGCCGCGCGCGGGTCGATCGCCCGGCCGGCCAAGGATGAGGGCGGCGGCGCCCCAGCTTCGCCATAAACTTGAAAAACAAAGGCGAGGCGCCTATTGCTCGCCGTGCTTCGCCGACCCTTCCCGGGCACACGGCGCGGCGGGCCACCGCCGGTCGGCGGGGGCGACGGGTGGGTGGCGGCCCCTCCCGTGGGAGGCGAAGCGGCGATCGGGCGAACGTCGGGCGCTCCGGGGACGGCGTGTCCCCTCGGAGCGGACGGGGCTCGTCGGCGAACCGGCACCCTCGGGACAGATCGTGCGGAGCGGCGCCGGACGCCGTCGAGAAGGGTCGTCGACTCCCGTCACGGAGGGGTCGGCGGCGAGGCAAGGAAGATCGGGCGGCATGTTCCTGTTGCGGTTCATCGGCTATCTGTTCGGCATCGGCTCGGTGGCGCTGCTGCTGATCGCCGGCGGCGGTTGGCTCGCCTATAAATATGTCGAACAGGATCTGCCCGACTACACCGCGCTGAAGAACTACGAGCCGCCGGTGATGAGCCGGGTGCACGCCTCCGACGGCGAACTCGTGGCCGAATACGCCCACGAAAGGCGCCTGTTCCTGCCGAGCCAGGCGATTCCGCCGCTCCTCAAGAACGCCTTCCTCTCCGCCGAGGACAAGAATTTCTATGAGCACGTCGGCCTCGATCCGGAAGGCATCGTCCGCGCCGCCATCGTCACGGTGCAGAACAAGCTCGCCGGCCGCCGGCCGCAGGGCGCCTCCACCATCACCCAGCAGGTGGCGAAGAACTTCCTCCTGACCAACGAACAGACGCTCGAGCGCAAGCTGAAGGAGGCCATCCTGGCGGTGCGCATCGAGACCGCATATTCGAAAGAGGAGATCCTCGAGCTCTACATGAACCAGATCTATCTGGGCGTGGGAGCCTACGGGGTGGCCGCCGCGGCACTGCTCTATTTCGACAAGTCGGTGCACGAACTGACCATCGCCGAGGCCGCCTATCTCGCCGCCCTGCCCAAGGCGCCGTCGAACTACCACCCGCTGCGCAATTCCGAGGCCGCGCTCGGCCGCCGCAACTGGGTCATCGGCCAGATGGTCGCCAACGGCTTCATCACCCAGGAGCAGGCGGACAAGGCCAGGGCCGAGCCGCTCAAGGTGGTGCAGCGCACCACCGGACCGCACATCTTCGGTGCCGACTACTTCGCCGAGGAAGTGCGCCGCCAGCTCATCGAACGTTACGGCGAGAAGGGCCTCTACGAGGGCGGCCTGTCGGTGCGCACCTCGCTCGACCCGCGTCTGCAACTGATGGCGCGGCGGGCGTTGATGAAGGGTCTCATCGCCTACGACACCGCCGCCGGGTGGCGCGGGCCGGTCGCGCGCATCCCGCTCGACAAGGACTGGGGTCCGCCGCTCGCCGAACTCAAGGGGCTCTCCGACGTGCCCGAATGGCGTCTGGCCGTGGTCCTTTCGGTCGGCGACAACGAGGCGCAGATCGGTCTGCAGCCGCCGAAGCTCATAGCCGGCGGCGTCTCCACCGAGCGTGAGCGCGGCATCGTCCCGCTCGATCAGATGAAATGGGCGACCCATCTCGCCGAAAGCGGCAAGCGCTCCGGCATCGGCCGCGGCGCCGCCTCGGTGCTCGCCGCCGGCGACGTCGTCCATGTCGAGAAGGTCGCGGCCGCGCCGGGCGACCGCCCGATCTGGCGGCTCAGGCAGGTGCCCGAGGTCTCCGGCGCCCTCGTCGCCATGGACCCGCACACCGGACGCGTTCTGGCGGTGACCGGCGGTTTCTCCTTCGCCGAGAGCGAGTTCAACCGTGCCACTCAAGCGTGGCGGCAGCCCGGTTCCTCGTTCAAGCCCTTCGTCTACGCCGCCGCGCTCGACAACGGCTACACCCCGTCGTCGCTGGTGCTCGACGGGCCGATCGAGATCCAGGCCGGACCGGGCCAGCCGGTGTGGAAGCCGGAGAACTATTCGCAGAAGTTCTACGGACCCTCGACCCTGCGTGTCGGCATCGAGCAGTCGCGCAACACCATGACGGTGCGGCTGGCCAAGGACATGGGCATGCCGCTGGTGGTCGAATACGCCAAGCGCTTCGGCATCTACGACGAACTCGGCGCCTATCTGCCGATGTCGCTCGGTGCCGGCGAGACCACGGTGCTGCGCCTGACCTCGGCCTACGCCACCATCGCCAACGGCGGCCGCAAGGTCACCGCCTCGTTCATCGACCGCATCCAGGACCGCTACGGCAAGACCGTGTTCAAGCACGACAAGCGCGTCTGCGAGGGCTGCGATGCGGCGAAATGGGAGCGCCAGGACGAACCGCAACTGATCGACGAGCGCGAGCAGGTGCTCGACCCGATGACCGCCTACCAGATCACCTCGATCATGGAAGGCGTCGTGCTGCGCGGCACCGCCACCGCGCTCTCCGACCTCAAGCGCCCGATCGCCGGCAAGACCGGCACCACCAACGACGAGAAGGACGTCTGGTTCGTCGGTTTCACCCCCGACCTCGTCACCGGCGTCTACATCGGCTACGACAAGCCGCGCGGCCTCGGCCGCGGCATGTCGGGCGGTCACACCGCCGCGCCGGTGGTGCGCGACTTCTTCGCCGAGGCGCTGAAGGACACGCCCGCCGTGCCCTTCCGCGTGCCGCCGGGCATCCGGCTGATCGCCGTCAACCGCGCCACCGGCATGCGCGCCTCTCCCGGCGAAGGCGGCACCATCATGGAAGCCTTCAAGCCGGGCACCGCGCCGCCGGACACCTACTCGGTGATCGGATACGACGCCGAGCAGTTCGACAAGGCGCGCAAGGTTACCCCCGAACAGGAGCGCGGCCTCCAGCAGGGCGGATTGTACTGAGCGCGGCCGCCGCGTCGAGCGAGATCGAGGAGAGGCCGGGACCCGATCCCGACCTCTTCGCGTTTCCGCCTCCTTCGGCCGTCGGCGCGGGTCTTCGTGCGGGTCTTCACCGTTCGGCGAGGCTTGCGGCGAGATCACGGCGACATCGCCTTCGGAATTCCCGAATCCGGCCGTGAAAACGCACCCTCGGCGTTCGACCTTCGCGCTGCCCCGCTTCGGGGGTGTTCGCGAAGGGTGACCGCGATGTGGATCGATCGGCGCCGGGTGTTGTGGACGGCGGCTTCGGCCGCGACTTTCGGGGCGATGCGACCGGTTACGGCACTCGCCGCGAGCGATCCGATCGAGACCGTCGTGAAGGCGGCAGAGACCCGCCTCGGCGCCCGCATCGGCGTTGCCGTCCTCGACGATGCCGGCGGCCGCGCCTGGAATCATCGCGCCGCCGAGCGCTTCGCCCTCGCCTCGACCTTCAAGGCCTTCGCCGCCGCCGCTCTCCTCGCCCGCGTGGATCGTGGCGAGGAGAAGCTCGACCGTCGCGTCGTCTTCGCCGCCGCCGACCTCGTGACCTATTCGCCGGTGACCGAGAAGCGGGTCGGCGAGCCCGGCATGACCCTCGCTGAGATCGCCGAGGCCGCGGTCACCGTCTCCGACAACACCGCCGGCAATCTGCTGCTGAAGGCGATCGGCGGGCCGGAAGGCCTCACCGCCTTCCTGCGCTCGCTCGGCGACGGCGTCACCCGCCTCGATCGCTGGGAGACCGAACTCAACGAGGCGAAGCCCGGCGACCACCGCGACACCACCACGCCCGCCGCCGCCGCCCGTACGTTGCACGACCTCGTCCTCGGCAAGGCGCTCACCCCGGCGAGCCGCGAGACGCTGACCGGTTGGCTCCTCGCCGACCGGGTCGGCGACGCGCTCCTGCGTGCCGGCCTGCCGAAGACCTGGAGGATCGCCGACAAGACCGGCGCCGGCGGCAACGGCGCCCGCGCCATCGTCGCGGTGGCCTGGCCTCCCGAGAAGAAGCCGGTGACCATCGCCGTCTACATCGCCGAGACCACCGCGAGCATGCCCGTCCGCAACGCCGCCATCGCCGAAATAGGCGCCGCCATAGCCCGCTCGCTCGGCTGAGGCCTCACGCCCCCGCCGTCACCCGGACTCGTGAGCGCCCGGCGCCGGCTTTCTCCACCCGGATCTGCACCGGGATGCGGTCGTGCATCGCGCCGACGTGGGAGATGACGCCGACCTTGCGGCCCTCGCTCTGCAATCCCTCGAGCGCGTCGATGGCGACGTCGAGGGTGGCGGCGTCGAGCGCGCCGAACCCCTCGTCGATGAACAGCGTGTCGACGAAGGAGCGCCGCCCCTCGAGCCCGGAGAGCGCCAGCGCCAGCGCCAGCGAGGCGAGGAAGCGCTCGCCGCCGGAGAGCGAGCGGGTCGAGCGCACCTCGTCGCCCATGTCGCGGTCGACGATGGTCAAGCCCAGTCCCTCCGCCCGCGCCAACCGATAGCGCGGATTGAGGCTGGCGAGATGGCGGTTGGCCAGTTCGGTCAACCGATCGAGGGTCAGGCCTTGCGCGAACTGCCGGAACTTGCCGCCATCGCGCGACCCGATCGCCGCATCGACCGCGGCGAGGACGCCGAGCCGCGCTCGCGCCTCTTCGATCTCGCGATCGAGGTCGGCGGCGATCGCCCGTGCCGCCTCGTCGGCCGCCAGCAACTGGTCGATGGCGCCGATCTCGCGGTTGAGGCCTTCGGCTTCGACCCGTGCCGCCTCGAGCCCGACGTCGAGCGCCTCGCGGCTCTCCTGCGGCCGCCCGCCGGCGAGCGCCGCCTCGAGGTCGCGCCGCCGTTCCGCCGCCGCCGCCTGTGCCCGTGTGGCGCGCCGGTCGACGGTGGCGACCGCCTCGCGCAGCTCGAGGATCCGGTCCTCCGGCAGCGCCAGCAGGTCGACCGCCTCCTCGAGCGAGAGATCGGCCGCCGCCAGCGCCCGGTCGCGTGCGTGGGCGCGGTTGCGCGCTTCGTCCTGGGCTTCGACCGCGGCGGCATGGCGTTCGCCGTGCAGCGCCAGCGCCGTGTCGTGGGCGGTGCGCGCCGTCGTCAGGGTCCGGTGCGCCGCCTCGAGCGCCTCCGCCGCCCGGGCGCGTTCGGCCGACACCGCCTCGCGGTGGATCGCCGTCGCCACCCCGCCGAGGAGCCCGGCGCGTTCCGCCACCAGTTTCTCGACCGTCTCGCGCCGCGCCGCCAATGTCGCTTCGGCGCCGATCAACGCCTCCTCGGCGCGGATCGCCACCTCCCGGGCGGCGAGGCGGGTGCGTTCGAGATCCTTGCCCTCCTCGTTCGCCGCGGCCACCGCCGTCGCCTTGGCGCGGCGATCGGCGACGCCGCGTGACAAGTGGTCGATCAGCGCCCGGGAATCGCGGTCGAGGTCGTCGGCACCGATCCCGAGGCCGGTGAGAAGCGGCGTCAGCCGTGCGTCGAGGTCGACGAGCCGGCGTCGCGCCCCGGCCTCGCCCTCGGCCGCCGCGGCGACCTCGCCCCGCGCAGTGCCGGCTTCCGTCTCCTCCGCCCGCCGCGCCGCGCGCCGCGCCTCCCGCTCGCCATCGAGCCGGTCGAGGGTTCGGTGCAGACCGTCGATCTCGGCGGCGAGCCGACCGATGCCGGAAAGAACCGTCGCCGCCTCGTTCCGCGCCGTTTCGACCGTGTGGGCGAGCCGATCGAGCGCGTCGGCGGTCTCCGCCCCACCGAGCCCCGCGTCGAGGCCGAGCGCGTCGGCGTCGTCGGCGATGCGGGCGAGCCCGTCGCCGAGCGCGGTTTCCGTCTCGCCGAGCAGGCGCCGGGCGCGCTCGCGGCGCGCCGTCGCCTCCGCCGCCCGCGCCACCGTCGCGGCCAGCTCTCCGTCGAGTTCGGCGACGAGCCGGTCGGCCGCCCCGATCTCCTCGTCGAGCGCCGCCCGTTCGGCGCGGATCCGCTCGAGCGCCGCGACGATCTCGGGATCGTGTGTCACCGGATGATCGCGCGAGCCGCACACCGGACAGGGTTCGGACTCGACGAGACGGCCGCGCAGCCGCGCCGCTTCGGCCGAAGTGACGGCGTTCGCCAGTTCCGCCGCCGCCGAGAGCCCGTCGCGTCGGGTGCGGGCGATCTCCCGGCGGTCGACGACGTCGCGACGCCGCGCCTCGATCTCGGCCGCCTCGTCGGTCGCCGCTTCGGCCCGGCGCGCCCCGTCCTCGGCATCGGCGAGCGCCGTCGTCCGCGCCGCCGCGATCGGCCGGGTCGCGGTGATCACCCCCCCGAGGGCGGCGAGGGCGCCGTCGCGGGCGCGCATCGCGGCTTCGTCGATCGCCGCCGCCGCGGCGCGTCGCTCGGCGAGGCGGGCGACGACCTCGGCGCGCCGCTCGCCGTCCGTCGCCTCGTCGTGCTCGTGCGCCTCGAGTCGGCCTGCGAAGTCGGCGAGCCGCTTCTCGGCGGCGGCGCGTCGGCCGGCGGCGGCCACCGCTTCCTCGACCGCGGCGACCCGCTCGTTGAGCCGCACCTCGAACTCCTCCCAGCGCTCGGCGATGGGGGCGAGCGCGTCGAGCCGGACGAGTTCGTGCTCCAGCCGGCCGATCTCCGCGGCGACCTCGAGACGACGGGCATCGAGCGCATCGAGCCGCTTCGTCTCGCCGTCGAGAGCGTCGCGCAGGCTCCGGCGGGGTTCTTCCGCCACCTCCGCCTCGCGCCGCGCCTCCTCGAGCCGCACGTCGAGCTTTCCGGCCGCTTCCCACAGCGGCGTCAGCTCGGCGACCCGGGCGTCGACGGCGGCGAGCGCAGCGACCGCCGCGTCGCGCGCCTCGCGGGCCCGCTCGATCGCCGGCGTGGTCTCGGTCAGTTGCGTCTCGACATCCGCCAGTGCGCGCACCGCGTTGCCCTCGCCGATCTCGGCGTCGGCGAGCAGGGTGAAGGCGGGGCGGAGCGCCTGGGCCCTGGCGATCCGGTCGAGCCGGTCGCGCGCCTCGCCCATCGCCGTGCGCGCGTCGTCGGCCGCCGCGACTTCGGCGGCCGCTTCCGCCGCCAGTTTCTCGGCGGCGGCGATGCGATCGAGGGCGGCGAGTCCGGCGCGTGCGTCTTCCGCGGCGCGCCGCACCGTGTCGAGCCGCGCCGCCAGATCGCCGCGGCGCACCTGCCGTTCGTCGCGTGTCCGCGGATCGGCGAGGCCGATCTCGCGCCGGCGCACCTCGAGCAGGGTGACGGCGTCGCGCGCCTCGCGGGTCTTCTCGTGGGCGCGGCTGGAGAGGAGGGCGTAGATCTCGGTGCCGGTGATCTTCTCCAGCAGATCGGCGCGCTCCCGGTCGTCGGCGCGCAGGAAGGCGTCGAAATCGCCCTGCGCCAGCAATACGGTGCGACGGAATTGCTCGAAGGTGAGGTCGGTGAGGTCCGCCACCCGGGCGTCGACGGTCGTGACCTTGTCGGCGATGGTCTCGCAGGGGGCGCCGTCGGCACCCAGCCGATCGAGGCGGCGGCTCGCCGGCTGCAACCGCCCGCCGGGTCGGTTGCGCGCCCGATAGGTCGCCCAGTGGGCGCGGTAGGGCCGGCCGTCGACGCCGAGGAAGTCGACCTCGGCCCAGCCGGCCGTCGCGCCGCGCCTGAGGATCGAGCGCGGGTCGCGCGCCTTCAGCGCTTCGCCGTCGCCGCCGTCGGGAATGTCCTCGTCGGCACCGAGCGAGGAGATGCGCGGGAAGCGCCCGTAGAGCGCCAGGCAGATGGCGTCGAGCAGCGTCGACTTGCCCGCACCGGTCTCGCCGGTGATGGCGAAGAGACCGGCGCTCGCCAGCGGTTCCACCCGAAGGTCGATGGCGAAGGGCTCCGCGAGGCTGGCGAGGTTCTGTCCGCGCACGGCGAGGATGCGCATTCACACCTCCTCTCGGATCTCGGCGAAGGCGCCGAGATGCGCCGGTTCCGGGCCGACGCCGTGGTGACGGGCGAAGGCGAGGCGGAAGAGCTCCTCCGGATCGCGCTCGGCGAGGTCGACGAAGGTGTCGGCGGCGTCGGCGTGCGTGGCCGGGTCGATCTCCGGCTTCTCGATCGTATGCCCGACGAGGCGAACCGGAAAGGCCTCGGCGGCGCGGTCCAGCTCCGCCTTGAGGCCGGGGTCGGGTCCCTCGAGCCGCAACGCCAGTTGCACCCAGGGTCGCACCTCGACGGGCAGGTCGGGGGCGAGGCCGAGCCCGGCGAAGGCGGCCTCGATCTCGCCTCGGGTCATCGTCCCATTCGCCGGCAGGCGCAGGAACGGCAACGGGCGCGGCAGCGACAGGTGCTCGACCGCGACCTCCGCCCCTTCGATCGTCACCAGCGAGACGCCGTGGTCGTAGTCGCGCTCGCTCGCCGACAGCGGAAAGAGCGAGCCCGAATAGCGCAGCGTCGGCCGTCCGATCGCCTGCGGTCGATGGAGATGGCCGAGCGCCACATAGGCGAGATCGGCCGGGAAGAGGTCGCTCGGCACCGCGTGTTCGCCGCCGATCAGGATGCGCCGCTCGGCGCCCTCCGACTCGAGCCCGCCACCGACGGCGAGGTGTCCCGTGACGACGAGCGGCGTCGCGCCGATGCGTGCCCGCGCCGCACCGATCGCCGCTTCGTGGAAGGTCCGCACCGCCCTGACCACCGGCGAGCCCGGCTCCTCCGATCGACGGTCGATCGGCGGCAGTGACGCCGGGCCGAGATAGGGGAGAACGAGCGCGTGCGCCTCGATCCGTCCGTGCCGGTCGGGGAGGGGGACGAGATGGCGGTCGAGGTCGATGCCCTCCGCCGCGCGCGCCACCGTCCCGACCGCGTGGATGCCGAGCGCGGCGAGCACCGGCCGCGGCGCCTCGAGCCGGCCGGCGGGATCGTGGTTGCCGGCGGTGACGACGACGGTGAGATGGGGAATGCGCCGGCGCAAATCGACGAGCGTGTCGTAGAGCAGGCGTTCGGCCCGCGGGGGCGGGTTCTGCGTGTCGAAGACGTCGCCGGCGACGATCAGCGCATCGATCTCGCGCGCCACGGCGATCTCGACGAGGGCGGCGAGCGCCGCCTCGTGTTCGTGGTCGCGGCTCCAGCCCATCAGGGTCTGGCCGAGATGCCAATCGGCGGTGTGCAGGATGCGGATCACCGACCCCTCCTCCGCGGCGACGCCCGAATCGCCCGTCCCCGAGCCTAACCCGGCGGGCGGCGACCGCGCGTCATCGATCGAAATCGACCGATCGCCGTCACCCGCCGTTCACCGCGATGCGGGCTTTCGCTTCGTCCGACGGGGCCCTCGGGCTTAGACTGTCGCCAGACAGTGGTCTCCACAGAGGGAGGGAACATGGACGCGACCTCGACCGAACGTCGCCGTGAGATGCGCAGGCGCGCGCTGCTCGGTGGCCACGTGGTGATGAACAACCGGAGTTCGACCCTCGACTGCCTGGTCCGCAGCCTCGCCGAACACGGCGCCCGTCTGCAGTTCGGCGGTACGCCCTGGCTGCCCGAGGAGTTCGAGCTGCGCATCGACGGCCGCAACATGCGGCGCAAGGCCCGCAAGGTCTGGATGCGCGACGGCGAGATGGGCGTCGAGCTCGGCTGACACCCGCTCACCCGGGATCGGCGCTCGCGCTCGCGGCGAGGAGCGCCGTCATGCGTCGGTGATGCCCGACGAGGCCGGCGCTCGCCGTCGCCGCCTCCCGCAGCGGACCGGCGAACCCGCCTCTCGACAGATTGTCGATGAAGGCGAAGAGGACGACGTCGATCGTCGTCACCCGGTCGCAGACGAGGAAGTCGCGCTCTCCGAGGACTTCCGCGACCGCGGCGATGTCGGCCGCACCGCGGCCCGCGACCTCCTCCGGGGTCATCTTTCCCGTGCCCTCTCCCTTGAGATCGCGCAGGATCTTACGCCGGATGAGCGCGGTGACGGCCGGTCGGACCGCCTTCGGGATCGCCGCGAAGAGCGCGTCGCGGGTGCGCGGCCAGTTCGCGTCGTCCGCCCAGCGGTCGAAGAGCATCGCGAAATAGAGGCTCTCCTCCAGCGTGCGCTTCACCAGATGCGCCGTCGCGCGCGCCGCCGCGTCGAGCCCGGCGTCGAGCGGATCGGGCCGCGTCGCCTCGAGATGGGCGAGGATCTGCGAACTGTCGTCGATCGTCGTCGGCCCATCGACGATGAACGGCAGCTTGCCCTTCGGCCCCTTGAACGGCGGATCGACCACCACCCGATGGGGAATGCGGCGGAGCCGCAGATAGGTCTCCACCTTGGCGCAGAACGGGCTCAGGTTGACGCCGTCGACCGGCGCGAACTGGTGCAGTTCGATCATCGCATCCCTCCCGCCGCCGCTCGCCGCGCCGGCCGGGACATGCTGGCACGAAACCGGCGGGGAAGGGGAGGGGCGGTGTGGCCGCGGCGCGCTTCTCCTCGCGGCGGGTCACGCGGTACGGGCGGGCCTCCCTCGCGAGAAGCGGGTCGCCCCGTTAACCGTTCGTCAACCAAACGGTCGTAGTGCGCAACCGAACTGATACGGTACCGCTCGGGACAAGTCAGGGAGTGTGCCGTGGACGCTACCGTCATACGCATGGAACGCCGCCGCGAAGTCCGGTCGAGGACCGTGCTCGGAGCTCGTGCGGTGTTCAACGAACGCTTCTCGACCATCGACTGCCGGGTCAGGAACATCTCGTCCAGTGGCGCGCAACTGCGCTTCGGCGGGCCGCCGGTGGTTCCGCGTTGGTTCGAGCTGTTGCTGGTCGAACGTGGCGAGCGTCGCCGGGTGGAGAGGATGTGGGTCTGCGGCCGGGACATGGGCGTCGCCTTCGTCCCCGACGCCTGACCCCACGCGAGAACGCTCGGTCGGTGATATGAGAAAGGGCCCGTCGCCGGGCCCTTCTTCGTCTCCGCCGTGCGGTCGAGGACGCCTCAGAGCGCCCGGCCGCCGCCGCAGCAGGCGCTGTCCTCGGGCACCATGTGGGCGGTTCCGCCGACACGGAACTGCGCCGCGATCTTCTCCGGATCGCCGTGCCCCCGGGGCGCTTCGCGATAGGTGCCGCGATCGCCCTTGAAGAAGATGCCGGTCGCCATCTCGGTGTCTGAGAGCACCGTCGCCGTCGCTTGGGCGCGGTCGGAGGTCGGCTGGATGGCGCCGCGTTCGACCGACTTCTTCCACTCCATCTCTTCGGGGCGGAAGGTGATGCAGGGCGACAGGATCTCGAGGAACGAGAAGCCGGGATGGCGGACCGCCTCGACGATCATCGCCGCCAGCGGCTTGACGTCGAGGGCGAAGCCGCGGGCGACGAAGTTGGCGCCGGCGGCGAGAGCGATGGCGAGCGGCGAGAACGGCTTGACGCCGGTACCGCCGGGGGCCGCGTCGCTGTCCCAGTCGGCCTCGGTGGTCGGCGACGGCTGGCCCTTGGTCATGCCGTAGACCCGGTTGTCCATGACGATGTAGGTCAGGTCGACGTTGCGCCGCGCCGCGTGGAGGAAGTGGTTGCCGCCGATCGAGTAACCGTCGCCGTCGCCGCCGACGGTGATCACCTCGAGGTCGGGGCGGGCGAGCTTGAGGCCGGTGGCGACCGGCAGCGCCCGGCCGTGGACGCCGTGGAAGCCGTAGGCGGTCGTGTAGGCCGGCAGCCGCGACGAGCAGCCGATGCCGGAGACCACCACCACCTCGTGCGGCGGCCGGCCGAGCTCGGCGAGCGCCCGTTGCAACGCCTGCAACACGCCGAAATCGCCGCAACCGGAACACCAGATCGGCTCGACCGAAGATTTGAAGTCCTTCAGCGTCAGCTGCTGCGGACAAGCATGGGGCTGTTCGTGGATGGTCATGCGGCGACCTCTTGCGAAATGTGGGCGACGATCTCGGCGGCGCGGAACGGCGCCGGGCCGGGTCGGGCGAAGCTCTCCGCCCCGTGCGGCAGCGCTCTCTCGCCCCTGAGATGGCGGTAGAGCTGGCCGCTGTGGTTCTGCTCGACGACGACGGTGCGCTTCGCCCCGGCGAGGGCGGCTGCGAGTTTCGCCTTCGGCACCGGTGAGAGCAGGCGCAGCGCCACCACCCGGGTCGGCGTGCCGGCGGCGGTGAGCCGTTCGGCCGCCACCTTGGCCGGGCCGACGCTGGAGCCGAAGGCGAGGAGGGCGAGCGGCGCGTCGGCGGGGCCGTGGACCTCGCCCCAGGTGTCGCCGAAGTCGAAGGTCTCGAGCTTGCGCTTGCGCTTCTCGATCTGGGCGACGTGGTTCGCCGCCGAGTTCGAGGGATGGCCGCTCTCGGCGTGGGAGAGGCCGTCGGCGACCCATTGGCAATCCGGCGTGCCGGGCGCCGGCATCGGCGAGACGCCGCTGTCGGTCAGCACGTAACGGCGGAAGTCCGGACCGGTGGCGAAAGGCACCGTCGAGCGCGTCAGCGGCGCCGGCCGGTCGGCCGGGATGTCGATGATGGTCTGCGTCTGGCCGATCGACTGGTCGGAGAGCAGCATCACCGGCGTCTGCAGCGCCTCGGCGAGGTGGACGGCGCGCTCGGTCGTGGCCGGGCAGTCGGCGATCGAGATCGGCGCGACCACGACCCGCGGCGCATCGCCCGGCGTGCCGTGCAGGGCGATGTCGAGATCGCCCTGGTCGGACTTGGTCGGGATGCCGGTCGACGGACCGACGCGCATGACGTCGACGATCACCATCGGGATCTCGGCGGCGATGGCCAGACCGATGGTCTCCACCTTCAACGCCAGACCGGGACCGGAGGTGATGGTCATGGTCGGTGCCCCGCCGAAGGAGGACCCGCAGCACATGTTGACGGCGGCGATCTCGTCCTCGGCCAGCACCACCCGGCCGCCGAACTCCTGCATCTGCACGGCGAGCCATTCGGTGATCTCGGTCGCCGGCGTGATCGGATAGGCGGCGACGAAGGTGATGCCGCCGCGCAGCGCCCCGAGCCCGACGGCCTCGTTGCCCGACAGCATCCAGCGCTCCGCCTTGCGGCCGGCGGGAAGCTTCATCGACGTGCCGGTGGCGGCGAAGGCGGCCCGCCCGGCGGCGCTGGCGCCGAGCGAGGCGGTGACCGCCCGCTCGCCCTTGCCGCCGATCATCGCCCGGATCGCCTCGTCGACCGCCCCGGCCTCGAGCCCGGCGAGTTCGGCGGCGATGCCGAAGCCGACCATGTTGATGCGGCCGCCCTCGACCGAAGACGCGATCTCGGCGATCGGCAGTTCGATGATGCGGGCACCGGAACGGGCGATCGCCTCGGGAACGGCGCCGTTCTTCGGGTCGCAGACGATCAGGCTCGAAGCGTCGAGCGGGATCTCGGGAGCGAAACGGTGGACGTCCTGCCAGTCGAGGGCGATCAGGCAGTCGAAACGGTCGGGTTGCGATTCGATCGGATCGACGCCGACCTCGAGCAGGGCGGCGGCCTCGCCTCCGCGCACCTGGGCGCCGGAGAGCTTGGTCATCAGACCGTAGTGGCCGTCGCGCGCCGCGGCGGCGAGGATGGCGCTGCCGGCGGTGATGGCGCCGGTGCCGCCCGAGCCGGCGATGACGATCGCGACGGACTTGCGTGCTTCGGACATCTCGTCTTCCTCGTTGAACGTTCCGATCCGGCGCCTCGATCCTTTCGAGGCGCGGTCGTCGGAACGATGTCCCTTCTCGCCACCGGTGGCCCCCGAACGGCGCGGCCGTTCAATGCCACGGCGACGGTGGCCGACTCTTTGACTTGTGACAAACGTCTCCCACAAAATGTTCGATTTTCCATCAAACTTTTGTGGGATGCGCGCCTCCATCGCCCGACGGAGTGCGCCCATTCGCCCGAGCCGGGGAGAGTCGTCAACCTCTCGTGAACCAAATTCGAGAGTAGATGCTCGTGTTTAACGACTTCTTGAACGGGTCGCGTCAGATTCCCCGGGTTTTCTTTCGCGACCGCAAGGAGTCCCGCTTTGACGAGCCCCACCGCTCTTCGCCGCCTCGTGCTCGCCGCGTTCGCCGCCACGCTCACCGCCGGCCTCGGCGCCTGCTCCGGCGGCATCGAACGCGGCGACTACACCCCGCCGGTCTCGGTCACCGCGGCCCCGCCGCCGGCGCCGGTGGTGCCGACCGCCGGCACCAACGGGTCGGCCCCGGTGCATTCCAACCGCCTGCCTCTGTTGCCGCCGGTGCCCGACGAGCAGTCCGGCCTGCCGCCGGTCACCGTCGCCCAGCTCCTGCCGCCGCCGGTGAAGTGACGCGGCCGTCGCTTTGATCGCCACACCGCCCCGTGATAGAGCGTCGGGCGAGAGGGAGCGGCGGCGGTGCGACGGGAACCATCGAGGTCCGATTCGCGGGTCGCCATCCCATGGGTGGCGGCCTTCGTTCGTTGGAGGCGCGCGGGAGGGAGTGGATCGGTGCGGACGAGGGAAGCCCTGATCGCGCTGCTCGGCGTCTTCGGCCGACGGATCGTCGAGCGGTCGCGTGCCGGGCTCGCCATCCTGTCCCATCGCCGGGCGCGCCGCGCCGCGATGATCGGCCCGCGCGACGAGGCTCCCGCCTTCGTCATGGCCGCGACCCTGACCGCCGCTCTGGCCGCCGTCGCCTTCCTCGATCCCTCGGGGCGGGACCTCGGTGGCGGTGCGACCGGCGGCTGGCGTTCGTTCCTGAAGACGCTCACCTCCTACGGCGAAGGAGTCGAGATCCTCGTCGTCTCGGCGGCGATCCTCGTCTTCTGCCTGGTGGTGCCGCCCGAAGGGCTCGCTCGGCGCGTCCGCGCCGGTCTCGTCGAGATCGGTTTCGCCGCGGCCTTCGCCTTCGTCGCGGTCGCCGGCAGCGGCATCGCCGCCTCGGCGATCAAGAACGTCTTCGGCCGCGCCCGCCCGGAGCATCTCGCCGGGGCGAACGTCTTCGAGCTCCACCCGCTGTCCTTCGCCGCGAAATACGCCTCCTTCCCCTCCGGTCACTCGACCACGGCGGGGGCGACGGCGATGGTTCTGGCGCTGCTCTTCCCGGCGATGCGCGCGCCGATCCTCGCCGTCGGCGGGGCGGTGGCGCTCTCGCGCATCCTGCTCGACGCACATTTTCCCGCCGACGTCATCGCCGGCTTCGGCTTCGGCGCCGCCTTCACCTTGACCGCGGCGCACGCGCTCGCCCGCCGCAATCTGGTCTTCCGCCGTCGCGCCGACGGCCGGCTCGAGCCCAAGGCGGCGGACCGGCCGGGCAACTGGCCCGACGTGCTCGCCGCCCTGATCGATCGGGCGAAGGCGCCGAAGGCGTGACCCTCAGCCCGCGAGCGCCGCGCACCAGCGAGCGAGGCCGGCGTCGAGATCGGCGATGAGATCGCCGACATCCTCGAGCCCGATCTGGAAACGCAGCAGCGACCCTTCCTCACGCCAGGGCACCGCGGTGCGCACCGCCCGCGGGTCGGCCGGTATGGCGAGGCTCTCGAAGCCGCCCCAGGAATAGCCGAGGCCGAAGAGCTCGAGACGATCGAGGAAGGCATCGACGGCGGCGTCCGATCCGCCCTTCATCACCACGCCGAAGAGGCCGGAAGCGCCGGAGAAGTCGCGCTTCCAGATGGCGTGGCCGGGATCGGAGGGGAGGGCGGGATGGAGCACCCGCGACACCTCAGGCCGCGCCGCGAACCACTCGGCGAGGGCGAGGGCGCTCTTCTGTTGATGGGCGAGGCGGACGGCCATCGTCCTCAGGCCGCGCAGCGCCAGATACATGTCGTCCGGTCCGGTGAACAGGCCGAGGTCGCCGTGGGTCGCCTTCACCCGCTTCCAGGCCCGCGGACCGCAGGCGATGGTGCCGACCAGCGCGTCGGAATGGCCGACGACGTACTTGGTCGCCGCCATGATCGACATGTCGACGCCGCGGTCGAGCGGCCGGAAGAAGAGCGGCGTCGCCCAGGTGTTGTCGATCAGGGTGAGGAGGTCGCGCCCCCGCGCCGCCGCGACGATCGCCGGCACGTCCGGCATCTCGAAGGTGAGCGAGCCGGGCGCCTCGAGGAAGATCGCCCGCGTGTTCGGCCGGATGAGGTCGGCGATGCCGGCGCCGATCAGAGGATCGAAATAGGTGGTCTCGACGCCGAAGCGCTTCAGCAGCCCGTCGCAGATGTTGCGGGTGGGGGCGTAGACGCTGTCGATCATCAGAAGATGGTCGCCGGCCCCGAGCACCGACAACAGCGCCGTGCCGCAGGCCGAGGCGCCCGACGGCGTCAGCACCGTGCCCTCGGCTCCCTCGAGTTCCGAGATCGCTCGCTCGAGCGCTTCCGAGGTCGGCGTGCCGCGACGGCCGTAGGTCCAGCGCGCCGGCTTCTCCGATCTGCCCTTCATCTGCGCGACGCTCTCGAAGAGTACCGTCGAGGCGTGGATCACCGGCGGATTGACGAAGGGGCCGCCCTCCGGATCGCGTCCGGCATGGGCGATGCGGGTCGCGGCGGCGTGGCGGGAAGGGTGCGCGGGCTCGGTCATCGTGTCGTCGTGTCCTCTGCTTCGCCTCCTACCTAGCAGAAGGTCGCAGGCGGATCGACCTCTCCTCCGGCGGCACGGACATGATCGAGACGGCTTGCTGAACGAATGCCCAAAGAACGGTCATTTCGCCGAGGGGAAAGCAATGCCGGGGAGGGTGGATCGACGAAATTCCTCGGTTGGCGATGGTCGCAGAATTTCCATCGCGCTTCATCCTTTCATGTGGAAGATTATTCCCCCTTGACCGGTCAGATTCTTTGTCCTGTGATGGGCCTCCGATCGAACGGTCGCGCTGGGGGAGGTGTCCCGGGCGGCGTCGTCGCGCGAGTTCGTCGTGAACGGACCCCGTGACGGACGCGGCAGGGGCGAGAAGGACCAGGGCGCGATCCCGACGGATCATCCGGACAACGGCGCTCGGGCCGAAAGGCCGAGAGCCCACGACAAAAGGCGCGAACATGAAAACCAAGTTCCTCGCGGCGACCTTCGGCGTCCTCATGGGCACCACGGCGACCGCCGCTCTCGCCGGCACTCTCGACGACGTCAAGAACAAGGGCTTCGTCCAGTGCGGCGTCAGCCAGGGCCTGCCGGGCTTCTCGCAGCCCGACAGCGCCGGCAACTGGGCCGGCCTCGACGTGGACTTCTGCCGCTCGATCGCCTCGGCTATCTTCAACGACCCGACCAAGGTCAAGTTCACCCCGCTCTCGGCCAAGGAGCGCTTCACCGCGCTGCAGTCGGGCGAGATCGACGTCCTGTCGCGCAACACCACCTGGACGATGTCGCGTGACACCAAGATGGGCAAGTTCGCCGGCGTGATGTACTACGACGGCCAGGGCTTCATGGTGCGCAAGTCGCTCGGTATCACCTCGGCCAAGCAGCTCGGCGGCGCTTCGGTGTGCACCAACACCGGCACCACCACCGAGTTGAACCTCGCCGACTGGTTCCGCTCCAACAAGCTCGACTACAAGGTCGTCTCCTTCGAGAAGTCCGAGGAAGTGGTCAAGGCCTACGACGCCGGCCGTTGCGACGTGCTGACCACCGACGCCTCCGGCCTCTATGCCGAGCGCCTCAAGCTCACCAAGCCCGACGAGCACATCGTTCTGCCCGAGATCATTTCCAAGGAGCCGCTCGGCCCGATGGTCCGTCAGGGTGACGACGCTTGGTTCAACGTTGTGAAGTGGACCTACTTCGCGCTGCTCAACGCCGAAGAGATGGGCGTCACCAAGGCCAATGCCGAAGAGACGCTGGCCAAGACCGAGAACCCGGACATCAAGCGCTTCCTCGGCAAGGACGGCTCGTTCGGCGTCGACATCGGCCTGACCAACGCCTGGGCGTTCCAGATCGTCAAGAACATGGGCAACTACGGTGAGCTGTTCGAGAAGAACATCGGCACCACCAGCCCGCTGAAGATCTCGCGCGGCGTCAACGCGCTGTGGACCAAGGGCGGTCTGCAGTACGCTCCGCCGGTGCGCTGATCCGGCATCCGGGATCGCGGATCCGGCCCATCGGCCGGATCCGCTCCGTCCATCCGTCGACCGGGGGGTGACGGCGTCGGGCGACGCCGTCGGGGAGAGAGTATGGCGACGAAATCCGACGGACCGCTCGACGCCGCGCCGCGCGTCGTCTGGTACAACGACCCGCTCTGGCGCGGGCGCTTCTTCCAGGCTCTGACCCTTCTGGCGGTGATCGCGGTCGCTTGGACCATCGTCCACAACACCGCCGTCAATCTGGAGCGCCGGAACATCGCGCAGGGCTTCGGCTTCCTGTCGACCACCGCCGGCTTCGACGTCGCTCAGGCGGCGATCGACTTCCCCAAGGACGCCAGTTACGGCCGCGCCATTCTGGTCGGTCTCGTCAACACGGTGATCGTCGCCGTCTCGGGCGTCATATTCGCCACGATCTTCGGCTTTCTCGTCGGCATCGGCCGGCTGTCGCACAACTTCGTCATCTCGCGCTTGGCGACCGCCTACGTCGAGCTGCTGCGCAACATTCCGCTGCTGCTCCAGATCTTCTTCTGGTACTTCGCGGTGCTCGGCGTGCTCCCGGCGCCGCGCCAGTCGCTCGAGCCGATCGGCGGCTGGGTCTTCATCAACAACCGCGGCCTCTATCTGCCGGAGTTCCATTTCGGCGCCTTCGCCGGCTGGGGCATCGTCGGCGGTCTCGTCTTCGGGCTGGTGGTCTCGTGGGTCATCCGCCGCTGGGCCCGCATCCGGCAGGCCGAGACCGGCGCGCAGTTCCCCTCCGGCTGGGTGTCGCTCGGGCTGATCGCCGGTCTGCCGTTGGCGCTCTTCGCCGCTTCCGGCTTCGATCTGTCGCTGGTGGCGCCGCGCAAGTCGACCTTCAACCTCGCCGGCGGCATCCAGGTCATTCCCGAACTGATCGCGCTCGTCCTGGCGCTCTCCACCTACACGGCGAGCTTCATCGCCGAAGTGGTGCGCGCCGGCATCCTGGCGGTGAGCCACGGCCAGACCGAAGCGGCCCGCTCGCTCGGCCTCTCCCACGGCCATACGCTGCGCCTCGTGGTCATCCCCCAGGCGATGCGGGTCATCATTCCGCCGCTCACCAATCAGTACCTGAACCTGACCAAGAACTCGTCGTTGGCGGTGGCGATCGCCTATCCCGACCTCGTCTCGGTCGGCGGCATCGTGCTCAACCAGTCGGGTCAGGCGATCGAGGTCATCGTCATCTGGATGGCGATCTATCTCGGAACTTCGGTGGCCACCGCGTTGATCATGAACGTCTACAACCAACGCATGGCGATCGTGGAGAGGTGAGCCGATGAGCGACGTCACGACCTCCACCGCCTTCGTGCGCTCCGTCCTCACCGAGGCGAAGGCGCCGCCCAAGTCCATCGTCGGCCCCTGGGCCTGGGCGCGCGGCCATCTCTTCGGCTCGGTCTTCGACGCGCTCCTCACCGCGTTCGGCCTGTTTCTCATCGGATGGATGGTCTGGCAGGTGCTGGACTTCGCGGTGCTGCGCGCCGTGTGGTCGGCCGAGAACGGCGAGGCCTGCCGCCCGGAAGGCGTCGGGGCCTGCTGGCCCTATGTCGGCGCCTACTGGAAGCAGTTCGTCTACGGCCGCTATCCGGAGCCCGAGCGCTGGCGCGCCACCCTCGTCTTCCTCATCTTCGCCGCGACGCTGATCCCGTTGGCGATCCCGAAGCTGCCCCACAAACGGTTGAACGCGCTCGCCTTCTTCGTCGGCATGCCGATCGCGTCCTTCTTCCTGCTGGCCGGCGGCGTCTTCGGGCTCGAGCCGGTCGAGACCACGCTGTGGGGCGGGCTGCTCGTCACCCTGATCGTCTCGGTGGTCGGCATCGTCTGCTCGCTGCCGCTCGGCATCCTGCTCGCCCTCGGCCGGCGCTCGAAACTGCCGATCATCAGGATGATCTGCATCGTCACCATCGAGTTCTGGCGCGGCGTGCCGTTGATCACAGTGCTGTTCATGGCCTCCAACATGCTGCCGCTGTTCATGCCGGCCGGCATGGAGGTCGACAAGCTGCTGCGGGCGCTGATCGGCGTGGCGATCTTCACTTCGGCCTATCTCGCCGAGACGATCCGCGGCGGCCTGCAGGCGATCCCCAAGGGCCAGTACGAGGGCGCCATGGCGCTCGGCCTCGGCTACTGGCAGATGATGGGCCTGATCGTCATGCCGCAGGCGCTGAAGATGGTGATCCCGGGCATCGTCAACAGCTTCATCTCGCTGTTCAAGGACACGACGCTGGTGTTGATCGTCTCGATCTTCGACCTGCTCGGCATGATCCAGGCTTCGCTCGCCGATCCGCTGTGGATCTCGCCGGTGACCGGCAAGACCGGCTATCTGGTCGCCGCGATCGTCTTCTGGGTCTTCTGCTTCGGCATGAGCCGCTATTCTCAATGGATGGAACGCCGGCTCGCCACCGGTCACAAGCGCTGACGCGCCGAGGGTATTCGACATGACCGACACCGCCGCCGCCGCGACCATCACGACCGCCGCCGCTTCCGATGCCGCCGCCGTGCGGATGATCGGCGTCAACAAATGGTACGGCGACTTCCACGTGCTGAAGGACATCGACCTGACGGTGAACAAGGGCGAGAAGATCGTCATCTGTGGCCCGTCGGGGTCCGGCAAATCGACGATGATCCGCTGCATCAACCGGCTCGAGGAGCATCAGGCCGGCCGCATCATCGTCGACGGCACCGAACTCACCGAGGACCTGAAACGCATCGACGAGGTCCGTCGCGACGTCGGCATGGTCTTCCAGCACTTCAACCTCTTCCCCCACCTGACGATCCTCGAGAACTGCACGCTGGCGCCGATCTGGGTGAAGAAGTTGGCCAAGAAGGACGCCGAGGAAGTGGCGATGCACTACCTCAAGCGGGTGCGCATCCCCGAGCAGGCGTTGAAATATCCGGGCCAGCTCTCCGGCGGCCAGCAGCAGCGCGTCGCCATCGCCCGTTCGCTTTGCATGAACCCCAAGATCATGCTCTTCGACGAGCCGACCTCGGCGCTCGATCCGGAGATGGTCAAGGAGGTGCTCGACACCATGGTCTCCCTCGCCAACGAGGGTATGACCATGCTCTGCGTCACCCACGAGATGGGCTTTGCCCGTCAGGTGGCCGACCGCGTCATCTTCATGGACGCCGGCCAGATCATCGAGGCGAACGAGCCGAACGCCTTCTTCGCCGCCCCGCAGCACGAGCGCACCAAGCTCTTCCTCAGCCAGATCCTGCACTGAGACGCGGTGGACGCCCGCGGCCGGGCACGTCGAGTTTCCGGACGCGGCCGGAGGTGCCGCATCCGGCCCGAGCGCATGTCGGCGGCGTGGGCGTCACGCCCCCCGCCGGCCGAGTTCAGTCGCTTCGTCGAGCCATTTCGCCCGCTTCTCCGGCGTCGATTTCCTCACCACGCCGAGGGTGGTGAAGCGGACGGGCGAGAAGCCGCAGAAGCCGAGGACTTGGGTCTTCAGACGCCGGAGGATCGGCCGGCCCCACAGCCAGCGCAGCACGAAGGGCGGCGTGTCCATGGTCAGGATCACCCGCGCCGAGCGGCCGGTCATCAGCCGGTCCCAACCCATGCCTTCGGAATGGTAGCGGAAGGCGAAGCCGGGCAGCAGTACCCGGTCGAAGACCGCTTCGAGTCCGGCGGGCAGCCCGCCCCACCACATCGGCGCGACGATCACCCAGTGTTCGCACCACGCGAGATCGGCCTGCAGGTCGGTCACCCAGCCGGGCAGGAGGCACGCGGCGCCGTGATAGTCGGGGACGTCGAGATCGACCGGGATCTCGGCGAGGGCGCGCATGCGGACCTCGTGGCCGGCGGAACGGGCCGCGGCGGCGTAGCGATCGGCGAGGGCGCCGCAGAAGCTCGCGGCGCGCGGATGACCGGTGAGAAGAAGGATGCGGCTCATCGATTCACTCCATGTTTCCATTGGTCACATGATGATCCATCTTGTGACCAATGGCAACATCGGTGAGAGTGGCAAGATGCCACGGCGGTTCGATGAACGCGGAGGACGGAGAATGGCGACGGTCCCGGGCGAAAGGCGCGGCTTCCATCATGGCGATCTGGCGAGCGCGCTCGTCGCCGCCGCTTCGGACCTGATCGCGGTGCGCGGCGGGGCGGATTTCTCATTGCGCGAGGTGGCCGAGAGCGTCGGCGTCAGCCACACCGCCGCCTACCGCCATTTCGCCGCCAAGGCCGACCTCCTCGCCGAGATCGCGGCGCGCGGCTTCGCCAGGCTCGACGCGGCGGTCACGGCGGCGATCGTGCGGCGGGGCGACGGTGTCGATGCGCCGGCGTCGCTGCGTGCGACCGGTCTGGCCTATCTCGACTTCGCCGAACTCAACCCCGGCGCCTACCGGGTGATGTTCCTCGCCGAACTCTGCGATTCGTCGCGCCATCCCGCCCTGGTCGCGGCGGCGTCCCGGGCGTTGCTCACCCTCGTCGGCGTGGTGGCGGCGGGGCAGGCGGCCGGCGACCTGCGGGCCGATCCGAGCGCCGAGATCATCGCCGCGGCGATCTGGGCGGCGGTGCACGGCCACGCCCTGCTGTTGCTCGACGGGCAGATCCGCGACGGTGCCGTCGGTCCGGCGGCCGCTCCCCCGGCGGATCGGAGCTTCCTGATCGACGCGATCGTCCTCGGTATCGCGGCGCGGCGCGGCTGAGGCGGCCGGAGCGGGGCGGGCGTCCTCACGCCCCGGTGACGATCTCGCCGCCCCGTGTCGCCCATTCGCTCCACGAACCGTCGTAGAGCGTCAGCCGCTCTTCCTCGACGCCGATCGCCACCAACGCCAGCCACAGGATCGCGGCGGTGACGCCCGACCCGCAGGAGCAGACGATCGGTCGGTCGAGGTCGACGCCGGCGAGCGCGGCGCGGATCGCCTCGTCGGAGGCGAGCGTGAGGCCGGTGACGAAACTCGACGCCGGAATGCCCGTCGCCCCCGGCATGTGGCCGGAAGGGATGCCCTCGCGCGGTTCCGGCGCCGCGCCGGTGAAGCGCTCCGCCGGCCGGGTGTCGATCACCGTCGCCGTCGCCTCGGCGAGGTGGCGGGCGACGGTGTCCATGCCGCAGACCGGACGCGGATCGAACGTGGCGCGGAAGACCGCCGGGACGGGCGGCTTCGGGTCGTCGCGGTCGAGCGGCCGCCCCTCCCGCATCCAGCGCTCGAAGCCCCCCTCGAGGATGCGCACCTTCTTCGCGCCGTAGAGCCGCAGCATCCACCACACCCGCGGCGCCGAGGCGAGACCGGCACCGTCGTAGACGACGATCTCGTCGGTCTCGCGGAGCCCGAGGTCGCCCGCCATCTTCGCGAAGCTCGCCGCGTCCGGCAGCATGTGGGGCAGCGGCGTCGAGGTGTCGGCGACGACGTCGATGTCGAGATGGACCGCGCCGGGGATGCGCCGGATCTCGTATTCGACGATCGCATCGCGCGGCACCGTCGGCAGGTACCATGAGCCGTCCACGACCTTCAGGTTCGCTTCGCCGAGGCGGTCGGCGAGTTCCTCGGTGGAGATGAAGAGTTCGGAGCGGTCGGTCATGCGGTACTCGGTTGGGCGGCGCCTCGGTCGGCGGAGCGGAGCGCGGCCGGGGTCGATGGATCGGATCGGTTCAGTTGACCAGATCCCATCGCCCACGGCCGTTCACAACGCCGTGCGCGAGCCCCCGGGCGAGGGCGACCCGGCGTCGCAGGCGGACGGACGGCGAGCCCGCCATCTCGCCCGCGTCTTCAGGGGCCGGTCACCACCGCGGTGGCGGGGGAGGCGCCCCACTCGCTCCAGGATCCGTCGTAGAGCGCGAGTTTCGTCCGCGGCACGCCGATCGCCTCGAGCGCCAGCCACAGGACGGCCGACGACACGCCGGAGCCGCAGGAGCAGATGATCGGTCGGTCGAGATCGACCCCGGAGAAAGCGGCGCGAATCTTCGCCTCGTCGCCGAGACAGCCGTCCGTCGCCACCGATGCGAAGGGTACGCTGCGGGCGCCCGGCATGTGGCCGCCGCGCAGGCCCGGCCGTGGTTCCGGCGCCTCGCCGCGGAAGCGCTCGCCCGGTCGGGCGTCGACCACGGTCGCTTCGCCCGAAGCGAGCATGCCGACGACGGCGTCGAGGTCGGCGACGCGCGCCGCGTCGATCTTCGGCGTGAAGACGGCCGGGGCGGGGGTCTTCGGCGCGCCGGTCTCGAGCGGCCGCCCCTCGGCCTTCCACTTCGGCATGCCGCCGTCGAGCACGCGGACGTCGCGCGCGCCGTAGATGACGAGGTTCCACCACACCCGCGGCGCGGCGAAGAGGCCCATGCCGTCGTAGACGACGACGCTGGAGCCGTCGCCGACGCCGAGCGCGCCGACGGCCTTCGCGAAGGCCTCCGCCGAGGCGAGCATGTGCGGCAGACCGGAGGAAGGGTCGGAGATGGCGTCGATGTCGAAACGCACCGCGCCGGGGATGCGGGCGGCGGCGAACTCGGCCGCGCCGTCGCGTCCCATGTGCGGCAGGTACCAGGACGTGTCGAGAATCACGAGGTTCGCCTCGCCGAGGCGGGCGGCGAGTTCTTCGGTGGTGATGAGGAGTTCGGAACGGTCGGTCATCGTGATCCTCTGCCGGTGGAAGGTGACGATCCATAGCGCGTCGGCCATCCTCGGGGGAGAAAGAAAATGGCGACCTTCGATCGCAGGGGCGGCCTTCGTCGGCGCGTGAAAACGGAAAATTCAGGCGATCCGATCAAGATCCCGTTCACGCCTTCGATGCCCGGACCGCGGACCCGTGACCGACCTGCACATGGATCGACCAATGACCCCTCCGGTCCCTCGGGCCGACCCGCTCGCGCGCTTGCTGAAGCCGAACGCGCTGGTCGTCGCGGTCGTCTGGGCCTTCGTCGTCACCCACTTCGCCGCCACCTGGGCCACGGTCGGTGACGTCTTCAACGACACCGACGACGCCATGCGGCTGGTCGAGGTGCGCGATTTCCTCGCCGGCCAAGGTTGGTTCGACCTGCGCCAGTATCGGCTCGACCCGCCCGCCGACCTGCCGATGCACTGGTCGCGCCTCGTCGACCTGCCGATCGCGCTCCTGATCCGCCTCGCCGAACTCGTCGTCCCGACGGCGATCGCCGAGAAGTTCGCCATGTACCTGTGGCCGACGCTGGTGCTGGTGCCGGCGCTTCTCGCGGCGCGGCGCATCGCCTGCCGCATCGGCGGCGACTGGGCGGCGCTGCCGGCGGTCTATCTCACCGCCACCTGCGCCCCGGTGATCGGGCAGTTCGTCCCCGGCCGCATCGACCACCACAATGTCCAGATCGCTCTCACCCTGTGGCTCCTCGCCACCCTCTTCGAGCCGCCGTCGCGTCGCCGCGGCGTCGTAGCGGCGGTGCTCTCGGCGGTGATGATGGCCGTCGGCATGGAGACGCTGCCCTTCGTCGCTCTCGCCGCCTTCGTCGTCGCCCTCCACTGGGTGGCGTGCGAGGACGCCGACGAGGCGGTCGCCTACGGCCTCGCGCTCGCCACCGCCACCGTCGCGACGATGGTCGCGACGCAGCCGTCGCGCCTGTGGACCCTCGGCGCCTGCGACGCGCTCTCCGCCAACTACCTCGCCCTCGCCGTCGTCGGCGGCATCGGCCTCGCCGGCGGCGCGATCGCCGCGCCGAGCGGCCGCGCCGTGCGGCTCGCCTTCCTCGCGGCGGTCGGGGGCGCCGCCGTCTTCGCCTTCGCCCTGCCGGAACCGGCCTGCCTGCGCGGCCCCTTCGGCCAGATCCTCCCCGCGGTTCGCGCCGTCTGGCTCGACGGGGTCACCGAGGTCCAGCCCTGGCACGTCTTCTTCGGCGCCCATCGGGTCGACGCGACGGTGGCACTCCTGGTGCCGCTCCTCGCCGCGGCGGCGGTCGCCTTTCTGGCGAGCGATCCCGGCCTGCGACGCTCCACCCCGTTCTGGGCGCTCGCCGCCGCCGCCGGCTTCGCCACGCTCGTCGGCCTCGGGCAGGTCCGCACCATCGTCTATGCCGACATGCTGTCGCTGCCGCTGATCGCCGCCGCCATCGGCCGGGCGGCGCGCGCGAGCGAGATCGAGGGCCGTTCGGCGACGGTGACCGTGCTCGTCGCCACGGTGTTCGCCTCGTCCTCCCTCGCCACCTTCGTCGTCGGGAAACTGGCGCCGGCGTCGTGGACGGCGGGCGAAGCCGCATCGACCGGCGAACCGGGCGCCACCGCGACGACCCCGACCGGGGCGGGGGCGGGGGCCTCCTGCATGACCGCGTCGAGCTACGCCGATCTGGCTCGGCAGCCCCCCGGCCTCGTCGCCGCCGAGATCAACCTCGGCCCGGCGATCTTGGCGGGAACGCCCCATTCGGTCGTCACCGCCCCCTATCACCGCATGCAGCGCGGCATCCTCGACGGCGACCGCATCCTGCGCTCGAAGCCCGACGAAGCCATGGCGGTGATCGATCTGAGGCGCGTCGACTACGTCGTCCTCTGCTCCACCTCGATTTTGGGGGCGGCGGCGCGCGACAGCGAACCGCAGAGCCTGTTCGTCGCCCTGATGGAGGGCCGCATCCCCTCGCGGCTCGAGGAGATCGGCGGCAAGGGCGTCATCCGCGTCTTCCGCGTCCTGCCGGCGACCGCCTACGCCCACCTCCGCGGCACGTTGAGCTTCGCGTCCCCGGCCGCCGAGGCGCCGGCGGCGTTAACCTCGGATTGACCACGTGGCGGCGAAACCGCCTTTCGGGCGGTGCGTTTACGGTTTCTTGGACCGCTAAAATCATAATGACCCCGGTAACCGTGGCGGAACCGATCATGCCGCCGACACCGTGCGAGGACGATCGTCCTCACCGTCGTCGGTCGAGGTCGGAAAGCGCGCGGAAGGGGCGGGAACCGACGCCCACGAGAAGCCGGGCGACCCGGCCGAGGGATGCGTATCATGCGTGTGGATGCCGACGTTCTCGTCATCGGAGCCGGCCCGGCCGGTCTGACCTCCTCCTATCTGCTGACCAAGCAGGGCAAGAAGGTCATCGTCCTCGAGCGTGATCCTCAACTCGTCGGCGGCATCTCGCGCACCGTGAACCACAAGGGCTTCCTCTTCGACATCGGCGGTCACCGCTTCTTCTCCAAGTCGAAAGAGGTGGTGGCGCTGTGGAAGGAACTCCTGCCGGATGATCTCATCGAGCGTCCGCGCTCGAGCCGCATCTTCTACGGCAAGAAGTTCTATTCCTATCCGCTCAAGGCCTTCGAGGCGCTGACCAACCTCGGCGTCTTCCAGTCGGCGGCCTGCGTGCTGTCCTACATGTGGGCCCGTCTCAACCGCATCGAGAATCCGAAGACCTTCCACCAGTGGGTCCGCAACCAGTTCGGCGAACGGCTCTTCCGCATCTTCTTCAAGACCTACACCGAGAAGGTGTGGGGGATGAGCTGCGACGAGATCTCGGCCGATTGGGCGGCCCAGCGCATCAAGGGGCTGAACCTCGGTGCGGCGGTGTGGAACGCGCTGACCCGCGGTCGCCGCCGCCAGCAGGCGGAAGGCGAGGAGGTCATCAAGACCCTCATCGAGTCCTTCGAGTATCCCCGCAAGGGTCCCGGCATGATGTGGGAGGCCGCCGCCGCCCGCACCCGCGAACAGGGCGGCGAGATCCTGATGGACCGCACCCTGTCGAAACTCTCGCGCGACGAGAAGACCGGCATCTGGACGGTGACCGCCCGTCGCGGCGACGGCTCCGAGGAGAGCTGGACCGCCCGCCACGTCATCTCCTCCGCCCCGATCCGCGAACTCGGCGACGCGCTCTCCCCGAAGCCGCTTTCGTTGTTTTCGGCGCGCTCGCTGAAGTATCGCGACTTCCTGACGGTGGCGCTGATCAGCACTCGCAAGGACCTGTTCGCCGACAACTGGATCTACATCCACGATCCGAGCGTGAAGGTCGGTCGTGTCCAGAACTTCCGCTCCTGGTCGCCCGAGATGGTGCCGGACCCCGACCTCGCCTGCCTCGGCCTCGAATATTTCTGCTTCGAGGGCGACGAGATGTGGAACGCGCCGGACGAGGATCTGGTGGCGCTGGCCAAGAGCGAGATCGCCAAGATCGGTCTGGTGGAAGAGGACGAGGTCGTCGACGCCTGCGTCGTGCGCCAGCCCAAGGCCTACCCGGTCTACGACGACGACTACAAGCACCACGTCACGATGATCCGCCTCGACCTCGAGCGGTCCTACCCGACGCTGCATCTCGTCGGTCGCAACGGCATGCACAAGTACAACAATCAGGACCACGCCATGATGACGGCGATGCTCACGGTGGAGAACATCCTCGCCGGCGAGCGCGTCTGGGACGTGTGGAACGTCAACGAGGACGCCGAATATCACGAGGCCGGCGGCTCCGGTGCCGCCGAGGCCCTGAAGAGCGAACGTCTGGTGCCGCGCAAGGTCGCCTGACCCGACCCTGGAACGCGATGCCGCCGGACGGCGAACGAGGCCCGCGGAGCCCACTCTCCGCGGGCCTTCGTGCGTCATGAGACCCGCCGCCGGCGGCGTTCACCACACCGGACGATCGGCCGGGTTCCGATGAATGGTCGGGTGTAATCTGCTCCCATGTACGGAAGCACACGCCTCCGGTGAAGAACGTGGCGATCGCGAACCACCATGGCCGACGACGAGCGATATCTGGGGATCGAGGCGCTGCGCTTTCTCAGTGCGGTGGCCGTCGTCTTCTGGCACTACCAGCACTTCTATCTCTCGGTCGACGACGTCTTCCTCGTGCCCTTCACCCGCGACCGCGAGCCGTTGTGGTGGCTGTTCCGCGCCTTCTACGACCACGGATATCTCGCCGTCTGGGTCTTCTGGCAGATCTCCGGCTTCATCTTCTTCTGGAAGTACCACGAGGCGATCGCCCGCGGTGAGGTCGGGTCGTGGCGCTTCTTCGTCCTGCGCTTCTCGCGGCTCTACCCCTTGCATTTCGCCACGTTGCTCGTCGTCGCGGTCTTGCAGGGCGTCTACGCCCTCGGCCACCAGGGCGCCTTCTTCGTCTATGCCGACAATGACCTGCGCCACTTCGCCCTCAATCTCGTCTTCGCCCCGGCCTGGGGCTTCGAGAAGGCGATGTCCTTCAACGGGCCGATCTGGAGCGTCTCGGTCGAGGTGGTGATCTATGCCCTGTTCTTCGCCCTCTCGACGCTCGGCCGCTCCGGCCTCGTCCGGCGGGTGGCGGTCGCCGCCGTCGCGATCGTCCTCCTCGGGCTCAACTCGCGCTACGGGCCGGTGCCCGGCGCGCGGATGATCCTCAACTGCGTCGCCTATTTCTTCATCGGCGGCGCGATCCACGCGACCATCGCCCGGCTCTCGCCGGAGCTGCTGCGCCGGGCCGCACCCGCCGCGCTCGCCGCCGCCCTCGTCCTCGCTTGGGCGACCTTCCGCGGCGAGACCGACACGCCGAAATGGGCGGCCCTCGGCTTCACCTCGCTCGTCGTCTTCGGTGCTCTCGGGCTCGACGGATGGCCGGCGGTCGAACGCTTGCTCGAACGGGTGGCTCCGCTGGCCGACACCACCTATTCCTCCTACCTCGTCCATTTCCCGATCCAGATCGCCGCGGTCGCGCTCACCGACCGGCTCGGGTTCGAGCGCTCGATCTACGATTCGCCGCTGGCGCTGATCGGCTTCCTCCTCGCCACCTTCTGGCTCGGCTGGGTCGTCTTTCACCGCTTCGAGCGCCCCGCACAGACGTGGCTCAGGCGGTGCATGCTCACCGCCGTCGGTGGAGCGAAGAGATCCGGCGCGGGCGGCTGAGACGGATCCTCGCACCGCGCGCCGTCGCGCCCGAACCTCCCCCGAACCTCCCCCGAACCTCGGACGACGCCGAAACGAAACGGGGCGCCCGAAGGCGCCCCGAAACGTCGGCCGTGGTCCGAGGACCGATCAGCAGGAGTAGTACATCTCATACTCGACCGGATGCGGGGTCATCTCGTAGCGCATCAGTTCCTCCCACTTGAGGTCGATGTAGCTGTCGATGAAGTCCGCGTCGAAGACACCGCCGGCCTGGAGGAAGGCGTTGTCCTTCTTGAGGCTCTCGAGCGCTTCGCGCAGGCTGCCGCAGACGGTCGGGATCTTCTTGAGCTCCTTCGGCGGCAGATCGTAGAGGTTCTTGTCCATCGCCTGGCCGGGATGGATCTTGTTGACGATGCCGTCGAGGCCCGCCATCAGCATGGCGGAGAAGGCGAGATAGGGGTTGGCGGTCGGATCCGGGAAGCGGACCTCGATGCGCTTGGCCTTCGGCGAGGTGGTGTAGGGGATGCGGCAGGAGGCCGAGCGGTTGCGCGCCGAGTAGGCGAGCAGCACCGGAGCCTCGTAGCCCGGGACCAGACGCTTGTAGGAGTTGGTCGACGGATTGGTGAAGGCGTTGAGCGCCTTGGCGTGCTTCAGGATGCCGCCGATGTAGTACAGGCAGGTCTCGGAGAGGTCGGCGTACTGGTTGCCGGCGAACACCGGCTTGCCGTCCTTCCAGATCGACTGGTGCACGTGCATGCCCGAGCCGTTGTCACCGAAGATCGGCTTCGGCATGAAGGTCGCGGTCTTGCCGTAGGCTTGGGCGACCTGATGGATGCAGTACTTGTAGATCTGCATCTGGTCGGCCATCAGGGTGAGGGTGTTGAACTTCATGCCCAGCTCGTGCTGAGCCGAAGCCACCTCGTGGTGATGCTTCTCGACGGTGACGCCCATCTTGGCCATCATCGCCAGCATCTCACCGCGGATGTCCTGGCAGCTGTCGATCGGCGGAACCGGGAAGTAGCCGCCCTTGGTCTTCACGTGATGACCGAGGTTGCCGCCTTCGTAGTCGGTGTCGGTGTTGATCGGCAGTTCCGGATCGTCGACCTTGAAGCCGGTGTTGTAGGGATCGGCCGCGTACTTGACGTCGGAGAAGATGAAGAATTCGGCTTCCGGACCGACGTAGACGGTGTCGCCGATGCCCAGCGACTGCAGATAGGCTTCGGCCTTCTTGGCGATGCCGCGCGGGTCGCGGTTGTAGCGCTCTCCGGTCGACGGCTCGAGGATGTCGCAGACGATCGACAGGGTGGTCTGGGCGAAGAACGGATCGATGGCGGCGGTCTCGGGGTCCGGCATCAGCATCATGTCGGACTCGTTGATGGCCTTCCAGCCGGCGATCGACGAACCGTCGAAGGCAGTGCCGTCGGCGAAGATGTCCTCGTCGATCATGCCGATGTCGAAGGTGACGTGCTGCCACTTGCCGCGCGGATCGGTGAAGCGGAAATCGACGTACTTGACGTCCTGCTCCTTGATGAGAGCGAGTACGTCCTTCGCGGTCTTCGTCATGGGAGGCTTCCCTTTTGCTGAGGTGTGCTCGGGTAGGTGGTCCGGCGACGTGGGCGCCGGCCGGAGGGAGGAGGATGAGACGGGGGAGGGTCTAACCCTTCGCTCAAATCGCGTCGAGTCCCGTTTCACCGGTACGGATTCGCACCGCTTCTTCGACGTTGGAGACGAAGATCTTGCCGTCGCCGATCCGGCCCGTCTGGGCGGCCTTGCGAATGGCGTCGACGGCCTTTTCGACCGTCTCGTCCGGCAGGACGATCTCGACCTTCACCTTGGGAAGGAAGTCGACCACGTATTCTGCACCGCGGTACAGCTCCGTGTGCCCCTTCTGCCGGCCGAAGCCCTTCGCCTCGGTGACGGTGATGCCCTGGAGGCCGACCTCCTGGAGGGCTTCCTTCACCTCGTCGAGCTTGAACGGCTTGATGATGGCCTCGATCTTCTTCATCGCCTTCCGATACTCCGAAGAAATGTGAGGGATCGGTCGCAAAACCGGCCCGCGCCCGTCATTAGCACACCGCGTGCCAAAGGCTCGACGCCGCGCCGCGCCCATGATCCACCCCGGGATCGTAGGCTTTTGTCGCGTGCAGCGCAGCGCTCGAAACTTACGATGCGGGGCAATGATTGGGCAATTGAAAATATTTTGTGCAGTTGCGCTGCACAATCCCGCGTCGAAGGATGGTGCACGGCGGTGACGGTCGCCGCATCGCGAGCCGGGACTGGAGCGACGACGTGGTTTGGCGCATACCTCTCGGAGTACCGATCGGGAGACCGCCACCGTGATCGAACTGCTCACTCCGGCCGAGATGGGCCGGGCCGACCGCCTGACCATCGAGGCCGGGACCGCCGGCATCCGCCTGATGGAAGCGGCCGGCCGCGCCGTCGCAGACGCCGTCGGCCATCGCCACGCCGTCGGTGCGCGCGTCGCGGTTCTCTGCGGCCCGGGCAACAACGGCGGCGACGGCTTCGTCGCCGCGCGCATCCTGCGTGAACGCGGCTACATCGTCTCCCTCGCGCTCCTCGGCGAGCGGGCCGGG
>JAOTSD010000020.1 GCA_030247555.1 Siculibacillus sp. | reverse complement strand
GTGGTTCCGGCGCGGTCGTCTCGACATCTTCTCTCCTGTTCGCCAAGCAATCTTGGCTGCTCACAGGCGGAAAGACCACTCAACGGACCTGTTCAGATTCCCGAAGCCACCTCTGTCGTCCACAGGGCGAGGAGCGCGTGCGACAGATCGAGCACCGCCGCCAACCATGCGGCGAGAACGAGCAGGATCGCCGCCAGTTGGAAGTGCGAGACCGCATTCGCAGCGGAGGCGACGGGATCGCGATCGAGGATCGCCCGCACGGCGCGACGGACGAGGCCGGCGGAGTGGCGTTCGACCAAGGCGCGGCGGATTTCGCGCGGGGTGGCGATCGCCAGCCGTCGACGTTCCTCGGGATGGCACCGCAGGAAGGTCTCGATCGCGGCGATCTCCTCGGGATGCGGCGCACCGACCAGGATCGATCGATCGCCCTCTCCGATCAACACCGCGTGGGCGCGGCGGAAGACCTCCGGATCGGGCGGAGGGCCGGCGACCGCATCCGGCACGATGCGATCGAGGAAATCGACACCCAACCGCTCGGCGAGGCGACGCCAGGGGCGCGCCTCGTCGGGCGGGCCCGCGGAAGACGGCGGCGCGTGCGGACGTGCCGGCCGGGCCGCTGCGGCGGTGCGGGGAGGCGCGGGCGGGCGGGCGAGTGGGGGGAGGGACGCGCGCGAGACGCCGTGGGACGGCGTCCTTCGTTGCTCCTCGCTCCCTCGTTCCCCGAGAAACATGCTTTCTCCGCCCCCCCACCTCGCCTAATGTCACCGAGACGGCACGAATCCCGCGCCCGATGGGTCGTGTATCCCACAACCACGGACACGTCATGATTGCATCGATCCTCCGCTCTGTCTCGGTTAAACTTCCGGTGGCGCTCGCCTCGGTGGTCGTACTGATGTCGGTGCAACCCGGGTCGGCGCAGGAGAAGAGGAAGCCGAGTTCTCCTCCGGCCGCCGCGACGTCGGCCGCGGGCCCGACGGCGAACCCGTCGGGAACGGCGGGCGGAACGCCCGCGGGCGTTTCGGCCGACGGGCGCACTTCGGCCGCACCGGCGGACGACGCGGCACAGCCGGCGGCCCGGCCGGCGCCGCCGAAGACGGCCTTCCCCAACTTCTGGGATCCGGAGAGCCGCCCGCGCAAGCCGACGAGCGACGTCGGCGCCATCCGATTCCTGACCACGGGAGATTTCCCACCCTTCGGCTTCCTCGACGGCGGCGGGCGATTGACCGGCTACCACGTCGATCTGGCGCGGCTTCTGTGCGCCGAGCTCGGCGCCGCCTGCACCATCCAGATGCGGCCCTTCGACGACCTCGCCAACGCCCTCGCCGAGAAGCGCGGCGACGCCATCATCGCCGGCCTCAGGGTGACGTCGGCGATGCGGGCGCGGCTCGACACCTCCGCCGCCTATCTGACGACACCGGGCCGTTTCGTCGTTCGAGACGGGACGAAGCGCGAGCCGACTCCGGAAGGATTGGCCGGGCGCTGGATCTCGGTGGTCTCGGGGTCGGCGCACGAACGTTTCGTGCTCGACGCCTTCGCCGGATCTCGGATCGCCGCCTATCCCGACGAGGCGGCGGCGCGCGACGCGTTGCGCGATGGTGTGGTCGAGGCGCATTTCGGCGACGCCATCGGCCTCGCCTTCTGGCTCGACGGCGAGGCCGCACGGCGCTGCTGCACCTTCCTCGGCGGCCCCTGGCTCGAGAGCTCCTATTTCGGCGAGGGGCTGAACATCGCGGTGGCCAAGGGCAACTTCCGCCTGAAACGCGGCCTCGACTATGCGCTGCAACGGCTCGCCGAGGACGGCAAGCTCGCCGAGATCTACCTGCGCTGGTTCCCGCGCGGCTACTATTGATGCCCTCCGACGGAAAGACGAGATGACCGAACTTCTGTGGACCGCCGGGGCAAAGGCCCGCGCCACCCTGCTCCTCGCCCACGGAGCCGGCGCGCCGATGGACTCGAGCTTCATGACGCGGATCGCCGAAGGGCTGGCGGAGCGCGGCCTCGCGGTGGCGCGGTTCGAATACGGCTACATGGCGAAGCGGCGCACCACCGGCAAGAAGGCGCCGCCGCCTCGGGCGGACAAGCTGATCGTCGAATTCCGCGCCGCGATCGAGGCGGCGCTCGCCGCACCCGAGCGGGTCGGCCCGTTGCTGATCGGCGGCAAGTCGATGGGTGGCCGGGTGGCGGCGATGACCGCCGGCGAAGAGCTGCCGGAGGCCGTGGTGGCGGTCGCCTGCCTCGGCTATCCGTTCCACGGTCCCGGACGGCCGGAGGAGATCCGCCTGGCGCCGCTGCAGAGCGGGCGTCTGCCGACGCTGGTGTTGCAGGGCGAGCGCGACGAGTTCGGCAGCCGCGGCGAGGTCGAGGCGCTCGATGTCGGGCCGCGCACGCGCTTCGAATGGATCGAGGACGGCAGTCACGACTTCGGCCCACGCGGCGCCTCACCGGCGACGCTGAAGACCAACATCGCCCACGCCTGCGACACCCTCGCCGCCTTCGCCCTCGGCTTCGCGCCGGCGGAGGGATGACGGGGGATACCTGAGCAGGGCGACCTATCCACGACGCGACGCCGTCATCTTTCCTCAATCCGAGCGGAAATATCCTCACACCGTATTCAACGAGTCCTCATCGGTCCGCCCGACCATTCACGAAGACACGGAATTACTCAATTTTATTTTATTTTCACCTTTGATCTACCTTCGTCTTCAAATCACGCAGAATGTAATACCCCTCCCTCACGTTCTGCTCGTCCAACATTTCAAAAACTCTTTGTGTCGTGGCATCACTCGAGGTCTTCTTCGTGGCCTTCTTCTTGGGCCCCGGCGAAGGCGCGGCGGCCTCGACAGGAAGCGCGAGTGCGATGGCAACTTGATGCTGATCATTTCTCACATTGCTTGAAGTGAAAGATGTATCTTTTACACGACTTCCTTTCGAGCTTATCTCAAGCTTCGGAGTCAGACCGAAGGACATATCCGTATTGAACGTTCTCGTATCGGTCATTTCCTTGAAATTTTTATCCTTCAGACTAGTGAGCCCGCCGGATTGATTGAGGTTGATGAATGTATCGACGATCTCCATAATTCCGATATCGCCAGTGATCGGGTAGACCGCATTGGCACCGTCCGCCAAGCCCTGACAGTACCTTTCTCCCATGTTCATCGCCAAGTCTCGGAACTTGTCGGCCGCCGCAAACGTTCGCTTGTTTTGGCGACTCAATTTCCCTCCGGCAGACAGCTCCATCGAGAACACGTTCACGCCAATCGGCCCCGTCAGATTCAATTTTGAACTATTGTCGTTCGTCTCTTTGATATCGAAATCGAACTGATAGCCGATCGTAGTCCCCTCATACACTTTTACCGATTCGATCGTCTCCGGATCCAGGTCCGAGTATTTCAGCTCACTGAAGCTCCGCCGGCCCTCTTGAAGAGCCTTGCCGGTGGCGTAGGTCTTCGTCAATTTCGTGTTTGCGAGCATCAAAGCGACGGCCTTGCTTCGGACCGCATCGCGCGCCTCACAGCGGATCTTCCGGACTATGTCATAGGTCGCCTTGCCGGAGAAATCTTCGGGGAGGGGCGTGGTGGAACAGCCGGCGAGCGCGAGGGCCGCCAGTGAAATCGAAATCGTCTTCGTCCTCATGGACCAACTCCCCCACAATACGAGACCGCCCCGGCGTCCTCGCCGTCGCGTACCGGAACTTCGGTGAATTCGATCGCGAGCCGGGCCGCGCCGACCCGCACGCCCCCCCCGGATCCGTCATGATGATCGCCGGCCACCGTTCGCACACACCGTCGAGTCGTGGCGGGCGTGCGTTTCCGATGGACCGGAGCCCGCCGGTCCGGTCTCAATCGTCCGCCTTGGGACAGGTCATCGACTTGACCACGGCGGCGGCCATCAGGTTCGTCTTGTGGAGCTGGCGGCCGAAAATGAAGTTCTTGAGAAAATTGACGAGTTCCGCCGGGACGCGCAGCTGCAATCCGGCAGCCGCGTAGGCGTCGAGGAATTCCTTCTCTCGACCGGCGCCGCGGATGACGTCCACGGCCTCGAAGATCGCCTGTGGGCCGACGACGACGGTCGTCCCCGATTCCGCGAGAAACGGCGGCTCCATGACCTTCTCCCCCTCGACCACGATTTCGCCACGAACATGAATGCACGAATCGATTCGCGTCGCAACCGAGAATCTGCAATTCGTGAGAGAACACGCATTGGTGACGGCGGTGCCGAACGGCGCCGCCGCGAGAGTGGATTCGTTTCCGGGATGGTCGCCGAGGGGATCACTCGGCGGGGCGGACGGCCTTCGGGTCGAAGTCGTAGCGGGTCGAGCAGAACTCGCAGGTGACCGTGATGCGGCCGTCGACGGTCATGTCGTCGACCTGCTCGGCGGTGAACTGGGCGAGCATGCCGGCGACGCGTTCGCGCGAGCAGCGACAGCGTTCGGTGAGCGTCCGGCGATCGAAGACGCGGGCGCCGCGCTCGTGGAAGAGCCGATAGAGCAGCCGCTCGGCGCTGACCTCCGGATCGGTCAATTCGACGTCTTCGATCGTGCCGACCAGCGCCTCGGCCTCGGCCCAGGCGGCGTCGGGCTCGACGTGGTGGAGTTCGGCGCCTTCCGGGGCGTCGCCGGGATGGAGATCGCGGCCGCGCATACGCTCCTCGCTCTCCGGCAGGAACTGCACCATCAAGCCGCCGGCCCGCCAGGCGTGCCGGGTCGCGCCGCCGGCGTCGCGGGTCAAAACCTCGGCGACGGCGAGGCGGACGCGGGTCGGGATCTGCTCCGACTGGGTGAACCAGACGTGCGCCACCTCCTCGAGGCCGATGCGATCGAGGACGACGACGCCCTGATAGGGCTTCATCGTCCCGCCCTGATCGATGGTCATCGCGAGGTGACCGTGGCCGAGGAGGTCGGCCGGCGTGGCGCGCCCCTCGGCGACGGCGCGCGTCACCGCCTCGGCGTCGAAGCTCGCGTAGGCGCGGATGCCGTCGGGGGTCTGGAAGTCGACCACCAGCAACGACACCGGCCCGTCGGTGCGGGTCTGCACGGTGAAGCGCCCGTCGAACTTCAACGACGTGCCGAGCAGCGCGGTCAGAGCGATCGCCTCGGCGAGGAGGCGGGCGACCGGCTCGGGATAGTCGTGGCGGGCGAGGATCGCGTCGAGCGCCGGCCCGAGATGGACGACGCGGCCGCGTACGTCGAGATCGGGCACGGTGAAGGGCAGGACGGAATCGAGGGCGGCGGTGTCGCTCATGACGATCTCGAAGGGTTGGCGGAATGAAGCGAGCCGACCCGGCCCGGTCGGGCGGTCGGCTCGCACGTCGCTCATATGGGGGGCCGGCGCCCGGTTGCGAGGGCGGCCGGCGGATCGAACCCGCGATCGGCTCCGCCCGTCGCGGTTCAGGCGCCGCTGGCGCCGAGGCACCAGGCGAGCACGCCCTTCTGGGCGTGCAGGCGGTTCTCGGCCTCGTCGAAGACCACCGACTGCGGCCCGTCGATCACCTCTTCGGTCACCTCCTCCTCGCGATGGGCGGGCAGGCAGTGCATGAAGATGGCGTCGCGGTTGGCGGCGGCCATGAGGCGCGCGTTCACCTGATAGGGCTTGAGCAGGTTGTGGCGGCGCTCGCTCTCGTCGTCGCCCATCGACACCCAAGTGTCGGTGGTGACGCAATCGGCACCCGCCACCGCCTCGTAGGGATCGGCGGTGAGGTGGACCGACGCACCGTTCTTGCGCGCCCAGTTGACGAGGTCGGTGCGGGGCGCCAGCTCGGGCGGCGTGGCGATGCGCAGGTTGAAGTCGAAGCGGGCCGCGGCGTGGATCCAGGAGGCGAGCACGTTGTTGGTGTCGCCGGTCCAGGCCACCGTCTTGCCGGCGATCGATCCACGGTGCTCCTCGAAGGTGAGGATGTCGGCCATGATCTGGCAGGGATGCGAGGTCTTGGTCAGGCCGTTGATCACCGGCACGGTGGCGTTGGCCGCCAGTTCCTGCAACGCGTCGTGGTCGAGGATGCGGATCATGATGGCGTCGACGTAGCGGGACAGGACGCGCGCCGTGTCGGCGATGGTCTCGCCGCGGCCGAGCTGCATCTCGTCGCCGGTGAGCATCACCGTCTGGCCGCCGAGTTCGCGCATGCCGACGTCGAAGGAGACGCGGGTGCGGGTCGAGGGGCGCTCGAAGATCATCGCCAGCACCTTGCCGGCGAGCGGGCCCCGGTTGGCGAAGGCGCCGTCGCGGACGCTCTTCAGGCGCTTGGCCTCCTCCATCACGGTGCGCAGCTGGGCGCCCGAGAAATCGGTGAGGTCGAGGAAGTGGTTCTGACCGCTCTTCAGCATCACGCGGCGGCTCCCTTCTCGCCGGCGACGCCGGCCTGCCCGAGGGCGCGGGCGGCGGCTTCGATCCGCACCACGGCCTCGTCGATCTCGGCGTCGCTCACCGTCAGGGCGGGGAGGAAACGCACGACGTTGTCGCCCGCGCCGACGGCGAGCAGCTTCTGATCACGCAGTGCCGCGACCACTTCGGCCGGGGTCTTCCGGCACTTGAGCCCGAGCAGCAGGCCGTCGCCGCGCACCTCCTCGAAGACCGCCGGATGGAGGTCGACGAGGGCGGCGAGCTTCTGCTTCAGCTTGAGGCCCTTGACCTTGACCGCGTCGAGGAAGCCGTCGGCCAGCACGACGTCGAGCACGGCGTTGCCGACCGCCATGGCGAGCTGGTTGCCGCCGTAGGTGGTGCCGTGGGTGCCGGCGGTCATGCCGGAGGCGGCGTCCTCGGTGGCGAGGCAGGCGCCGAGCGGGAAGCCGCCGCCGACGCCCTTGGCCGAGGCGAGGATGTCGGGCGTCACGCCGACGCCCTGATGCGCCCACATGTGGCCGGTGCGGCCGAGACCGCACTGGACCTCGTCGAATATGAGCAGCAGTTCGTGCTCGTCGCAGAGGCGGCGCAGGAAGGCGAGAAAGGACGGCGGCACCGGACGCACCCCGCCCTCACCTTGGATCGGCTCGATCAGGATGCCGGCGGTCTCGGGCGTGACTGCGGCGAGGACCTTCGCCTCGTCGAAGCCGTCGACCTTGTCGAAGCCCTCGACCTTGGGGCCGAAGCCTTCGATGTACTTCTCCTGGCCGCCGGCGGCGATAGTGGCGAGCGTGCGGCCGTGGAAGGCGCCCTCGAAGGTGATCAGCCGGAAGCGCTCCGGCCGGCCCTTCGACCACTGCCGGCGGCGCGCCGTCTTGATGGCGCACTCGAGCGCCTCGGCACCGGAATTGGTGAAGAACACCCGGTCGGCGAAGGAGGTCTCGGTCAGGCGCCGGGCGAGGCGCTCCTGATGCGGCGCGGCGAAGACGTTCGACACGTGCCACAACTTGCCGGCCTGCTCGGTCAGAGCGGCGACGAGGTGGGGGTGGCAATGGCCGAGCGCGTTGACCGCGATGCCGGCCATCATGTCGAGATATCGTTCGCCCGAGGCGGTCTCGAGCCACACGCCCTCGCCTCGCTCGAAGGCGATGTCGGCCCGAGCGAAGGTCGAGAAGAGCGAGGTCTCCGTCATGGTGCGTCTCCGGCGCGGGCTCTTCGGAACGGCGAGACCGGCGGCGGCGGCGCGCGGGACCTTCGAACCGCCGGAACGAGCTTCGGGCTGGAACGCGGGTCCGCGACCGGGCACGCCGAGATCCGACATCCCGATTTCGGGTGGAACGACCCGCCCGACATCGCGGAAGGGGGGCCGAAAACGAACGGTGCCGCCTCGACGGCGGCACCGGGTTTCGGCGGCATCTTTGTCGAGAACGGCCGAAAATGTCAACGTTTCCGCCCTGCGGATTTCGACGCACGAGTTCGGGGCGACGCAACGGCACGCCGGCCCGACGGGTGGGCGAGGTGTTGCCGATCGGACTCAAGTCTGGGGAAAAGGCATCGTTCATCCACCGAAACGATCGGCCGGCGGGTTGAAGGCGAGTCTACGGATAGTGTAGTTTACGGTTCGTTAAACACGACATCTCGTGCGGCGTTCCTTCAGTCCCCGAGTCTCCGATCATCGTGCTCCGAGCATTCCGAAAGGGGTGCGGACCGGGGGATTCCTCCGGACGGTGAGGGATTCGGCGGGAGGGAACGCTCACCGACAGTGAGGACGCGATGATCTCCTGGACCGACGAGCGGGTCGAGCTCTTGAAGAAGCTCTGGAGCGACGGGCTCTCCGCCAGCCAGATCGCCGGGGAACTCGGTGGCGTCACCCGCAACGCGGTGATCGGCAAGGTGCATCGCCTCGGACTCTCGGGCCGCGCCAAGGCGCCGCAGCCGCAGGCGGCACGGCCGAAGAAGCCGGCTACGCGGCCGGCGACATCGACCGGCCGCGGGGGTGGGGCGTCGCCGCTGTCGCTCGGCGCCACCGCGCTGAAGAGCGAGGCGGCCCCGGCATCCCGGCCACAACCGGCGCCGCAACCGCAGATCTATTCGCTCTCCGAGGAGCCGTTGATCGCCAACGCCTCGGTGCTGCAGATCAACGAGCAGACCTGCAAGTGGCCGATCGGCGACCCGAGTGCGTCGGATTTTCATTTCTGCGCCCGTCGGTCGGACGTCGGCATCCCCTATTGCGGCTATCACGCCCGCATCGCCTATCAGCCGGTTTCCGACCGCCGCAAGGATCGACGCGTGATGCGCGGCTGAAGACGGACGGCGCGGCCGGATGCGACGAGAGCCCGGAGGGAGACCTCCGGGCTCTCGTGTCTTCACCACCCGCCGTGCCCGTCCCCCCCGAGGGACGGGCGTGTCAGCGGCGCAGCAGGAAGGCCGGACCGCGACCGAGGATCTTCTCGTCGATCGAACCGATCGCGCCGCGGTCCTTGTTCGGATAGTCGAACAGCGACAGCACGTGGCGGATGGCGTTCAACTTGAGCCGACGCTTGTCGTTGCCCAGAACCACCGTCCACGGCGCGCCGTCGGTGTGGGTGCGTTCCAGCATGCGGTCGCGGGCACGGCCGTAGTCGTCGAACTTGCCGACGGCGGCGTAGTCGATCGGCGACACCTTCCACACCTTGAGCGGCTGATGGCGCCGATCGTGGAAGCGGGAGAGCTGCATCTCGCGGCCGACGTCGATGAAGAACTTGACGAGGCGGATGCCCTCGTCGGTCAGCATGTCCTCGAAACGCGGCGCCTCCCTCAGGAACAGTTCGTTCTGTTCGGGGGTGCAGAAGCCCATCACCGGCTCGACGCCGCCGCGGTTGTACCAAGAGCGATCGAACATCACGATCTCGCCCGAGGTCGGCATGTGGCCGACGTAGCGCTGGAAATACCATTGCCCCTTCTCGACGTCGGTCGGCTTGGGCAGTGCGACGACGCGGGTGCGGCGCGGGCTCATGTACTGACGGAAGGCGCCGATCAACGATCCCTTGCCGGCGGCGTCGCGCCCCTCGAAGACGAGGACGATGCGTTCGCCCTTTTCGATCGCCCAGGTCTGCAGCTTGACCAGTTCGACCTGCAGCGCCTCGAGTTCCTTCTCGAAGCGATCCTCGTCGTAGGGCTCGTCATAGGGGAAGTCGCCGGAGGCGAAGGCGCGCTGTTTCACCCAGTCGGGCAGCTTCGGATCGTCGAGATCGAAGGGCCGCTCTCCGGCGTTCTTTTCCGCCTTCGTGAGATCGTCGTCACTTCCGGCTTTCTTCTTGTCGTGGTGATGCTCACCCATGGACATCGCCCTTCCCGATTCGCCGGATCAGTCCGGCGGTGCGACGAGATGACGGCCGCACTCGATCCGCGACACTATCACCGTCGCGGACGATCGCGAGCCCCGGACGGCGGAGGACCGGCGCGATGGCCGACGGCGACGTGACGGAGACGACGAAGGTGACGGCGAGACGCGAGGACGAGGTGGAGACGGCGCCGACGAGCGGCACTGCGACCGGCGCACCCGGGGGCGCCGACGGAACGCCCCTGCCGGAGCCCGACGAGGAAGCGGCGAGCTTCGCGGAGCTCGCCGCCGGCATCGGTCCGGAGGCCGGGATGGTGGCGGTGATCGACGCGCTCGACGATCCCTGCATCCTGATCGATGCCGCCGGCATCGTCGTCCACGTCAACGGCGAGGCGCGGGCCCGCTATCCCGGGGTTCGCGCCGGCGACCCGCTGGTCTTCCGCCTGCGCCACACCGTCCTGCACGACGCCTTCGCCCGTGTCGTCGCCGACGGGCGGCCGGAGACGGTCGAATGGCAGGAGAAGGTGCCGACCGATCGCTGGCTCGAGGCCCATCTCGCGCCGGTCCCCCAGCCCGGCGCGGAAGGGCCGGTGAAGCGACCGAGCCGGGTGTTGCTGCGCATCGAAGACCTGACCGAGACGCGGCGGGTGGAGCGTATGCGCGCCGACTTCGTCGCCAACGCAAGCCACGAATTGCGCACGCCGCTCACCGCCGTGATCGGCTTCCTCGAGACCCTCCAGGGACCGGCGCGAGACGACGCCAAGGTGCGCGACCGGTTCCTCGACGTGATGGCCGAGCAGGCGGGCCGGATGAAGCGGTTGATCGACGACCTCCTGTCGTTGTCGCGACTCGAGATGCGCGCCCACGTGCGTCCCGAGGCGACGGTCGACCTGTGCGAAATCCTGCGCCACGTCTGCGATCTGGTGACGCCGGCCGCCACCGGCACGGGAGTCGTACTCGCCCTTTCGGGCTGCGAGGCTGCGCAGCCGGCCCGGGGCGAACGGGAGGAACTGGTTCAAGTCTTCACCAATCTCGTCGAGAATGCGGTGAAATACGGCACCTCCGGTGGGCGGGTGGAGATCGCGATCGCCACGGAGATCGGTGATGCGCGCCACGTCGTGGTCAGCGTGCGCGACTTCGGTGAGGGCATAGACCCGGTGCACCTGCCGCGATTGACCGAACGCTTCTACCGCGCCCACACCGAGAAGTCCGGGGCGACTCGCGGCACCGGGCTGGGGCTCGCCATCGTGAAACACATCGTCACCCGCCACGGCGGACGGTTGACGATAGAATCCGTGCGCGGCGAAGGGTCGACGTTCTCGGTACGCCTCGATCGACCAACCGCGACGCGGCAGAAAGGCGATGCCGGACAATGACATGGATCGTCACTAAACCGTCGTCCGCGTGTCATAGAAGAGGGTCAATCGAGGCGCTTCGACGCGCCCCCGGCGAGCGGGGGGCGGTTCGTTGGCGTCATTGGGGTCGGCGCGCGTGTCGTCGGTCCGAGAAGGAGAATTTCCGATGAGTGATCACATCGTCAGTTCCTTCGACCAGGAACTCCAGGGACTGGCCGGCCGTATCGCCGAGATGGGCGGCATGGCCGAGGGCCTGGTGGCCGACGCCATCACCGCACTGGTACGCGGCGACACGGTTCTCGCCCAGAAGGTCATCCTCTCCGACGCTCGCCTCGACCGGCTGCAGCATCAGGTCGAGGAACAGGCGATCCGCATCATCGCCAAACGCCAGCCGGTGGCGGGCGACCTCCGTGAGATCTTCGGCGCCATGCGGGTGTCGGGCGATCTCGAGCGGGTCGGCGATCTCGCCAAGAACGTCGCCAAGCGCGTCATCGCCATGGGCGGCCACGTCCAGATCAAGCGCATCGTCATCGGCGTCGAACATCTCGCCGAGATCGCGCTCGAACAGTTGAAGAACGTGCTCGACAGCTACACCGCCCGCGACGCCGCCGAGGCGCTGCTGGTGCGCAACCGCGACGACCAGATCGACGCCCTCTACACCTCCCTCTTCCGCGAACTCCTCACCTACATGATGGAGGATCCGCGCAACATCACCTTCTGCACCCATCTACTGTTCTGCGCCAAGAACGTCGAACGCATCGGCGACCACGCCACAAACATCGCGGAGATCGTCCACTACGTGGCGACCGGCGAGCAGTTGGTCGACGAACGCCACAAGGTAGACGAGACCGAGGTACTGCCGCCGATGGCTCAGGGCTGAGGCGAGGTCCAACGGATGGCACGCGTGCTGATCGTCGAGGACGAGGAGGCTCTGGGTCTCCTCCTGCGCTACAACCTCGAGGCGGAAGGATATGACGTCGAAGTCGTCACGCGCGGTGATGAAGCCGACATCCGCCTCAAGGAGAGCGTCCCCGATCTCCTGATCCTCGACTGGATGCTACCGGGCCTGTCCGGCATCGAACTCTGCCGCCGACTGCGCGGCCGGGCCGAGACCGAACGCCTGCCGATCATCATGCTCACCGCCCGCGGCGAGGAGAGCGAGCGCATCCGCGGCCTGTCCACCGGCGCCGACGACTATGTGGTGAAGCCCTTCTCGACGCCCGAGTTGATGGCGCGCGTCCGCGCCATGCTGCGCCGGGCGCGACCCGAACTCGTTTCCAACCTGCTCAAGGCGGGGGATCTCGAGATCGATCGCGAGACCCATCGCGTCCGCCGCGCCGGGCGGGAGATCCACCTCGGACCGACCGAATACCGACTGCTCGAGTTCCTGATGCGCTCACCCGGGCGGGTCTATTCGCGCGAACAGTTGCTCGACGGAGTATGGGGAATGGACGTCTACGTCGACGAACGGACCGTCGACGTCCACATCGGCCGGCTGCGCAAAGCGATCAACCGCACGCGCGACCGCGACCCGATCCGTACCGTCCGCGGCGCCGGCTACGCCTTCGACGACCAGTTCGCCACGGCACAGTGAGCCGAGGCCCGGCTCGCCGATTCCGATCGGGGGGACGGAGCGGCGGCGTGCGCGACCGCATCCGATGCACGCGGCACGCGGTTTAGGATCGACCGGCCGGATGCCCCCGTCACTGGGTGCGAGCGGCGAGGATGGCGCGGTAGTCGCGGGCCCATTCGCCCTTCTGGGCGCAGACCTTGTCCCAGCCCTCGGCCTCGAGGCCGGTGTCGACCGAGCGATAGAGCGCCTCGGCCTTGTCCTCGTCGAGGCCGCTCTCGACGAGCGCCTTGTCCATCGCCTTGCCGAGAACGTCCGCCTGACGCTTCTGCATCGGGAAGCCGCACATGTCGGCCGAGAGCGCGATGCGATAGAGCGTGCGCAGCGCGTCCTCGGGGCCTTCGCCGGCCAGGCCGGGGGCGGCGAGGAACGAGACCACGGCGGCGGCCATGAAGCCACGGGAGAGGATACCGGCACGCATCGTCGGGTCCGTTCGGGATCGAGGGCGACATCGGGGGTGGTTCGCGTCACGAGATCACCTCGCGTCGCGATTCGAAGAGGTTGATACCCCGGGGAAGGTGGCGGCGACCACCGCCGATTCCCGCCGGGACGCGGGAAAGCCGGGAGTGTTGCCGCAACGCAATAGCGCCACCGGGAGGGGGATCCGTCGGGCACCACGGCGTCGGGGCGCGGCCGTATCGTCGCGACGGTGTCTTGAACCGCGGGGAGAGAACGCCTAGATCGGCTCATCCCTTTGACCGGGCGAGGAAAAATGACCGCGACCGCCTCTGACACTCATTCCCGCGAAAAGGAGGCGGCGGCGCTGTCGTCGATCGTGGCGAGTACGGCTCTGACGCTCGCCAAGGCGGTGGCGGCGGTTCTCACCGGGTCGCTCGGTCTGCTCTCCGAAGCCATCCACGGTCTTCTCGACGTCGGCGCGACGGTGATGACCTATTTCGCGGTGCGCATCGCCGACAAGCCGGCCGACGCGGAACACCACTACGGCCACGCCAAGATCGAGAGTGTCGCCGCCCTCGCCGAGACCGGCCTGCTGTTCGTCGCTTCCGGTTGGATCATCTGGGAGGCGGTGCAGCGCCTGACGGGTCACGGGGGCGACGTCGAGGTCGGCTTCGTGGCGATCGGTGTCGTGGTGGTGTCGATCGCCGTCGACTTCTTCCGCGCCCGCCACCTGCAGAAGGTGGCGAAGGCGACCAACAGTCAGGCGCTCGAAGCGGACGCCCTGCACTTCTCCTCGGACATGTGGTCTTCGGTGGTGGTGTTGGTCGGCCTCGGCTTCGTGCTGCTCGGCTTCCCCCTCGGCGACGCTATCGCGGCGATCGGCGTCTCGGCCTTCGTCTGCCTCGCCGGCTGGCGGCTCGGGACGCGCACCATCGACTCGCTGATGGACGCGGCCCCGGAGGGGGTGGCCGATCGGCTGCGGGAGATCGTCGACCGGGTACCCGGGGTCGTGATGGTCGAGCGGGTCCGGGCGCGGCCGTCCGGCGCGATCGTCTTCGTCGATCTCGACGTCGCGGTCAGCCGCACCCGCTCGCTGGAGGACACCGCCGGGATCAAGACCGCGATCCACGAGGCGGTGCAGGCGGAGATGCCGGAAGCCGAGGCTTCCGTCGTCGTTCATCCGCGCGCCCTCGACGACGAGACGGTGCACGAGCGCATCATGGTGATCGCCCGCAACCGGGCGCTCGCCATCCATCATCTGACGGTCCAGAGCCTCGACCAGGGGCGCCTGTCGGTCTCCTTCGACCTCGAGGTCGACGGCCGCATGCCGCTCGACGCCGCCCACGACATCGCCTCGACGCTCGAGGACGCCATCGCCGAGGAACTCGGACCCGGCGTCGAGGTGGAGACGCACATCGAACCGATCACCGTCGACCGCCTCGCCGGCCACGACGCCGACGCGGCGACGGTCGCCGAGATCACGGCCGACCTCGAGGCGGCGGCGGCGCGCGGTGGCGTCGTCGGCGAGATCCACGCCGTCCGCGCGCGGGTGACGGAAGAAGGACTGATCGTCAATTTTCACTGTCGTGCCGCCCCCGAGACCGCCATCGCGACGCTGCACACCGCGATCGACGAAGTGGAACGGGCGGTCCGTGCGACACGACGGTCGGTACGCCGGGTGATCGGCCACGGCGAACCGATCGGCAGCGATCGGGTGTCGACTTCGGCCTGAAGCGGCGGGAGCCCGGCACCGTGGCCGTAGGCGCGCGCCCGGCGAGCCGATGGATCCGGTGGACGTCTTCGGCGCGACGTCGGCAACCCGACCGTTCCTGACGTGTCACCACATCACCCGATGCGAGCATCGCGCGATACTGAGCGCAACGGACGCGGCCACACCCGCCGATTTCAGTGTAAAATGTCAGGTGATGCCGCGTTGTCACGAAGGAGCGCGGCCACGATGACTCCCATATGCAGAATACCCTATGGTCTATACAACTCGCCGACACTCCGAGGCGCAGAGAAATACCACCTCTATGCTTCGGCGTTTCCCGATGATTAACGTTTCGAGACGAAGATCGGCGCAGAAGAGTGGGCCTTGACGCTCCTGACGCGCGCCACGAACGCCCCTCCCCTTCTCGCGGCCGAGTGATCGAACCGTTCGATCGCGCCCGGACCGCAGGCTCGAGGACGTTCAGATGTTCGCTTCCCTCCGCGGAATCTCCGCCCGCCTCTATCTCGTCGCCGTGGTCGCGGTGGTCGGCCTGCTCGCGGTCGGCGCGGTCGGGCTGTGGTCGATGCACGTCAGCCTCGAGCGGAACAAGACGGACGAATTGCGCCGGCTGGTCGAAATGGCCGTGGGCGTCGCGCGAGCGGCCCACGAACGGGTGGAGCGCAAGGAGATCACGCTCGAGGAGGCGAAGCGGATCGCCTCGGAGGAGATCGGGCGGTTGCGCTACGACGGCGACAACTACGTCTTCGTCCAGAACACCGACGGCGTCGTGGTCATCCACCCCAATCCGAGCGTACGCGGCAAGGACCTCTCCGAGACCAAGGACGCCAACGGCGTCCAGCTCTTCCGCGAGATGGGTCGGGTCGCCACGACGGTGGGACAGGGACAGGTCGAGTATCTCTGGCCGAAGCCGGGCGTCACCGAGCCGACCCCGAAGGTCACCTACGTGATCGGATTCCGCCCCTGGGGCTGGGTGATGGGGTCGGGCATGTGGGTCGACGACATCGAGACCCAGTTCCGTGCTTCGGCACTGTGGATGGGGGCCGCCTCGCTCGCCTTCGGCCTCGCCACCGGTGCCTTCGCCTTCTTCATGGTGCGATCGGTGACCCGCCCGCTCGCCGGCGTCCGCGGGGCCATGGTGGCGCTCGGTCGGGGCGATCTCGACGTCCACCTCGAGACGGAGCGGTCGGACGAGATCGGCGAAATGGCACGGGCGGTGGCGACCTTCCGCCGCCAGGAGATCGAACGACGTGAGCTCGCCGGAACCGCCGATCGGGAGAACGCGGCCAAGCACGCCCGCGAGCAACGGATCGAGGGGCTGATCTCCGGCTTCCGCGACCGCGTCGGCGGGCTCCTCGCCACGGTCGGAGGCGAGATGCGCCGAATGAACGAGACGGCCCGCACGCTGACCTCGGTGGCCGGCGAGACCGCCGGCCGCGCCGACGGAGCCGCCGCCGCTTCGCGCGAGGCCTCCGCCAACGTCGAGGGCGTCGCCACCGCCGGCGAGGAACTCATGGCCTCGGTCGGGGAGATCGGCCGGCAGGTCGCTCGCACCACCGAAGTGGTGGAACGGGCCGCGTCCATGTCGCGCTCCACCAATCACACCGTCGCGGAACTCGCCGAGGCGGCCGGACGCATCGGCACCGTCGTCGGGCTGATCCGCGACATCGCCGAGCAGACCAATCTCCTCGCCCTCAACGCCACCATCGAGGCGGCGCGGGCGGGCGAGATGGGCAGGGGTTTCGCCGTGGTCGCGGCCGAGGTGAAGTCGCTCGCCAACCAGACCTCGAAGGCGACGGAGGAGATCTCCAGTCAGGTCTCGGCGATCCAGGCCACCACCGGGTCGGCGGTTTCGGCGATCGCCGACATCGCCCGGACGATGGAGGAGGTCAACGCCTTCACCACCGCCATCGCCGGAGCGGTGGAGGAGCAGGGCGCGGCCACGTCCGAGATCGCGCGCAACGTGAGCGAGGCCGCCCACGGCTCGCGCACCGTCGCCGGCAACATCGCGGGCCTGACGACCGCCGTGACCGAGACTTCCGAGGCATCCGGGGCCGTGGCGGAGGTCGCGGCGCACGTCTCCACCACCGCCGGCGAGCTGGAATCGACGATCGACCGCTTCCTCTCGGACGTCGCCGCCGCCTGACACCGAGAAGGATGCCGGACAGCGAGAGGCCCGCGGATCGCTCCGCGGGCCTCTCGCATTCTCCAACCGTCGACTCAGCCGCGCGGATCGGGGAGGCGATGCGGTGGCAGCCCGGCGATCTGGGCCGGGAAAGTGACGAGCGAGCCGGCCGGCATCGTGGCGGAGGCCGGCCCCTCGACGCCGTTACGGACGAGCGAGGTGACGAACAGGGTGCTCAGCCCCTCGCCACCGAAACAGGGCATGGTCGGCCAGGCGACCGGCAAGTCCCAATACTCGATCAGGCGACCGTCGGGAGCGAAGCGGTTGATCCGCCCGGCGGTCACGCCGGCGCTCCAGTAGAAGCCGGCGGCGTCGCAGGTGCAGCCGTCCGGCCGGCCGGTCGCGTCGTCGAGCGTGGCGAAGCGCGAGCGGTTGGACATGGCGCCGGTCGCCGGGTCGAAGTCGAAGCGATCGATCCACGGGCCGCGGCTGTCGGCCAACCACATGGTGGTGCCGTCCGGCGACCAGGCGAGGCCGTTGGCGACGGTCAGCCCGTCGAGCTTCTTCTCCACCCGTCCGTCGGCGGTGACGCGGAAGAGCGCGCCGATCGGCCGGCGTTCCTCGGGCGGGCGCTCGTCCATCGAGCCGACCCAGAAGGCGCCGTCGGGACCGACCTTGCCGTCATTGAGGCGGGTGGTGTGGAGGCCGACGTCGACCTCGGCCAGCGTCTCCCAGGCCCCGGTGTCGGGATCGAGGAAGGCCACGGAGCGGGTCAGCGCCACCACCAGACGGCCGGTGGTGGTCAGGCCGAGCGCGGTCGGGCGATCGGGCGGCGGCGCGTACCACATGCGGTGCGACGAGCCCTCGGCGGTGACGTGGTGAATCTCACCGGCGTCGATGTCGACGAAGAACAGGCGCTCGCGGCGATCGTCCCAGAGCGGGCTCTCGCCGAGGCGATGGACCTGTTCGAGGAGGGGGCGGGCGTCGGGTACGATGCGGATGACGTTCACGGCGGGCGCTCTCCTTGCCCGGTCTCGCCGATGCCTTCGGGACGGCCGGCGGACCGATCGGGGGTCCGTGTCGCCGAAACTCGCCCGCGAAGACGGCCACGTCCAGCGCAAATCGATCACACCTTCGGACGAATACCTATCGCGAAGATGACGCGAGGCCCCATTGAGCGCACATCAGCCATGATACCGGCGCATCGCCGGGGTTTCTTTCGGCCGATCGAGTGTGGCGACGATGACACATCGTCAACCATGTCGCGGGATCGCGGTCGGCGGCGAGGCCGGAGACGGCGGTGTTCATGGCCGTTCACATCGCGAAACCGGCAGGCGGAGCCGTTCCGGTCGATGCTCGGTGATGAGACGGGCGCCCGAAACGCGAAAGGGCGGCCGAAGCCGCCCTGTTCGAAGTGCGCCGCCGCGAATCGCGTTCAGTGCACGGCACCGCGCGCGGCTTCCTCGATCCGGCTGCGGACGAGGCCGATGTCGCAGAGCTGGCGGTCGTCGAGGGCCGACAGTTCGCGCACCGCACGACGATAGCTGCGATAACGCTCGATGGAAGAGCGAACCTGAGTGGCGAACGAATAGATCGACATGATCCTCACCCCGGAGACCTGCGGTCCCCTCTTTGTTCCGCACGCCGTCGGTGGAACCCACCGACGCCTCCGTGCTTTCGATGCCTCTCAGATAGACAGGGACCTGCCTATTTTGAAGGCGATCCACCCAGCCCCTGCCATGCACACATCGCATGGCTCTGACTGGTTCGGTTAACACTTCGTCAACGATCACCCGATCTCGAAACTTTCCATATTCTCTGATGAACGCCGAGTTTTCGGGGGTTCGGAAAGGGCGGGCGGATCGTGGCGAAATCCCGGCGAGGATTCGGCAGCCATGCGGCGAGCGCGGAACACCCCGTCGGGACGACCGATCTCGGGACGGCTCAGTGAGCCGCCACCATGGCCGGCGCGGCGACCCCGTCGTCGAGGGCGACCCAACGGTTGGGCTCGTCCTGGGACTGGCGCTTGACGAAGCGGTAGCCCGTCCTGACCCAGGCGAGGACGTCGTCGCGCATGTTGTCGAGGACGAAGTCGCCGTGGTCGGTCTTGACGGTGAGCACCGCGTGGCCCTCGCCGTTGTGATCGATGACCACGGTGACGAGCAGCGCGTGACGCGGGAAGCCGCGCTCGATCAGAACCTTGCGCTTGAGCAGGACATAGTCCTCGCAATCGCCCCTGCCATCGGTCGGGAAGTCCCAACGATCGGCCGTCCCCCAGTGATCCTGGTCGGTGAGGGGCTCGATGGCGGCGTTGATCGACCGGTTGACCTCGACCAGCGTCGCCCAGGACGAGGTGTCGAGGCGCACGTCCTGCGCGCGGCCACCGGCGGGGCGGCACTCGGTCGGCAGGCGCCGGCAGAAATCGACCCAACCCCAAACCGGGCGGGCATCCCCCACCGGAAGGGCGTTGGTGGTCGTCGGCAGCCGCGAGGCGACAACTCCGGCCTTCGGCTTGGGAACCTGTTGAACCTGCGCCTGAGCCATCGCCGAGACGAACAACGAAGCAGCAAAAACTGCAAATCCCCAGATACTCTTCTTCGTCATGTCGAAGTCACCCCACATCCCAGTGAGACGACCTTCGCACAGTCGAATTATGTCCACGTCAAATAGTGTGAGCGAGTTTCTGATATCGGATCAATACATTATTTGTACATATTAATACGATATTTGTTCTATGGGTTGAATTTCTCACATGGTCGGCAACACTCTGGCAACCATGCGCGGAGCAGAATGGCGGAAATCTTGGAGTTCCGCTGCGGAGGTTCGCCCCGGCGCCGACCGCTTCGGCCTCGCGGCGGCGGCGGGTGGGCGGATACCGCCGAAAAATATTTTTCCGCGATCGGATGCGCGACATGGCGACGGCTTGCACCCAGGGTATCGGCACCGGCTTCATCGATCTCGGCACCGCGAAGGTGGCGGTTCTCGGCGCGATCCAGGGGATCACCGATGTGCTTCCGATTTCCTCCGCGGCCCACATGCGCATCGTTCCGGCCGTCCTCGGCTGGGCCGACCCGGGCGCGACCTTCGCGGCGGCCCTGCAACTGGCGACGGCGGTGGCGATCGTCGCCCACTACCGACGCGACGTGTGGCGGATCGGCGCCGGCGCCTTCGAGGCGGGGCGCAGCGGCGATTACCGCACCTTCGAGTTCCGCACCGGCGTCGGCATCCTCCTCGCCTCGCTGCCGTTGATCGTCGGCCGGATCGCCTTCGGGCGGCGGGTCGATCTCTGCGCCACGCCGACGCTCGAGCTGTGGGTGCTCGGCGCGGCGGGGGTCGCGGTCGCGGCGACGCTGGCGATCGCCGTCCTCGTCCGCCGCCACGAGCGCGGCTTCGAAGAGATCCGCCTGCGCGACGCCGTCGCTCTCGGCCTCGCCCAGGCATTCGCGGTGATCCCCGGCGTCTCGCGGAGCGGGGCGGCGTTGACCGGAGCGCTGCTGATGAACCTGAAGCCGGTCGAGGCGGTGCGCTACGGCCTCCTCGCCGGCCTGCCGGCAACCGTGTTCATCGGCCTCGAAGGATCGGCCGGGCTGCGCCGGGCCGGCCTCGACGCGCAAGCCTGGGGTGTCCTGGGGATCGGCTTCCTCGCCGCCACGCTCGCCGCATGGCTCGCCATTCGGCTGCTCATCATGGTGATGGAGCGCTTCTCCGCCTGGCCCTTCGTCGCCTATCGGGCGGTCGTCGGCGGCTTCCTGCTGTTGGTGGTGTGGCTCGACGTGCTCGCCTGAGACGGCGGCGACGAGAGAGCCGCCCCCTCCCCGGTCGTCGGGCGCGAGGCTTCAGTAGCGGATCCGCGCGAGCGCCTTCAATTCCTCGGGCGTGGCGGAACCGAAGCCGAAGAACTCCAGATAGGCCGGGATCTGCTCGAACAGCATGTCGACGCCGATCTGGATGCGGCAACCACGCGCTTTCGCGGCGGCGAGGAGGGGCGTCGTCTCCTCCTTCATCACCACGTCGCCGACGAAGCTCGTCGGATCGATGCGCTCGACGTCGAAGGGCAGCGGATCGCCGGACTTCATGCCGAGCGGCGTCGCATTGACGACGACGTCGAAGCCCTTCGGGTCGGCGGGGCCGGTGGTCACCTCGACTTCCGGGTGATGGAGGCGAAGGCGCGCCGCCAACCGCTCGGCGGAGGCGGAATCGAGATCATGGAGCGCCAGACGGGCGACACCGGCGAGCGCGAAGGAAGCGGCGATGGCCGAGCCGACTCCGCCGGCGCCGGAGACCACGACGCTCGCCCCGGCGAGACGACAGCCCTTGCGCGCGATACCGCGGACGAAGCCCTCGCCGTCGAACATGTCGCCGACCAGTCGCCCGTCGGCCTCACGGCGCACGGCGTTGCAGGACCCCGCCACCTTCACCCGGGTCGACACTTCGTCGAGCATCGGCACCACCAGGACCTTGAGCGGCATGGTGATGAGCGCGCCGCGGAAATTCGTCAGGCCGAAGACCGCCGGCAACGTGGCGGCGGCCGCTTCGGCGGTGACGCCCATCGGCACCACGACCGCGTCGATACCCTTCGCCTCGAACCACGGATTGTAGATCATCGGCGCCTTGAAGGAGCCGGTCGGATATCCGAGATGGGCGACGAGCCCCGTCCTGCCGCTGATGTCCATCGTATCCCCCGATGCACGAACACGAGTCGAACGGTATCGATCGCCCGCGCCGGCCGGTCTCATTTCTTCTTCGTGTCGATCAGATGGGCCATGCGGCGGACACAGAGCGCGTAGCCCTGGACGCCGAAGCCGGCCATGACGCCGTCGGCGCGCAGCGAGACGTAGGAATGGTGGCGGAAGCTCTCGCGCTTGTGGACGTTGGAGATGTGGCACTCGAGCACGAAGCCGTCGAAGGCGTTGAGCGCGTCGAGGATGGCCACCGAGGTGTGGGTGAAGGCGCCGGGATTGATGATGATGCCGGCGGCCGTCTCCCGCGCCTCGTGGATCCAGTCGATCAGTTCGTATTCGCGGTTCGACTGGTGGAAGCGTACGTCGAGGCCGAACTCGACCGCCACGGCGCGGACGTCGCGCTCGACGTCGACGAGCGTGTCGGCGCCGTAGATCTCCGGCTGGCGCTTGCCGAGCAGGTTGAGGTTGGGTCCGTTCAGAACGTAGATCAGACGGCTCATCGTCGCTTCCCCCCGGGGACGGGCGACTCGGGCCGCCTCCCTCGTTTCGAATTCGCCCACTCGGGGCCGCTCCCCGTCGCCGCTTCCCGCGTGGCTGCGGAAGCCCGTCCCGCCGACGCCGATGTCGGGGGCCGCCCGGTGAGGTCTCAGCCGATGCCGAAGCGACCGCCGGAGACCCGGCTCTGGAGTTTGGCCTGCTTCTGGAAGCGCTTGGCGATGCGCTCGCGCTTCAGCCGTGACAGATGATCGATGAAGACGACCCCGTCGAGGTGGTCGATCTCGTGCTGCAGGCAAGTGGCGAGCAGGCCGTCGGCCTCGATCTCGCGCGCGACCCCGTCGCGATCGAGATACTTCACCCGGCAGCGGGCCGGGCGCTCGACGTCGTCGTAGTGCTCGGGCACCGACAGGCAGCCTTCCTGATAGGTGTTGGTCTCCTCCGAGACCCAGGTGATCTCGGGGTTCACCAGGAACAGCGGCTGCTTCTCCTCGCCCTCGCGCGACACGTCGATGGTGACGATGCGCTTGGCCACGCCGACCTGGATCGCCGCCAGCCCGATGCCCGGCGCGGCGTACATGGTCTCCAGCATGTCGTCGAGCAGACGGCGGATCTCCGCGTCGACTTTGCCGACGGGCTCCGAGACGAGCTTCAGACGGGGATCGGGAAGAGTGATGATGTCGAGTTTGGCCATGAGCCGTCAGATAGGAGACCCGTTCGGGCCGGTCAATCGGAACCACGCGGAACGGACGAGAACAAAACAGGATCTCTTAAGAGATTCGAGCTAGTTTCGGCCCATGCAGGACGCTCTCCGCCGATTCGTCGCCGACATGGCCACCCTCCCGCAGACGGTGAGCACCGTCGGGATCGCCGTCGCTTTCGGTCTCCTCATCCTGTTCGGCCTCCTCGCCCTCACCACGGCGCGCGGGCGGATCCGCCGCGAGGCCCTGGCGGAGGAGCGCGGACGGGACCTCGACGAACGGCTCGCCGAGCTGGTGCGGCTTCAGGCGGAGACCACCGGGCGGATGCGGACCATGGCGGAGATCTTCGGTACGCGGCAATCGGATCTGGCGCGCGGCCTGTCCGAGCGCCTCGACGGGCTCTCCCACCACCTCGGCGACACGCTGGCCACCCAAGGCCGCGCCACCCACGAGAACCTGTCGCGGCTCGCCGAACGCCTCGCCGTCATCGACCGGGCACAGCGCGGCATGGCCGAGCTCTCGGGTGAGGTGGTGCAGTTGCGTTCGATCCTGGCGAACAAGCAGGCGCGCGGCGCCTTCGGTCAGGGCCGGATGGAGGCGATCGTCGCCGACGCGCTGCCGGCCGACGCCTACGCCTTCCAGGCGACGCTCTCGACCGGGGGGCGCCCCGACTGCCTGATCCGCATGGGCCAAGGGGCGCCCGATCTGGCGATCGACGCCAAATTCCCGCTCGAGGCTTGGACCGCCTTCCACGAGGCCGCCGACGACGAGGCGCGCGACCGGGCGGCGCAGGGCTTCCGCCGCGACGTGCTGCGCCACGTCGGCGACGTCGCAACGAAGTATCTCCTGCCGGCGGAGACGCAGGATGTCGCCTTCCTGTTCGTGCCGTCGGAATCGATCTTCGCCGATCTGCACGAGCATTTCGACGACGTGATCCAGAGAGCCCATCGGGCGCGGGTGGTGATCGTCTCGCCGTCGCTCCTGACCCTCGCCATCCAGGTCGTGCGCTCGATCACCCGAGACCAGCGCATGCGCGAGCAGGCCCACGTCATCCAGGCGGAGGTCGCCCACCTCCTCGACGATGTCGCCCGGCTCTCCGAACGGGTGGCCAAGCTGCAGACGCATTTCGGACAGGCGGCGCGGGATCTCGACCAGATCGCCGTTTCGGCCGACAAGGTGGAGCGGCGGGCGAGCCGAATCGAGAGTCTCGATCTCGGCACCGCCGCGCTCGCACCCGCCGCCGCAGGACCGGGAGAACCTGTTCTGCCCTTCGACCGCACTCGCCTCGCCGGAGAATGAGGATGTCGCTTCTCGTCGCCATCCGGGGCTGGACGCCCGACGCCTGGATCGAACGCCTCCGTCGCCTCGCCCCCGAGCACGTCGTCCTCGACGCACGCGAGGCCTTCGACCCCGAGACGGTGACCCACGCCGCCGTCTGGAAGCCCGAGCCGGGCCTCCTCGGCAGGCTGCCGAACCTCCGCGCGGTCTTCAATCTCGGCGCCGGGGTCGACGCGCTCCTGGCCGACCCGAAGCTCCCCGACGTGCCGATCGCCCGCATCGTCGACCCCGACCTCACCCGGCGGATGACCGAATGGGTGACGATGAACGTCCTCGTGCATCACCGGCAGGTGCGCCGCCACGCCGAGAACCAACGGCGGACGGTGTGGGGCACCCTCGCCCAGCCGGCTGCGCGCGACGTCACGGTGGGGGTGATGGGGCTCGGGGTGCTCGGTCGCGACGCGGCGGAGGTGCTCATCCGCCTCGGCTTCCACGTCACCGGGTGGAGCCGGTCGCCGCGCGACATCGACGGGATCGAGTGTTTCGCAGGCACCTACGGGCTCGGCCCCTTCCTCGAGCGCACCGACATTCTCGTCGTCCTGCTGCCTCTGACCGACGACACCCGCGGCATTCTCGACCGCGACCTCTTCGCCCGGCTGAAGCGCGACAACCACATGGGGGGCCCGGTGCTGATCAATGCCGGCCGCGGCGGGTTGCAGGTCGAGACCGACATCCTCGCCGCCCTCGACGAGGGGGTTCTCGCCGCCGCTTCGCTCGACGTCTTCGAGAGCGAGCCGCTCTCCCCCACCTCGCCGTTGTGGGCGCACCCGCGAGTGACGATCACGCCGCACTGCGCCGCGGATTCCGACGCCGAAGCGCTGGCGCGGGTGATCGTCGCGGCGGTGCGGCGGGAGGAGGCGGGCGAGGGCATCGCCGCCGAGACGCTGGTCGACCGCACCGCCGGATACTGACACCGGACCGGTGACGTGGCGCGAGGGTCGTCACCTCCGGAGACTTGGCCGCGCACCGGCGCCCCTGATCCGATCGCGGGCGATCTCACCCGAGGACGCAGCCGATCGCTCCGCGGCGGGTCCGTCTCGTCTCGCCCCCGCCGATGATCAACCGGTAGCGGCCGGGATGGGCGGTTTCGCCGCGGCGGCGGGTCAGGACGACGAAGTCGACGTCGGGCCGGTCGGCCTCGCCGTAGATGTGGAAGCGCAGGCGCAGATCCCCGCCCTCGATCCAGGCCTGCATCAGGGCCTCGGAGTCGAGATCGAGCGCGATACCCTCGCGATCGAGGCGCAGTTCGCCGCGCAACCCGGAGAGCGTCATCGCCTCGTGACCGACCGCCGCCTGAAGGTGGAAGGCGAAGCTCTTCTCTTCGACGTCGCAGGTGAGCGTCGCCGTGGCGGCGGCCACCCCGGGGTGGAGGAAGGCTGCGGCGAGAGACGCGACGGCGAAGAGAGTGCGCGGACGGGGCATGTGGGTCTCCTTCCGGAACGGCTGCGGGAGCGCCATCACACCGCGCCCTCGTCGGGGATGTTCAGGATCTCGCCGCAGGCCTTGCAGTGGACGGCGTCATGATCGTGGCGACCGAGGCCGCAGCGCCGGCAGCGATGTTCGACCTTGGGCGGGCGCAGCATCACCTGGACGAGGCGCAGAAAGAACGACACGCCGAAGATCATGATCACCACCGAGATCATCCGGCCGGCGGTCCCCTCCAGGGTGATGTCGCCGAAGCCGGTGGTCGTCAGTGTCGTGACCGTGAAATAGAGCGCGTCGGCGTAGTCGCGGATCTTGTCGTTGACGTAGTGCTGAGTCTCGTAGACGACCGCCGTCATCACGAAGATGAAGACGAGGAGATTGACCGCGGCGGTGATGGTCTGCTCGTTGCGGCGGAAGAAGACGAAGTCCTGACGCAGGCGCTTCAGGGTGCGGTAGGAGCGCAGGAGCCGCAACATGCGCGCCACCCGCAGGAAGGCGAAGCCCTCGCCGACGATCGGCGCGAGCAGCGACACGATCACCACGATGTCGGCGATGCCGAGTGGGTGGACGAGTTCGGCGATGCGGTCGCCGGCGATCCACAGCCGCGCCACGAAGTCGACGACCAGCACGACGCCGATCACCGCGTCGATCACTTCGACGGTGAAAGAGCGATCGGTGAAGGAGGAGGCGACGAGGAAGAGGACCGTCACCACGTCGAAGATCAGCAGGCCGTAGCGGAAGCGGATCGCCCGGAGGCTCTCGCCTTCGTAGAGGTCCCTCACCAGCGCCTTCATGCCCATCGCGTCGTCTCTCTCCCTCGTCCGCGCCGCGCCGCGCCGGCGCCACCTCGTCGGCGACGAGGATAGGGCAGCGGGCGGTCGACCGGAATCCGGTTTCGCGCGGGTGGCGGAGGGAACTTCGCCGACCCGACGGCGACGGGCGGGCCCTCGCGGACCCGCCCGTCGATCATCGCGTGCACCCGGCCGACGTCACGCCGGCGCGGAGGTGCGGATCAGGTGGTCGAAGGCCGAGAGCGCGGCGGTGGCGCCGGCGCCCATGGCGATGATGATCTGCTTGTAGGGCACCGTGGTCGCGTCGCCGGCGGCGAAGACACCCGGCACCGATGTGGCGCCGCGGGCGTCGATCTCGATCTCCTTGCGGTTGGAGAGACGGACGGTGCCGTCGATCCACTCGCTGTTGGGGAGAAGACCGATCTGGACGAAGATGCCTTCCAGCGCCACCCGATGGATCTCGCCGGTGAGGCGATCCTCGTAGGTGAGACCGGTCACCTTCTCACCGTCGCCGAGGACCTCGGTGGTCCGCGCCGAGACATGGACGGTGACGTTGGGCAGCGAATTCAGCTTCTTCTGCAACACCTCGTCGGCGCGCAGCCGGCCGTCGAACTCGATCAACGTGACGTGGGCGACGATGCCGGCCAGATCGATCGCCGCCTCGACGCCGGAGTTGCCGCCGCCGATCACCGCGACACGCTTGCCCTTGAACAGCGGGCCGTCGCAGTGCGGGCAGAAGCACACGCCCTTGGCCTTGTATTCCTTCTCGCCCGGCACCCCCATCTCGCGCCAACGGGCGCCGGTCGACAGGATCACCGATCTCGCCTTCAGCGAAGCGCCGGAGGCGAGCTCGACCACGATCGGGTCGGAGGGCGACGCCGCCGGCACCAGCGCGGTCGCCTTCTGCATCTTCATCACGTCGACGCCGTAGTCGCCGACGTGGGCCTCGAGCGCGGCGGCGAGCTTCGGCCCTTCGGTGTGGCTGACCGAGACGAAGTTCTCGATCGCCATGGTGTCGAGCACCTGGCCGCCGAAGCGCTCGGCGACGACACCGGTGCGGATGCCCTTGCGGGCCGCGTAGACCGCGGCGGCGGCGCCGGCCGGACCGCCGCCGACCACCAGCACGTCGAAGACGTCCTTCTCGGCGATCGCCGCGGCGGCGCGCTCGGCGGCGCCGGTGTCGAGCTTCGCAAGGATCTCCTCGATCGCCATGCGCCCCTGACCGAAGACGGCGCCGGCGAGGTGGACGGTCGGCACCGCCATGATCTTCTCGCGCTCGACCTCGTCCTGGAACAGGGCGCCGTCGACCATGGTGTGGCGAACGTTCGGGTTGAGCGCGGCGAGGAGGTTCAGCGCCTGTACCACGTCGGGGCAGTTCTGGCAGGTCAGCGAAACGTAGGTGACGAAGTCGAAGGAACCGACGAGGCCCTCGGCCTGAGCGATCACCTCGTCGGAGACCTTCGGGGGATAGCCGGAGACCTGGAGCAGCGCCAGCACCAACGAGGTGAACTCGTGGCCCATGGGCAGGCCGGCGAAGGCGACGCGATGGGGCTCGCCCGGCCGACCGATGGAGAAGGACGGCTTGCGCTCGGCGATGCCGTCGAAGCGGGCCGAGATCGTCGCCGAAGACGAGGCGATGTCCTCGACGAGCCCCCGCAATTCGGTCGATTCGAGGTCGTCGGTGAGCGAAGCGACGAGTTCGATGGGGGAGACCAGGCGCTCCATGTAGGCGCGCAGTTGGTCGATGATGCCGGCGTCGAGCATGGCATGCCTCCGATATTCGGTGATGATTACGAGGAGGATACGCCGGTCGCGGAGCCGCGCCCGGCGTCTCGTCGTCGCAATCGTCCGAGGGACGATCGACCCGAGAGGGTGTCCGGAGCCCCGAGGGGCTCCGGACGGATCCGCGTCAGATCTTGCCGACGAGGTCGAGCGACGGCTTGAGGGTCGCCTGACCCGGGGTCCACTTGGCCGGGCAGACCTCGCCCGGATGGGAGGCGACGTACTGGGCGGCGACGACCTTGCGATAGAGCTCCTTGGCGTCACGGCCGATGCCGTTGTCGTGGATCTCGCAGAGCTTGATCTGGCCTTCCGGGTTGATGACGAAGGTGCCGCGCAGGGCGAGGCCGGCCTCCTCGATCATCACGTCGAAGGCGCGGGTGATGGCGCCGGTCGGGTCGCCGATCATCGGATACTGGATCTTCTTGATGGTGTCGGAAGCGTCGTGCCAAGCCTTGTGGGTGAAGTGGGTGTCGGTCGACACCGAGTAGATCTCGACGCCGATCTTCTGGAACTCGCCGTACATGTCGGCGATGTCACCGAGCTCGGTCGGGCAGACGAAGGTGAAGTCGGCCGGGTAGAAGAACACCACGGACCACTTGCCCTTGAGGTCGGCCTCGGAGATCTCCTTGAAGGCGCCGTTGTGGTAGACGGTGGCCTTGAACGGCTTGATGGTGGTGTTGATCAGCGACATTCGAACTCTCCTGTTCGTCGATGTGTGTCCGTCCTGCTCGCGGGTCCCATGGACGGCCGTCGCGGCGATCGTCGCCGTGCGCCCGGCCTGTCGGGCATGACGCCCGAGAGCCGTAGAACTCCTCACTCCGCGAAGCCTCCGCCTCGCGGAACGAGGGCAAGCTAACGCGGGGGGCGACATCGTTCAAATAGATTGTCCCTGTTTTTTCGATAGGGCGCACCGATCGAAAAAACCGATCACCAGCCGATGGTGCCGCGGTTCAGCCCGAACTGAATGCAACTCGAAGTATAAAGCCCGCCAGTGTGCATGTTGGCACCGAAACGGCCGGTGAACCCCGCTTCGTAGTCAACGCCGCAGGCCATCGGACTGAGATTGGAGAACAGGGTGATGATGCCGGCCGCCGGCCGGGGGCCCTTCACCATGCGCACCACGCGCACACGCACCACCGCCGCCGGCTTGCCGGCGATGTCGACGCCGCGGCGCTGGTCGATCACCCGCCCCTCGAACAGGACCTCAAGGCGTGCCGCCAACCGCTTCGGATCTGTCGGTGCGCAGGAGCAGGCGCAAACCGGCGTCGCCACGGCGACCAGAGCGGCGGCGAGCGACAGGGCGAACCGGATCATCTGACCTTCCCGACCGTTCGGCCTCGGCCCCTCGCGATGCCGTTCATGTCGATCAACATGGCGCTTCGGCACTTCGTCGGCAATCGGGATGAACGCGAGCGCGCCGACCGGTCGCGGGCCGGACGGCCCTGAGCCCAACGAGGCGAAGACGTCACCGCGCGATCCGCGTCACCGCGCCGCGCAACGCCGCCGGAACATCGAAGGGCGACGCGTCGAACGCCACCAGCTCCGCCGGCTCGCCGGGGGCGATCCGCCCGCCCTCGCAGGCCCACAGCCGCCGCGGGCGGGACGTGGCGGAGGTGAGCGCCGCGGTCATCGACAGGCCGGCGTCGAGGAAGTGGAAGATCTCGTCGACGAGGCCCGTTCCGTGCGGCACGCCGGGGCTGCCGGCATCCGATCCGGCGACGAGGTTCACCCCCAGCCGATCGGCGAGGCCGACGTGTTCGAGGTGGCCGTCGAGAATGCGGCGGAGATTGTCGATGGTCGTCGCGCTCCAACCGGCGAGTTCGGGGCGGGCCCACTGGAAATGCACCGGCGAGAAGGTCGGCACCCAGGCGATGCCCTTCTCGGCCATGACCTCGAGGATGGCGCGGGTCATGAAGAAGCCGTGCTCGATCGAATCGATGCCGGCCTCGACCGCGACCTCGAGCCCGTCGAGACCGGAGCAATGGGCGAAGGTCCGCTTGCCGGCGCGACGGGTCACCTCGACGATCGTCGCCAGTTCCGCGGCGGAGAACTGCGGCGCGCCCTTCACCCCGCCGGCCTCGAAGTCGATGATGCCGGTGAGGATCACCTTGACGTCGTCGGCCTCCTCGACCATCGCCTCGATCGTCGCCGACGGGTCGACGCCCTCGCCGATGTCGCGAGCCATGAATCCGCCGTAGCGCTTCGGCCGCTTCACCCCGAGACCGGGCGAGCGCAGCCGCAACGGCGCGGCCGGGTCGGCGGCGAGTTCGCCGCGGATCCGGTCGTTGATCCCGTAGCGATCGCCGGCATCGCGCACCAGGGTGACGCCGGCCGCCGCGGTGCGCGCGACGTTCGCCCGCGCGGTCGCGACCATCGTCTCGGCGTCGGCCTTCAGGTAGTCGGTGCGCACCGCGAAATCGAGTTCTGCCCCGTCGAGGAAGATGTGGGCATGGGCCTCGACCAGCCCCGGCATCAGGAAGGCGACCTCGACGTCGGCTCGGGTCTCGGCCGAGGCGGGTTCGACCGCGACGATGCGGCCGCCTTCGACGACGACGTCGGTCGGACCGGCGCTCGCCGGCCGATGGGTCTCGCCGTCGAAGAGGCTCGCGGCGCGGAGGATCGTGCGGGGGGGCGCGGCGGTCATCGCCTCACGCCTTGTAGAACTTGCGCACGGCGCGCAGGGCGTTCGAGCCCGACTGCTCGAGGAAGTTGCGATAGGCGGTCAGCACGTAGCCGTCCTCGGGAAGCGGGTGATACTCGCGCCAGGGGGTGCCCAGCACCGTGTCGAAGCCGTGCGGCACGGCGAGCGTCAGGAAGGCGCATTCGAGGGCGTGCTTGAGGTCGGAGCCGTCGACCGCCTTGGGCGGCATCTGCTGGCCGATGTTGGAGAGACCGCCCATCATGTGGATGCCCTTCAGCTCCGGATCGGCGCCGATCGCCTTCACCGCGTCGAGGGTGGCGCGGTTGAGGCCGGTGGTGTCGGCGATGATCGCCGACACCGACATGTCGATGAAGATGTCGTCGAGGCTCATGCCGTGGTCGCGCATCAGCCGCAGCGCCCCGCGACGGGCGGTGGCGTGGATCTCCTCGGCGGTCTTGTTGCCCTTGGCGACGCCGTCCTCGACTCGTTCCGAGGCCATCAGGATGACCTTGAAGGGACCGAGGTCGCCGTAGAGCTCCATCAGATCCCAACGATGCTCGGTGATCGAGTTGACGATCGGCAGCGCCCCGCCGGCCTTCGACCGGTCGTAGGCGTTCAGGCACACCTCCTGCACCGCCTTCGAGGGGAAATCGAAGGAGAGCGGGATCGTCACCACCTCCTGGATGGCGCGGATCACCTCGGCCATGAAGCCGGTGTCGGTGAGCGCCCGGGCGCCGATGTTGACGTTCAGGAAGGCCGCGCCGGCCTCGGCCTGTTTCACCGCCAGCGCCTGGATGCCGGGCAGATCCGACTCGTCGAAGAGCCGCTTGGTGCTCTTGAAGCCGGGATTGATCCGTTCGCCGATGATGCGGATGTCGAAGCCCTTGCCCTCGGTCATGTCTTTCCCCCGTGGCTCCGCCCCGCGAAGCCGATGTTGTGCATGAAGCGTTTCTGGAAGTCGGGCGCCGACGACAGTTCGACGTAGCGGCAGCGCCGGGCGAGGTCGGCGGCGAAGCACCGCTCCTCGCGCGAGGTGAGCATGCGCGCCACACCGACGCCGGCGGCGTTGCCGACGGCGCGGATGCGGTCGCGCGGAATGTCCGGGAAGAGGCCGATCTCCACCGCCGAGGAGACGTCGACGTGCGCTCCGAAGGCGCCGGCGACGACGAAGCGGTCGACCGCGTCGATTTCGATCCCGGCGTCGCGCAGCAGGAGCTCGACGCCGGTCATGATCGCCGCCTTGGCGAGTTGGACGGCGCGCACGTCGGCCTGCGTGAAGATCACGCCGTCCGCCGCCACCGCTTCCGGCTTGCCGGCCTCGTCGAGCGCGGTGTCGGGGTGGCCGCCGTGGAGACGGCCGCGGGCGTCGACGATGCCGGCACGGCGCAGGCTCGCCAGCATGTCGATGACGCCGGAGCCGCAGATCCCGACCGGCGCCCTGCCGCCGATGGCGGCGACGGCGAGACGCCCGTCGACGACCGAGACGCGCTCGATCGCTCCCTCGGCCGCCCGCATGCCCGCGGCGATGTGGCCGCCTTCGAGTGCCGGGCCGGAGGGACAGGAGGCGGAGAGGATACGGCCGTCGTGGACGAGGCTGATCTCGGTGTTGGTGCCGATGTCCATGACGATGGTGGTGCCGGGGGCATCCCACAGATGCCGGGTGGCGATCAGGGCGGTGACGTGGTCGGAGCCGACGAAGCCGCCGATGTTCGGCGCGACGTGGACGATCGCGCCGGCGGCGAAGGGCAGCGGGAAATCGGCGGCGGGAACGTCGATCGCCTCGCGCAACGCCGCCACGAAGGGCGAACGGCCGAGTTGGCGGACCGGCAGACCGAGGGCGAGGTGCTGCATCGCGGTGTTGCCGCAGACCACCGCCTCGACGATGTCGCCGGCCTCGGCGTCGACGGCGAAGGCGAGGTCGTGCGCCAGCGCCGCGATCGCGGTGACCGCGGCGTCCCTCAGTTCGGCCGCCGCCGGTCCGGCGATGGCGTGGTTCAGGCGGGCGACGAGATCCGCCCCCCAGGCGACCTGCGGGTTCTCGAGACCGAGACGGGCGAGTTGGCGGCCCGTCTCGAGGTCGACGAGGTGGCCGACGACGTTGGTGGTTCCGAGGTCGACGGCGAGGCCGAGGAGCGGCCGTCCGGGCGGGCGCACCGCGACGATGCGGGCGTCGCGGACGACGGCGTCGACGCTCCAGTCGTGGCGGCGCAAGAGATCGGGGAGCGGGCGCAGGGCGGCGAGGTCGATGGCGCGAGCCGCCGCGCCGGCGGCGTCGACGAGGCGTTCGGCGTCGGCGCGCCCGTCGGCGAGGCTCGGCGGCGGGACGGTGAGGCGCAGACGCCGAAGCGTCGGGACGAGCGGCAGCGGCGCGGCCGACTCGCCGCGATGGACGTCGGCGCGGACCACCGGGGCGAGGGAGCGCGGCGCCACCTCGATCACGCAATCGGACCGCGGCGTCACCTTGCAGGCGCGCACCCACTTGCGGCGGGTTCGCGCCGTTCCCTCGACGTCTCGCCCGACCACCCAGTCCTCGCCCTCGCCGTGGAGGAACGATCCCTCGGTGACGCGGACGGTGCAGGCGCCGCAGGTGCCGCGTCCGCCGCAGGCGCCGACGATCCTGAGACCCTGGCGACGCGCCGCTTGGAACACCGTCTCGTCGGCGCGGGCGGTGATCTCGCGATCGAGGGCGGGGAAGCTCAGGCGGTGCTCATGGGGTGGGTGGTGGAGGTTCATGGTCGTCCCCTCACGCCGGAACCGGGAGTGCGGCCTCGCGCACCACCCGGCAGGTCGGCCGCGAGCGGCAATCGTCGCAGCGCGACCAGCCGACCGCCGGCAGGTCGCGTCCGACGCCGTAGACCACGGTCGTCGACTTCGCCGGATGAAGCGCCGAGGAGGCGGTGACGCCGAGGCCCGCCGTCGCGGCGCCGGAGAGGCGAACCACCGCCGCCTGCGCCTCGAGCGCCAGACCGGGATCGCCGGGGCGCAGTTCGCCGGCCATGGTCAGTCCTGCGCGGCGCACCGCCGCCATCACCGCGTCCTGCAGGAGCCGGCTCGCCTCGAGCAGCATCAGGTTGCCGATCGCGTCGAGGGCGAGGCCGAGCGACATCCGCCGCTCGGCGAAGAGGGCGGAGACCCGTTCGGGCAACGCGCGCCCCAGGGTGGCGGCGCCGAAGGCGAGCGCGGTGAGTTCGCCGCTCTCCGGCAGCAGGCGCGGGGCATGGAACCGTTCGCCGCCGGCGACGAGCACCTCATCGTCGATGCGGTCGAGCTCGACGATGCGGTGGACGAGCGTCGCCCGGCCGAGGCCCTCGGCTCGGGCGAGATCGATCGCCTCGGTCCGGAAGCGCGCCGTGATCGATCCCGTCGCCACCACGGTGGCGGCGACGGGGGCGAGAACGTCGAGGGTCCGGATCCGGGCCATCGCCATCTCCCTCAGCCGGCGTAACGACGGGCGGCGTCGAACATGGCGCGGACGTTCTCCACCGGCGTCTCGTCGGGGATGCCGAAGGCGGCGTCGAGCATCAGGTTGCCGCCCTTGGCCCAGACGGTGTCGACGAGGTGCTTCACCGCCGCATCGACCTCGTCCGGCCGACCGGTGGTGAGCAGCGACGGCGAGATGTTGCCGCGCAGCGCCACGGTGTCGCCGAGAACCTCGAAGGCGCGCCCCATGTCGGTGCGCTCGAACCAGTAGATGCACTTGCCCGCCGGAACGTCGCGGATGATCTCCAGCCGCTTGGTGCAGTCCGCCTCCCACAGCGGCATCGGCACCAGCCCGGCGTCGATCATGCCCATCATCATCTTGCGGAAGGGCGGCCACCAGAAGGTCTCGAACTGCTTGCCCGACATGAAGGCGTCCGGCGCCCAGTGGATCGGGATCTGGACGATGTCCTGGCCCGAGGCCCGCGCCGTGGCGATGGTCTGGCGGGTGAGGAAATCCGAAGCCTTGTCGAGGAGGGCGAGCAGCCGGTCCTTGTGGCGGAAGAGGTCCTTCATCATCCCCGTCGCGCCGCGGAAGTAGTCGGCGATGAAGTCATAGGGCGAGACCGCGACGGCGCCGTTGATCAGTGGATAGCCACGGGCGGCGGCATCCCGGTTCCAGGCGGTCGCGTGACCGATGAAGGTCTCGACCTCCTCGGCGGCGGCGATCACCTTCTGCAACGCCGCCTTGACCGACGGCTTGGCGAAGGGGCGGATGCCGGCGACGAGGCGGAAGTAGTGCAGGCCCGGGAAGCTCGGCAGATCCTCGAAGCCCTCGAAGGCCGAGGCGACGCGCGGCAGATAGGTGCGCAGGTAGTAGCCGGTCGGGTCGAAGAGGAAGTCGTCGTATTCCTCGGCCTTCATGTACTCGCGATCGAGATACTGGAAGGGCTGGTTGTCGCCGACGCCGTGACCCGGCCACTGCAACTGCTTGAAGCCGATCGCCTCCAGCGACCGCCCGGCGGCGGTGATCTGGACGAGGGGGGCGACCGCGTCGGGCTCGAATTCCTCGAGTGCTCGGGTCGCCACCGCGGCGGTCTTCTCGTAGTCGTACATCAACTCCTTGCAGGTGATGCCGCCGTACTTCGCCAGCCAGAAGGTGGCGTAGAGGACGACCGGCATGCGATCGGGCTGCTTCAGCGCGATGCAGTCGAGAATGCGCTGCCGGCGCGCGTCGTAGGCGAGCTTGGTCTCGCCCTGCGGAACGTCGTGGATCGTGGTCATGCCGCCACTCCCGTCCAGGTCCTGCACAGCGACACCGCCTCGACGGCGTTGACGCCGAAGGCGTCGGCGCCGGTGTAGGCGCGAACCGTCTCGTCGATCTGGCCGCCGCCGATCATGACCTTGAAGTCTTGCCGCATGCCGGCGGCCTCGAAGGCGGCGATCGTCTCCTTCATCGAGTCGAAGGCCAGCGTCAGGAAGCCGGAGAGGCCGACGACGTCCGGCCGGTAGGCGCGGATCTCGTCGATGAAGGTCGCCACCGGCACGTCGACGCCGATGTCCTTCACCTCGAAGCCGTTGATGTCGAGCATGAAGGTGACGATGTTCTTGCCGATGTCGTGCAGGTCGCCGTGGACGGTGCCGATCAGCACCTTGCCGAGCTTCTTGGCCTCCTCGCCCGGCGCCGTTTTGATCAGCGGCTTGGCGATGGCGCCGATGGTGTCGAGCATCTCGCCGGCGAGCACCAGTTCGGGCAGGAAGTACTCCCCCTCCTCGAAGCGCTTGCCGACCATGTCCATGGCGGTGCGGCAGAGTTCGAGAACGCGCAGCGGGTCGACGCCTTCCTCGAGCAGCATCGCCTTGGCGATCTCCAGCGCCTCGTCCTCTTCCATGTCGGCGAGGTGTTTCACCAACGCCTCTTCCCGCGCGTTCATCTCCATGACCGTCTCCTCTGCCTCGTTCTTCATGCCGTCGCCGTGGCGGGGCGGGCGAGCCCCGACCGCCGGATCGCTTCGGCGAGCACGTCCTCGTTGCGATGTCCCATCAGATGGACGCCGGCGACGCCGGGCACGGCGCGCAGCGCGTCGATCGTCTCCACCAGCACCTCGAGCCCCTCGGCGCGCTGGTCCTTCGCCGCGGCGATGCGGGTGATCACACCCTGCGGCACGTGCACGCCCGGCACGTGATGCGCCATCCAGGTCAACGCCTTGGCCGACGACAGCGTGCCCACCCCGACGATGATCGCCGCGCGCCGGTCGAGCCCACGGTCGCGCACCCGTTCCATGAAGCGCTCGAGCCGGGTGACGTCGAAGCAGAACTGCGTCTGGATGAACTGGGCGCCGGCGGCGATCTTGGCGGCGAGATTGTCGATCCGGTCCTCGTGCGGCGGCACGAAGGGATTGGCGGTGGCGCCGAGGAAGAGGTCGGGGGCGACCTCGAGCCGGCGGCCGGAGGCGAAGGTGCCGTCGTCGCGCATTCGCCGGGCGATGGTCAGCAGGCCGATGCTGTCGAGATCGAACACCCGCTTGGCGTCGGGGTGATCGCCCTGGCCGACGTCGTCGCCGGTGATGCACAGCACGTTGCGTACCCCGAGCGCGGCGGCGCCGAGCATGTCGCCCTGGACGGCGATGCGGTTGCGGTCGCGCGCGGCGATCTGGCAGACGGGGACGTGGCCGTTCGCGGCGAGCACGGCGGCGGCGGCGGCGCTCGACATGTGGCAGTTGCCGCCGGCGCCGTCGGTGATGTTGATGGCGTCGACGACGCCGCGGAAGCGTTCGGCGCGAGCGATGAGCGTCGAGGGGTCGGCGCTGTCGGGCGGAGCGATCTCGACCGTGGTGACGAAGACGCCGGAGGCGCAGGCGCGTTCGAAGGAGTGGATCACCCGTTCGTGGTCGCGCGGACGGGCGGGATCGAGCGGTGTCACCTGCTCCTTCTCGCCGTCGATGACGCGCACCCAGGTCGAGCGCCCTTCCAGGCGGCGGTCGATCGGCGGCAGGATCTCGGTCGCGCCGGAACCCGCACCGACCCGCGCTCGCCCCTCGCCGGCCTCGATCCAGACGCAACGCATGGTCGGATCGACCTCGCAACCGCCGTCCGGGCGGACGCCGCCGCAAGGACCGTTGCGCATGCCCTTGCCGCAGTTGGTGGGGCAGGCCAAGCCGGTCCTGGAGAGGACGCAGGTGCCGCACATGCGGCAGTCGAAGAAGGCACCCTTGGCGACGCGCTCGACCGGGGCGAGCAGCGCTTCGGCGCGAGCGCGACCGAGGAGGCGCATCGGGCGGGCGAAGGCCGGCGCGATCCGGCTGCAGGCGTCGTAGAGCGCCTTCAGCCCGGCCGCGTGCCGCACACTCCAGCGCCTGAGCGCCCGCATGGCCCGTTCCTCGCCCCACTCGAGCCGGTCCTGTGCCGGCTCTATTCTTGTATACAAAAAGGATACGGTGCAATCGACATCGCGATCAAGCGAGAAATGGGAGGGTAGTGATTTTCACGTAATCAACCGGCCGCTTTCCCGTGTTTTCAGCCGTTTTGTGCGATTCACTCGCATCTTGGCGCCCCATCGGCGGGAAACGGGGAGCGGCGACGATCTCCGTTTTGGTATACCGCGAAAATAGTGCGTATACACGCCAAGCCGGATGGCCCCATCGACGGGGGCCCGATCGTGCCCCCCGTGGCGAACCGCCTCCGAAGAACGGGGACGATCCTCGCTCCCCATACGGCGCCCATCCGCGATCGGCGTGCGCGCGCCCTCAGATGGCGTCGGGGCGATAGTTGGTGTCGACGGTGATGCGGCCGCCGTCGAGGCGCGACACGCAGGGGCAGATGCTCGCGCCGTTCGCCTTCTCCTCGTCGGAGAAGAACACGTCCATGTGGACGATCCGCCCGCCTTCCACCGCGGTGACCGGCAGCGCGCAGAGGCCGCACTCGCCGCGCAGACAGAAGGACATGAGATCGAGCCCGGCCGCCTCCATCGCCTCGAGCATGGAGCGCTCCGGCGGCACCGTCACCTCGACGCCGTGGCGCGGCACCGAGACGACGAAGCTCGACCCGCAGGCGTCGCCGCGGGCGCCGAAACTCTCGAAACGGAAGTCGAGCCAGGAGCGGCCCGCCGCCTTCCAGGCGTGGCGCAGGCCGTCGAGCAGGCGATGGGGACCGCAGAACCACAGGGCACCGTCAGCGGCCAGGCGGGAGATCTGCGCGGCGGGATCGAGACGGGTGGCCTCGTCGGAGATGCGCAGCTCGAGCCGATCGCCGAACTCGGCCGCGACTTCGTCGAGGAAAGCCATCCCGGCGCGCGTGCGCCCGGCGTAGACGAGGCGGAAGGGCTCGCCCCGCCGGGCGCAGGCGCGCGCATGGGAGATCATCGGCGTGATGCCGATGCCGCCGGCGACGAGCAACTTCTCGCGCCCGTCGAAGACGGCGGGGAAGTCGTTGGTCGGACCGGAGAAGACGAGGCGATCGCCGGCGGCGAGCCGGACCATCGCGGCGGAGCCGCCGCGGCTCGCCGGCACGCGCTTCACGGCGATACGGCAGAGGCCGGCCGGCGCCGGGATCAGGGAATAGCTGCGGGTTTCGCGCCGGCCGGCGATCGTCACTTCGACGTCGACGTGGGCGCCGGATTCGAATCCGGTCTCGCCGTCGTCGGGGGCGAAGTCGATGCGCACGACGTCGGTGGCGACGGGTTGCACGGCGACGACGACGGCGGTGCGTCGATCGAACGTGGACTTCATGGCTTCCTCCCGGATGTCCTTCTCACCCGGCCTCGACCGGGCCGGCGCACCGCGTCGCGGCGTGCCGATCTTCGTGCTTCATACATGTGAGCGTGGCGTCGAAGCGACGCGCCTCACAGCGAGACGGCGCGGCGGATCAGCGGGCCGCCGGGCACCTCATCGAGGCGGACGCGGTCGGCGAGCGCCGCCTGGAGATTGCGTCGGGCGAGGCGGGCGTGTTCGCGCATCAGCGCTTCCGCCCGAGCGCCCTCGCGCGCTTCGATCGCCTCGATCACCGAGGCGTGGTGATCCTGCGCCAGCACCACCACCGCCCGCGCTTCGGGCAGATGCGCCTGCAGCCGCACGAAACCGGAGGGCGAGGCGAAGGGCAGCGCCGAGACCCGCTCGACCTCGCGGGCGATGGTCGGGCTCGCGGCCATGTCCCACAGGGCACGGTGGAAACGGGCGTTGAGATCGACGTAGGCGTCGAAATCCTCCGCCGACATCTCGGGCTTGGTCAGCAACCGGTCGATGCCGGCGAGGATCAGCCGCGCCTCCGCGATCTCGCCGCGGGAGGGGCCGCGTTCGGCGGCGCGACGGGCGGCGAAGCCCTCGAGCACCCCCCTGAGATCGATGGCGTCGGTGAGGTCGGTCTCGGAGAAGGCGCGCACGACGTAGCCGCCGCTCGGCAGCGCCTCGATCAGCCCTTCCGCCTGGGCGCGGGCGAGCGCGGCGCGAACCGGCGTGCGCGACACGCCGAACCGCTCGGTCAGCGTCAATTCCGACAGACGTTCGCCGGCCGCGAATTCGCCCTCGACGATCGCTTGGCGCAGCGCCAGTTCCGCCTTGCGGGTCTGTGACCCCTCAACCTCGCGGCTCATCTCGTTTCTCCCGACTTCCCGCACCCGTACCGGCCGGAGACAATCGCGGCGTCCCCGTCCGCCGACGCGATCCGCACCGGCCCGGAGGCCCGCCCGCGGATTCCCGACCCGGCGCCCGGCGCCGACGTCATTCCGCCGCCACCGCTCGCGGGCCAGGACGCTCGGCGGCGACCATGCGATCGATCAGCCGACGCGCCCACATGGATCCGGCGTCGATGTTGAGATTGAAGAACACCTTTTCCGGATGCTCGTCCATCGCCCGCTGCTGGGCTTCGAGGATCACCTCGTCCTCGCCGAAGATCCCCGAGACGCCCTCGCGGATCTGATGGGTGCGCCTCTGGCTCCCGAGGTCCCAGTTGCGGGCGAAGGCCCAGAAATAGAGGCAGGTCTTCTCGGTCGACGGCGTGATGGTGTTGAGCACCATGCCGTTGACCCCCTGCGAGCGGTCGCCGGCCTTGGCGCCGGTACCCGCGACCGCCACGCCGACGTCGATGGTGACGGTGCAGGGCGCTTCGAAGCGGATGATCTGCCATCGGTCGACCGGACCCGGCCGGCCGAGTTGCCCGGCCCAGAAGGGCGGCGGGGTGATGCCTTCCATCCAGCGGGTGACGGTGGCGGTCCGGTCGCCGTGGGTGACCTCGAAGGGCGCCTCGGCGACGTTGCGGTCGCCGATCGAGGAGGAATGGACGAAGGTCTCGTGGGTGAGGTCCATCAGGTTGTCGACCACCAGCCGGTAGTCGCACCTCACCTCGATGAGCTTGCCGTCGCCGGCCCAGGCGGGATCCTCGTTCCAGTGGAGATCCGGCACCGCGGCCGGGTCGGCGAGCGCCGGATCGCCCATCCACAACCAGATGAAGCGGTGCTTCTCGACCACCGGATAGGTGCGCACGCAGGCCGACGGATTGATCGTGTCCTGCGAGGGCATGTGGGTGCAGCGCCCGGAAGCGTCGAAGACGAGGCCGTGATAGCCGCAGACGACCTCGTCGCCGTCGAGCCGGCCGAAGGAGAGCGGCAGCAGACGATGCCAGCAGGCGTCCTCGAGCGCCGCGACGCGGCCGTCGGAGCGACGGTACATGACGATCTTCTTGCCGCAGATGGTGCGCGGCAGGAGCTTGCGCACGACCTCGTGATCCCAGGCCGCGGCATACCAGGCGTTCATCGGCCAAGGCTTCGCGGTTTCCGCCGTCGAGACGCTCATGGCACCCTCCCTCTCACTTCATTGTATACATACATACGGCACAGAGGTTCCTCGTGCAAGGGAAAGTGCGTATTCACCGCAGTGTCGCGCCGATGTCCGTGTGCTGAGCCCCTTCCGGTGTATACCGTCATGGGCGGACGTGGCCGTTGAACCGCGCGGTCGGTCGGATCGTTCGCCGCCCCGGCGTCGACATTCGTTGATCGACCTCAAGGACGGCGGCCCCGCGAAGATGGAATGGTCGACCCGGAGGTCGATCGCGTGCGGTGATCGGCCCGGAGAAGCGTGCGCACCGGATCCGCGATGACCGAAACGCCCCTGCCCCATTTCCCCCGCCTCGTCGACCATCTGATCGCCCGGCTGCCGACGCTGCCGCTCGATCTGTCGCTGAAGCGTTTCATCGGCTCGCTCGCCGAGCGCCACCCCTCGCTGTTCTCGCGCCTCGACGATCAGGCGCAGAAGACCTTCCTGATCGATCCGACCGACGTCTCCATCGCCTTCGTGCTGAAGCCCGATCCGGCGATGCCGCGACTGGAGGCGATCAAGCGGGCGCCGGACGGCACCATCGTCGCGGCGCGCGACGCCCGCATCGCCGGGCCGCTCGCCGCGCTCGTCGGTATGGTGCACGGGGCGCTCGACGGCGACGCCCTGTTCTTCTCGCGCGACATCGTCATCGAGGGCGACACGGAGGCGGTGCTGGCACTGAGGAACGCCGTCGACGACGCCGAGATCGATCTCGCCGAGGAGGTCGCCGCGGTCACCGGGCCGGCGTCGAAATTCGTCGCCGAGATCTTCCGCCGCGCCGCGCCGCTCGCCGAGCGGATGACCGGCGTGACGCTCACCCGCGCCGGAGGAACGCTCCCGTGAACCTCGCCGCAGCCCTCGTCCGCCCCGAACTCGTCTGCCCGGCCGGCACCCCGGCGGCGCTGCGCACCGCCGTCGAAGCCGGCGCCGACGCCGTCTACTGCGGCTTTCGCGACGAGACCAACGCTCGCAATTTCCCCGGCCTCAACTTCTCGCCGCAGGAGCTGACCGACTCGATCCGCTTCGCCCACGACCACGGCTCGAAGGTGCTCGTCGCCATCAACACCTTCCCGCGCGCCGGGGCCGAGCGGCTCTGGCAGGAGGCGGTGGCCAAGGCCGAGGGCGCAGGCGCCGACGCGGTGATCCTCGCCGATCTCGGGCTCGTCGCCCATGCGGCGGCGAAGCATCCGAAACTGCGCCTGCATCTCTCGGTACAGGCGGCGGCGTCGAACCCCGACGTGATCCGCTTCTGGGCCGAGACCTTCGGCATCCGGCGGGTGGTGCTGCCGCGGGTCCTCTCGGTGCCGGAGATCGCGGCGATCAACGCCGAGATCCCCTGCGAGACGGAAGTCTTCGTCTTCGGTGGGCTCTGCGTCATGGCCGAGGGGCGCTGCTCGCTGTCGAGCCACGCCACCGGCAAGTCGCCCAACATGAACGGCGTCTGCTCGCCGCCGAGCCACGTGCTCTACAAGGAAGAGGGCGAGGATCTGGTGGCCAAGCTCGGCGGCTTCACCATCGATCGCACGCCCAAGGGGGTCGCCGCCCCCTACCCCACCCTGTGCAAGGGCCGCTTCACCGCCGGCGATTATGCCGGACACGTCTTCGAGGATCCGGTGAGCCTCGACGCGGCGCAACTGATCCCGCCCTTGATCGACGCCGGCGTCACCGCCTTCAAGATCGAGGGACGGCAGCGCAGCCGCGCCTATACGCAGGCCGTGGTCGCCGCCTTCCGCAAGGCGATCGACGATCACATGGCGGGGCGGCCGATCGCCGCCGACATGACCCGCCGCCTCGCCGAAGGTCAGTCGACCACCGCCGGCGCCTACAAGAAGACCTGGAGATGAGCCCCGCGATGACCAATCCCAGTCTGGTGCTCGGCCCGGTGCTCTACAATTGGCCGGTCGACACGTGGGCCGACTTCCTCGCCCGGGTCGCCGACGAGGTCGACGTCGACCGCGTCCACGTCGGCGAAGTTGTGTGCTCGAAGCGCGAGCCTTTCTTCGCCGACCGGCTGCCGGAGGTGATCGAACGCCTCCAGCGCGGCGGCAAGACCGTCGTCGTCGACACGCTGGCGCTGGTCACGGTCAAGCGTGAGCGACAGTTGGTGGCGGATCTCGCCACGATCGAAGGGGTCGAGATCGAGATCAACGATCTCACCCCGCTCGCCACGCTGGAGGCCGAGCGACGCTTCGCCGTCTCACCATTGGTCAACGTCTACAACGAGGGCACGCTCGGCTGGCTCGCCGCGCGTGGCGCTTGGAGCGTCTGCCTGCCGCCGGAGTTGCCGCTCGCGTCGGTTCGGGAACTGGCGCGCGAGGGCGCGCGGCTCGGGGTGGAGACCCAGGTCTTCGCCTTCGGCCGACTGCCGCTCGCCATCTCCGGACGCTGCTACCACGCCCGCATCCACGGGCTCGCCAAGGACAGTTGCCGCTACGTCTGCGCCGAGGATCCCGACGGGCTCGAGGTCGACACGCTCGACGGCGAGGCATTCCTCGCCATCAACGGCGTGCAGACCATGTCGCAGGACTGCGCCACGGTGATCGACGAGATCGACGCGCTGATGGACGCCGGGGTCTCGTCCTTCCGCCTCAGCCCGCAGACCGGCGACATGAAGGCGGTGGCGGCGGCCTTCCGCGACCGGCTCGCCGGGCGTATCGATGGGAAGGAAGCCCTCGCCCGCCTCGCCGGGGCCGACCTGAAGGTGCCGCTCGGACCGTCGATGATGAGCCGGGCCTGGACCCCGGCCAATGCCGGAGGCGCGTGAGATCGCGCCCTCCGGCCTCACCCGCGTCGCTTCGGACCCGGGCCGCGCTTCGGATCGGGGCGGGAGGGGCGACCGGCGCCGGGGCGCGGGGCCTCGGGGCCGTCGCCGCCGGAGCGGCCGAGCACGGCCTTGTCGGCGCCCTTGGTGAGGAACACCTGCGGACCCTTCTTCGCTCCCATGCGCCGGCCCTCGCCACCGGCGAGCCCGGTGCCGGCGGGTTGCCAGTTGGGGATGAGGTGGTGCTTGCCGGGGCCGATGAGATCGGCGCGGCCCATCTCCTTCAGCGCCTCGCGCAGCAGCGGCCAGTTCTCGGCGTCGTGCCAGCGCAGGAAAGCCTTGTGCAGGCGGCGCTGCTTCAAACCCTTCACCGTCTCGACCGCCTCCGAACCGCCGTGGCGCACGCCCTTCAAGGGGTTGACGCCGGAGTGATACATCGCCGTCGACAGCGCCATCGGCGAGGGCAGATAGGTCTGGACCTGATCGGCGCGGTACTTGTTCTTCTTCAGCCACAGCGCGAGGTTCATCATGTCCTCGTCGGTGGTGCCGGGGTGGGCGGCGATGAAGTAGGGGATGAGGAAATATTCCTTCCCCGCCGCCTTGGCCGCCGCGTCGAACAACTGCTTGAAGCGGTCGTAGGCGCCGATGCCCGGCTTCATCATCTTGGAGAGCGGGCCCTCCTCGGTGTGTTCGGGCGCGATCTTCAGATAGCCGCCGACGTGGTGGCCGACGAGTTCCTTGATGTAGGCCGGCGACTTGACCGCGAGGTCGTAGCGCACGCCCGAGGCGACCATCACCCGCTTGACGCCGGGGATGGCGCGCGCCTTGCGATAGAGCCCGATCAGCGCCTCGTGGGAGGTGTCGAGGTTCTCGCAGACGTCGGGATAGACGCAGGAGAGTTTGCGGCAGAGATCGTGGATCTTCTCGTCCTTGCAGGCCATCCGATACATGTTGGCGGTGGGACCGCCGATGTCGGAGATGACGCCGGTGAAGCCCGCCGTCCTGTCGCGAACCTCCTCGATCTCCTTGAGGATCGAGCCCTCCGAGCGCGACTGGATCACCCGGCCCTCGTGCTCGGTGATCGAGCAGAAGGAACAGCCGCCGAAGCAGCCGCGCATGATCGTCACCGAGAAGCGGATCATCTCCCAAGCGGGGATCTTGGCGCCCTCGTAGGCGGGATGCGGCGCGCGGGCGAAGGGCAGGTCGTAGACCGCGTCCATCTCCGGCGTCGAGAGCGGGATCGGCGGGGCGGTGACCCACAGCTCGCGGTCGCCGTGCCGCTGGACGAGGGGCCGGGCGTTGCCGGGGTTACTCTCGCGATGCAGCACGCGCGAGGCGCGGGCATAGGCCTCGCGGTCGACCGCCACCTGCTCGAAGCTCGGCAGCCGCACCGCCGACTTGTCGCCCGACTTGCGGGCGCCGTCGTCGGAGGAGTCGAGATCGTCGGCGGGAACCACGGTCCAATCGTCGGGCACGGCGGGTTTCACCAGCGCGACGCCGCGGACGTCGTCGAAGGCCGAGGCCGTCTCGCCCTTGGCGAGGCGGTGGGCGATCTCGACGAGGGCGCGTTCGGCATTGCCGTAGAGCAGGATGTCGGCCTTGGCATCGATCAGGATCGAGCGGCGGACCTTGTCGGACCAGTAGTCGTAGTGGGCGATGCGGCGCAGCGACGATTCGATGCCGCCGAGGACGATGGGCACGTCCTTGAAGGCCTCGCGGACGCGCTGGGAATAGACCAGCACGGCGCGATCCGGGCGCTTTCCGCCCTCGCCGTTCGGGGTATAGGCGTCGTCGTGGCGCAGCCGGCGATCCGAGGTGTAGCGGTTCACCATCGAATCCATGTTGCCGCCGGTGACGCCGAAGAACAGCGTCGGCCGGCCGAGCGCCCGGAAGGGTTCCGGCCCCGACCAGTCGGGCTGGGCGATGATGCCGACGCGGAAGCCCTGCGCTTCGAGCAGGCGGCCGACGATCGCCATGCCGAAGCTCGGGTGATCGACATAGGCGTCGCCGGTGACGAGGATGACGTCGCAGGCGTCCCAGCCGAGCGCGTCCATCTCGGCACGGCTCATCGGCAGGAAGGGCGCGGTGCCGAAGCGATGGGCCCAGTGCTTGCGCCAGGCGAAGAGGGGTTTGGCTTGTTCCATGCCGCTTGAATAGGGCCGCGGGGACGCACGTCAATGGCGAAACCGGCCGGACGATCGCTCAGGAGAGCCCATTCGACCGGACGGTCGCGGTTTCCGAAGATTCAGCCGGTGAGCCGCGCCCGCCAGAGGGTGACGTCGGGGGTCTCGAGCAGCGGCCGGACGAAGGCCCATGCGGCCTCCAGCCGCTCGACCGCGGCCGCGCCGAGGCCGGTGCCGAGCTCGAAGGCTTCGCCGCGCAGGCCCATGACGAAGGCCGGCGGCGGTGGGCGTCCCATCACCCGGGTGAAGACGTCGAGCACCGCCTCCGGCGCCATGGCGTGGGAGGTGTGGGTGAGGCCCTCGCGCGCCGCTGTCTCGGTGAAGGCGAAGGGATGGGGCGCGGCGAGCGAGGCGTCGACGAAGAGGACGAGGTCCGCTCCCTCGAGATCGACGGCGTGTTCGAGCTGGAGCTGGAAATCCTCGATCGCGGTCACGTGCGGTAGACCGACGGCCTCGATCCGACGCGTGAGCGCCGGCCCGAGGCCGTCGTCCCCCCGTGACTCGTTGCCCCAGCCGAGAACGACGACGCGCGGCGTCCCGGCCGGGGCGGACGTTCCGGCGCTCAACGCTCGGGCCCCATGTTGCGCCGACCGCGCGACACCAGCCGGCCCTCGGCGTCGACGAGGTCGACCTCGAGCGGCATCTGACCGAGCGCGTGGGTGGCGCAGGAGAGGCAGGGGTCGTAGGCGCGGATCGCCACTTCGATGTGGTTGAGCAGCCCCTCGGTCACCACGCGCCCGTCGAGATGGGTGCGGGCGACGGAGCGGATCGCCGCGTTCATCGCCTGATTGTTGTTGGTGGTCGAGACGATCAGGTTGCAGAAGGTGACCAGATCGTTCTCGTTCACCCGGTAGTGATGGAAGAGCGTGCCGCGCGGCGCCTCGATGACGCCGACCGCCTCGCCCTTGCGCTCACCCTTGTCCGCCATCAGGTCGGTGCCGAGGATGTCGGGGTCGTCGAGCAGATCGCGGATCACTTCCGCGGCATGCAGCAGTTCGATCAGGCGGGCCCAGTGATAGAACAGGGTCCCCATCACCGGCTTGCCGTGGCCGAGCCCCATCATCTTCTTGCGCTCGAGATCGGCGAGCGGCGAGGGGATGAAGTCGCAGGCCTGGACGCGAGCGAGCGGTCCGACCTTGTACCAGCCCTTCTCCGGCCCGAGGGCGCGGATGTGCGGGAACTTCATGTAGGACCAGGACTTCGCCTCCTCTTCGAGCACGCTCTCGTAGGTGGTGTAGTCGACGTGGTCGAAGATCGGCTTGCCGGCGGCGTCAACGGCACGCAGGCCGCCGTGGTAGAAGTCCATGGCGCCACGCTCGTCGACGAGGCCCATCATCGAGGAATCGAACTCGCCGAAGTGGTTGTAGAACTCGGGTTTCGTCCGGTGCAGAGCCGCCACCATGTGGACGGAGGCGAGCGCCCATTCGATCATCTGGTCGATGTCGCGCCGCAACTCGTCGCGTTCGGCCACCGCCAGCGCCTTGTTCATGCCGCCGGGGATGGCGCCGGTACCGTGGATGCGCTTGCCGGCGGTGTGGCGGATGACCTCCTGGCCGTACTTGCGCAAGAGCACACCCTGCTTGGCGATCTCGGGGAAGTCCTGCGCCACGCCGACGATGTTGCGGCGGGTCGGCTCGCTGTCGAAACCGAGCAGCAGATCGGGCGAGGCGAGATGGAAGAAATGCACCGCGTGGGACTGGAGCACCTGGCCGTAGTGCATCAGGCGCCTGAGTTTCTCGGCGGTGGGCGGCAGGGCGCCGTAGCCGGCGATGATGTCCATCGCCTTGACCGCGGCGAGGTGGTGGCTGACCGGGCAGATCCCGCACAGGCGCTGCACCGTGACCGGCACCTCCCAGAAGGGCCGGCCCTCGATGAAGACCTCGAAGCCGCGGAACTCGACGATGTGGAGGCGCACCTGATGGATACGGTCGGCGTCGTCGAGCAGCAGCGTCACCTTGCCGTGACCCTCGACCCGGGTCACCGGATCGATGGCGATGCGCCTCAGCTTCTGAGGGTTCTCGGCGGTTTCCAGACGGAACATGGTTCGAGCTCCCTCAGTCGAAACGCAGCATCGGATGCTCGAGACGCGGCATCCGGCCGAAGATCAGGTCGGTCAGGTACTTCCAGATGGCGTCGCCGGACGGCGGGCATCCGGGGACGAAATAGTCGACGCGCACCACCTCGTTGATCGGGTGGACCTTGTCGAGGAGGAGCGGCAGTTCCGGATCGTCGGGCACCTCGCCGCCGGTGCGGTCGCAATAGACCCGGGTCAGGCAGTCGCCGACGTCGAGGTGGTTGCGTTGCGCCGGCAGGCCGCCGTTGATGGCGCAGGCTCCGAGCGCCACCAGCACCTTGGCGTTGGCGCGCAGTTCGCGCAGGACGTGGACGTTCTCGGCGTTGCACACGCCGCCCTCGACGATGGCGACGTCGCAGGGACCGCAGTGCTTGATGTCGGTGATCGGCGAACGGTCGAACTCGACCAGATCGACGAGCTCGAGCAGTCGTTCGTCGATGTCGAGCAGCGACATGTGGCAGCCGAAGCAGCCCGACAGGGACGTGGTGGCGATGCGCACCTTCTTGCGGGCGGGGGTGGCGGCAGCATGGAGCATGATCATGCCTCCTCGGCCTGACGGGCGCTCGCTTGGGCGCTGATCGGATCGACGTCGTATTGACGCTCGCCGATCGGAACCGCGAAGCCGACGCGCTTGGACAGGATGGCGCCGACCGGACAGACCGACGCGGCCTTGTCGGTGAGGGCGAAATCGGTGTCGCCGAGCTTGCCCGACGGCGAATTGACGACGACGTGGCTCGCGGTGCCGCGCCCGGCCAGCGCGAAGACGCTCTTGCCGTCGACGTCGCGAGAGGCGCGGACACACAGTTCGCACATGATGCAACGGTTGAAGTCGAGGAGCACGTCGGGGTGCGTGGCGTCGATCTCGCGTACCGGATAGAAGTGCCGGTAGTGCGGCGTCAGCATCTCGATGTCGTAGGCCAGCGCCTGGAGCTTGCAGTTGCCGCTCTTCTCGCAGCCGGGGCAGAAGTGATTGCCCTCGACGAAGAGCATCTGCAGGAGGACCCGCCGGTTGCCGTTGAGCTCGGGCGTGTCGGAGGCGACCTCTTGGCCGGGCATCGCCTTGATGGTGCAGGCCGAGCCGAAGCGGCCGTTGACCTTCACCGTGCACAGCTTGCACGAGCCGTGCGGCTTGAACTCGGGGTGATGGCAGAGATTGGGGATGTAGACCCCCGCCGCCAGCGCCGCCTCGAGGATCGACTGGCCGCGTTCGAAGTAGATCGGCCGGCCGTCGAGGGAGAACTTGTCGTACTCGTTCATCGATCGTCTCCTCAGGCGTCCGAGAGCATACGGCTGTCGGCGTCATCGCGCCCGGTGATCTCGCGGGCGCGGGCGAGCGCCGCGTCGAGATCGAAGGCCGGCTCGAAGTCCTTGCGAGCGAGGCGCTTCTCGTAGTCCTCACGGAACTTGGCGATGGTGTCGGCGATGGCGCCGCCGGCCGTCTGGCCGAGGCCGCAATGGCTCGCCGTGCGCATCACCTCGCGCAGGTGCTGGAGCTCGTTCATCTCGTACTGGGTGCCGTGGCCGGCGGCGATCTTGTCCATGATGCCGGCCTGGATGCGGGTGCCCACCCGGCACGGCGTGCAGAAGCCGCAACTCTCGTGCTGGAAGAAGTGCGCGAAGTTGCGCGCCACCTCGAACATGTCGCGATGATCGGCGAACACCATGAAGGCGCCGGCGGTCGGCACGTCCTCGAAGGCGATGCGGCGGCCGAACTCGCGGGTGGTCAGACACTGGCCGGCCGCGCCGGAGATCTGCACCGCCTTGGGGTTCTTCGCGCCGGCGTCGTCGAGCACCTGCGAGATGCGCACGCCGAAGGGATACTCGTAGATGCCGGGTCGCTCGACGTCGCCGGAAACCGAGAGGATCTTGGTGCCGGTCGACTGCTTGGTGCCGAAACCCTCGTACCAGGCGCCGCCGTGCAGCGCGATCTCGGTCGCCTTGCACAGGGTCTCGACGTTGTTGACCACCGTCGGCTGGCCCCTGTAGCCGAAGCTGACCGGGAAAGGTGGACGGATGCGGGGACGACCGGGCTTGCCCTCGAGGCTCTCGATCAGCGCCGTCTCTTCGCCGCAGATGTAGGCGCCGGCGCCCATGTGGATCTCGATGTCGAAGTCGAAGCCGTCGACGCCGAGGATGGAATCGCCGAGGAGCCGGGCGGCGCGAAGCTCGGAGAGTTTCTCCTCGAGCGGCGCCTTCAGATAGAGGTATTCGCCGCGCAGGTAGACGAGGCCGAGCTTGGCGCCGACGACATAGGCGGCGAGCGCCATACCCTCGAACACCCGCTCGGGATAGAACTGCATCAGCACCCGGTCCTTGAAGGTGCCGGGCTCGCCCTCGTCGGCGTTGCAGACGACGTAGCGCGCGTCGCCGCGGGCGTTGCGCGCCGCTTCCCACTTCACGCCGGTGGTGAAGCCGGCGCCGCCGCGACCGCGGATGTTGGAGCGCTTCACCTCGGCGAGATAGGCCTCGCGGCCCATCGCCACCGCCGCACGGAGCGCCGAGCCGGGGGTGAAGTCGGTGCCGAGCAACATGTCGGCGCGGCGGATGTTGTGGTCGACGCGGAAGAACTCGTTCGGCCATTCGGCGACAGGAACGCGCGAGCGGACCAACTCGCAGATCTGGTCGGCGCGGCGCAGCGTCATGCTGGTGATCGCCATGCCGTTGACCAGGATCGCCGGGCCCTGATCGCACATGCCGGTGCAGGAGGTGTAATCGAGCGAGGCGAGACCATCGGCCGAGACGACCCCGCGGGAGACGCCGAGACGGCGCGCCATGTGGTCGAAGATCGCCTGATTGCCGAGCATCCGGTCGGTGATGTTGTCGGAGAACAGGATGCGGTAGGTGCCGGTCGGTTCGCTGGTCAGGAAGGAATAGAAGTCCCGCGTGCTCTCGACGTCGCCGATCGGCAGCGAGAGCCGTTCGGCGAGGATCGCCATCGCTTCCGCCGAGACACGGCCGAATTCCGCCTGGACGTCGCGCAGGATCTGGACGAGCCGTCCGGAATCTCTGCCGTGCCGCTTCAGGATCCTCTCGAGGTACGTGCCGAGCCCGGTCTGCGTCGTCGTCACCTCACCCTCCTGTCTCTCGTGGACTGGTGGCGTGCAGTCTTGGCAGGTGCCGGAGCGGGTGATCTGACACAGATCAAAGGGCATGCTTCGGCGATGGGTCGCCAGTCCGACGATCCGCCGGGACGCGTTCGCGCAAATCACCGGCTTTCCAGTGATTCTATCGCAAAAATCTCAGCTCGACCAATCGATTGGTCTACGTACGGTGAAGAACGGGGCACGTCGCGTCACCTGGTGGAAAGCCGGTGACCGCAGCGAATTGACGCGCGGCCGGCCCCCGAAACATCAGAAATCGCTCATACATTCGAACCGCGGCGGATCCGGCCGGCGATCCCGGTGACGGCCGGCCCGGCCTCGCGCCGGTGCGCGCGAAGGCGGGCGTCACTTCTTGCGCAGAGCGTCGAGGAGCGCTGCGCCGAGTGCACCGGGAGCGCCGCCCGCCCCTTTCTGAGCCGGCTTTCCACCCGAGGATCCACCGGGAGGCGGGCCGCGCCGGCCGTCGTCGGGGCGGGTCGATCCCGGCGGCGACCCCATCCGTGCGCCCTGCGCGCCGCCGTCGTCCTTGCGCATGGTGAGCCCGATGCGTTTGCGGCGGGCGTCGACCTCGACCACCCGCACCTTCACGACGTCGCCGGCCTTCACCACTTCGCGCGGGTCCTTGACGAAGCGATCGGCGAGTTGGGAGACGTGGACGAGCCCGTCCTGATGCACACCGATGTCGACGAAGGCGCCGAAGGCGGCGACGTTGGTGACGGTCCCCTCCAGCACCATCCCCGGCTTCAGGTCCTCGATCTTATCGATGCCCTCCGCGAAGGCGGCGGTCTTGAAGCTCGGGCGCGGATCGCGGCCGGGCTTCTCCAGTTCGGCGAGAATGTCCTTCACCGTCGGCAGGCCGAACTTGTCGTCGACGAAGGCACGCGGATCGAGGCTCTTCAGCGCCGCCCCGTCGCCCATCACGGCGCGCAGGTCGCGCCCGCAGGCCGCGACGATGCGTTTGGCCACCGAATAGGCCTCCGGATGGACCGAGGAGGCGTCGAGTGGCTCGTCGCCGTCGTGGATCCTGAGGAACCCGGCCGCCTGCTCGAAGGTCTTCGGCCCGAGCCGCGCCACCTCGAGCAGTTGCTTGCGATTGCGGAAGCGGCCGACGGCGTCGCGGTGATCGACGATCGCTTGGGCGAGCGACGCTCCGAGACCGGAGACGCGGGCGAGCAGCGAGGCCGACGCCGTGTTGAGGTCGACGCCGACGGCGTTGACCGCGTCCTCGACCACCGCGTCGAGCGCTCGTGCCAGACGGGTCTGGTCGACGTCGTGCTGATACTGGCCGACGCCGATCGCCTTGGGCTCGATCTTCACCAGTTCGGCGAGCGGATCCTGCAGACGCCGGGCGATCGACACCGCGCCGCGCAGCGAGACGTCGAGATCGGGCATCTCGGCGGCGGCGAGCGCCGAGGCCGAATAGACCGAGGCCCCGGCCTCCGACACAACCACCTTGATCGGCTTCGGTCCCGCCATCTCGCCGATGAGATGGGAAACCAACCGGTCGGTTTCTCGGCTCCCGGTGCCGTTGCCGATGGCGACCAGCTCGACCTTGTGCTTGACGATCAGGTGCTTCAGCGTCGCCAGTGTCCCCTGCACGTCCCGGCGGGGCGGGAAGGGATAGACCGTGGTGGTGTCGACCACCTTGGAGGTGGCGTCCACCACCGCCACCTTGACGCCGGTGCGGATGCCCGGGTCGAGCCCCAGGGTCGGCCGGGTGCCGGCCGGGGCGGCGAGCAGCAGGTCCTGGAGATTGTGGGCGAAGACGCGGATCGCCTCCTCCTCCGCCCGCTCGCGCAGAGCCCCCATCACCTCGATCGACAGCGACAACGACAGCTTCACCCGCCAGCACCAGCGCGCCACGTCGAAGAGCCAGCGGTCGGCCGCGCCCGGCTTGCGGGTCGCCGTCGGCAGTTCGATGGCGAAGGCTTCGGCGATCAGCCGCTCGACCGGCTTGACCGGAGCGGTGTCGTCGGCGTCGATCTCGACGTCGAGGGACAGCATCTCTTCGTTGCGGCCGCGCAGCATGGCGAGCGCCCGGTGGGACGGCACGTCGGCGAGGCGTTCGACGTGATCGAAATAGTCGGCGAATTTCTCGCCCGCCTGCTCCTTGCCCTCGACCACCTTCGAGCGCAGCCGCGCCCCCGCTTGGACATGGGCGCGCAGCCGGCCGACCAGTTCGGCGTTCTCGGCGAACCGTTCGGTCAGGATGTCGCGTGCGCCGTCGAGCGCCGCCTTCACGTCCGCCACCTCCTCGGTCACGAAGGCGGCGGCGAGCGCCGTCGGATCGACCGTTCGATCGGCGAGGATCTCCTCGGCGAGCGGGGCGAGCCCCTTCTCGCGGGCGATCTCGGCACGCGTCCGCCGTTTCGGCTTGTAGGGAAGGTAGAGGTCTTCGATCTCGGCCTTGGTCGCCGCTTTCGCCAACTTCTGCTCGAGCTCCGCCGACAGCTTGCCCTGACCGCGGATCGACTCGATCACCGCCGCCCGCCGTGCCTCCATCTCGCGCAGATAGGCGAGGCGTTCCTCGAGGGTGCGCAGTTGGGTGTCGTCGAGACCGCCGGTCGCCTCCTTGCGATAGCGGGCGACGAAGGGGACGGTCGAACCCTCGTCGAGGAGGGTGACGGCGGCGGTGACCTGGGCCGGCCGGCACCCGATCTCGGTGGCGATCGTCGCCGCGATTCGGGCGGCGACCTGCGGGTCGAGAGGCGTGGTCATGTCGCGATCTCCGGTCGGCGGCGGGGCCGTGGACCTTAAGCGGCCGCGCACCGGCTTTCCAGCCCGCCGCGCGATGCGGCGGCGGTTGTCCCCCCTCGTCCGCGTTGCGACCAAAACGAAGGTTGCGGTCGGCGCGGGCTTTCGCAGCGCGACGGATGTCCTGTAGTGTGCGGTGCACGGTGGCCCACGACGCCGTCGCGTCACGGGCCGGAGGGGAGCGCGGCGCCGCGGAAGCGGCCCGACGGGACCCGACCACGACGACTTCGCGACATCCATCACCGAGGAAGACGGGGTAACATGAACAAGCTCTATCCGAACGCGGCCGCGGCATTGGCGGACGTGGTGAAGGACGGACAGACCCTCGCCGTCGGCGGTTTCGGTCTGTGCGGCATTCCCGAGGCGCTGATCGCCGCCCTGCGCGACACCGGCGTCACCGGCCTGACCTGCGTGTCCAACAACGCCGGCGTCGACGGCTTCGGTCTCGGCCTGCTGCTCGAGACGCGTCAGATCAAGAAGATGATCTCGTCCTACGTCGGCGAGAACAAGCTCTTCGCCCAGCAGTTCCTCTCCGGCGAACTGGAGCTCGAGTTCGCGCCGCAGGGCACGCTCGCCGAGCGGCTGCGCGCCGGCGGCGCCGGCATCCCCGCCTTCTTCACCGCCACCGGCGTCGGCACCGTCGTGGCCGAGGGCAAGGAGGTCCGCGAGTTCGACGGCCGCAAATACGTGATGGAGCGCGGCATCGTCACCGACGTCGCGCTGGTCAAGGCCTGGAAGGCCGACGCGGCCGGCAACCTGATCTATCGGAAGACGGCGCGGAACTTCAATCCGATGTGCGCCACGGCGGGCAGGGTGACCATCGCCGAGGTCGAGGAGATCGTCCCGGTGGGCGCCCTCGATCCCGACCAGATCCACACTCCGGGTATCTTCGTCCAGCGCCTCGTGCTGAACGCCACCCCGGAGAAGCGCATCGAGCAGCGCACGCTGCGCAAGACCGCCTGAGGAGAAACGCCCCATGCCTTGGACGCGTGACGAAATGGCGGCCCGCGCCGCCCGTGAGCTGCAAGACGGCTACTACGTCAATCTCGGCATCGGCCTGCCGACGCTGGTCGCCAACTACATCCCCGAGGGGATGAACGTCTGGCTGCAGTCGGAGAACGGCCTGCTCGGCATCGGCCCCTTTCCGACCGAGGAAGAGATCGACGCCGACCTGATCAACGCCGGCAAGCAGACCGTGACCGCCCTGCCCGGCGCCGCGTTCTTCTCCTCCGCCGACAGCTTCGGCATGATCCGCGGCGGCCACATCAACCTCGCCATCCTCGGCGCCATGCAGGTGGCGTCGAACGGCGACCTCGCCAACTGGATGATCCCCGGCTCGATGGTCAAGGGCATGGGCGGCGCCATGGATCTGGTCGCCGGCGTGCAGCGGGTCATCGTGCTGATGGAGCACGTCGCCAAGGGCGGCGTCCACAAGATCGTCCCCGAATGCACCCTGCCGCTCACCGGCCAGGGCGTCGTCGACCGCATCATCACCGATCTGGCGGTGCTGGACGTCACCGACGCCGGCCTCAAAGTGGTGGAGATGGCGCCCGGTGTCGGCATCGCCGACCTGACGGCGGCCACCGGCGTACCGCTCGACTTCTCGGGCGTGCCGGGCTGAGGTCACGGCGCGCGCCTTCGCGAAACGCTGCGAAAGGGCGACCCTCGGGTCGCCCTTTCCGGTTCCGGCGGATGAGCCGGCCGGGACTTGTCGGAACTCAATTCGCGTCGGGGCGGTTCGCGGCATCATCGCCGCTCGATGATCACGTTCGAACGGAGTGGTGGGCGAGGGATGCGAACCGCCACGGGTGGGCAGGTCCGGTGGTGCCGGAAGGCCGCGTTCCGTCTCGGCGCGGCCGTCGCCTGCGTCGGCGCCGTCGCGATCGTTTCCGCCACCCGGTCGAGCGACGCGGTTCCTTCCCCACCCCTCGCCGGCGCCCGCCCGCTCCAGCCGCTGATCGACGCCACGCCGGTGGGAGGTTCGCTCAGACTCGAGCCCGGCCTCTACGCCGGGCCGGCGGTGATCACCCGAGCGATGGTGCTGCGCGGTCGACCGGGGACGATCGTCGACGGCGGCGGAACCGGCACCGTGTTGGCGGTGGAGGCCGACGGGGTCACCGTCTCAGGCCTCACCTTGCGCAACTCCGGCGACCGCAACGACGGTATCGACGCCGGCCTGAGGCTCGCCGGAGCGAACGCCGTCGTCGAGGACCTGACGATCGAGGACTGCCTCTACGGCATCCAGTTGCAGCAGGCCGACCGCGCCGTCGTCCGGCGCAACCGGATCACCTCGAAGGACCTGCCGGAGGAGCGGCGCGGCGACGCCGTCCGGGTCTGGTACTCGACCGGCAATCTCTTCGAGGCGAACGACATCTCGCGGGTGCGCGACGGCTTCGGCATCCAGGCGCCGGGCAATCGGATCGTCGCCAACACGGTCCGCGACAGCCGCTACGGCGTGCAGATCCTGCAATCGGAGGGCACCGAACTGGTCGGCAACCGCTTCGACGGCAATGCCGTCGGGGTGATGGTGGTCTTTTCCGAGAACACGCTCGTCGAGGCGAACTTCGTCCGCTCCGGCCGCGACATCGCCGGGCAAGGGCTGGTTTTCAAAGATTCCGGACGCGCCCGCGTCCTCCGCAACGACCTCTTCGCCAATTCCGTCGGCATCTACCTCGACGGTTCGCCCGGCGACCCCGCCGACCTCAATCTCTTTCGCCCCACCCGCATCGCCTTCTCCGGCCTGGCGGTGCCGCTGCACTCC
>JAOTSD010000019.1 GCA_030247555.1 Siculibacillus sp. | reverse complement strand
CACCGGCGATACCGGCGAGTTCGGCGACGTCACCGGCCTTCGCCACGGTGGCGTCGATCTCGGCGAAGAGTTCGCGGACCCCGAGACCGGCCTCGCGCAGCACCGACCGGCCGACCAGCGCGTTCGACTGGATCGCCGTGGTCCCCTCGTAGATCGGTGTGATGCGCGCATCCCGGAAATGCTGAGCGGCGCCGGTCGCCTCGATGAAGCCCATGCCGCCGTGGATCTGCACGCCGTCGGAGGTGACGTCGCAACCGGTCTCGGTCGACCAGCCCTTGGCGATCGGCGTCAGCACGTCGACCTTGCGGCGGGCGGCGGCGCGCACCGCCGGATCGGGATGGGCGTGCGAGATGTCGCCGGCCGCCGCCGTCTCGTAGATGAGCCCGCGCATCGCCTCGATCCGGGCGCGCATGGAAACCAGCAGGCGCTTGACGTCCGGATGGCGGACGATCGGCGGCGTCCCCGGCTCGCTCCAGCCGACGGGTTTGCCCTGAACGCGTTCGCCGGCATAGGCGCGCGCCTGTTGGTGGGCGCGTTCGGCGATCGACAGGCCCTGCAGGCCGACGTTGAGCCGGGCGTGGTTCATCATGGCGAACATGTATTCCAGTCCGCGCCCGGGCTCGCCGACGATCTCGCCGAGCGCGCCGCCGGTCTCGCCGAAGACGAGCACCGCGGTGGGCGAGCCGTGGATCCCGAGTTTGTGCTCGATCGAGGCGCAGACCACGTCGTTGCGCGCGCCGAGCGTTCCGTCGGCCTCGACGAGGAACTTCGGCACGATGAAGAGCGAGATGCCCTTCACCCCGGGAGGGGCGTCGGGCAGGCGGGCCAGTACGAGGTGGACGATGTTCTCGCTCATCTCGTGTTCGCCGTAGGTGATGAAGATCTTCTGCCCGGAGATGCGGAATTTCTCGCCGTCGGGGACGGCTCGAGAGCGCACCGCGGCGAGGTCGGAACCGGCCTGCGGTTCGGTCAGGTTCATCGTTCCGGCCCAGACGCCCGGCACCATCTTGGGCAGATAAGTCGCCTTCTGCGCCTCGGATCCGTAGATCGAGATGGCGTTGACGGCGCCCTGCGTCAACAGCGGGCAGAGCGAGAAGGCCATGTTGGCCGACTGCCACATCTCCAGCACGCCCATGTTGAGGAGGTTGGGCAGGCCCATGCCGCCGTACTCGGCCGGGTAGGGCAGGCCGTTCCACCCGCCTTCGACGAGTGCGTCCCAAGCCTCCTTCCAGCCCGCCGGTAGCGTCACCCGGCCGGCGTCCCACTTGGCCCCGATGGTGTCGCCGGCGCGGTTGAGCGGCGCCAGGACGTCGCCGGCTATCTTGGCCGCTTCTTCGAGAATCGAGGCGGCGAGATCGGGCGTCGCCTCCTCGAAGCCAGGGAGCGCGGCGACGGCGGGCAGGCCGACGACGTCCTGAAGCACGAAGGTGATGTCGGAAAGCGGCGCAGAATAGCCGGTCATGGGCATCTCCGAGAGAAGGCGGCGTGTCCGCTCGAGCGGGCGATCGAGTCGATGATACAGCCGGACGCGTGTGACGGGCACCCGTGGGCGAGGAAGTTCCCGATCCGCAGTATGGGTCATCAACTCACCGTTTCATGCCGTATTCGGCACGAGGGCGCAACCGGATCGCGTCCCCCCCGGGGCGGCGGCGGTCCGCCGGTCCGAGGTCGGGCCGGAGGGGCCCGCCGGAAGGGGTGGCGACGCCGCGCGGCGGATCGTCGCGCATGCGGGTGCGTTCACCTGATATTCCGAAAAACGCTTGGGAATCCACGGTGTAGGCGGGCTTTCCGGTGCGCGGCCACGCGGCCGGCGAAACCGTCGAATTGGAAACATCGATGGACGGTCAATGTTTGTGAATGTATATTAGCGCCATCGGATGTGTGCAGCGGCACTCGAGGATCGGACCACCGCAGGAGCTGCGAAGCGATGACGACGGTTTCCGATCCCCGGCTCCCCCCCCTCGCCGCGAAGGATGTCCGATCCCGGTCGTACCCTCTGTCGCCTCTGCGGGACATCGCCGACGACGTGGAGCCCCCCGCTCCCTCCGAAGCCCCCGCGGAGGCGACCTTTTCTCCGTCCGCCGAGCCCGACGTGGTGGTCGACGGTTCCGAGAACGAGGACGAACGGCCGCGCCTGCGTCGCCCCTCCCAACTCAATGCCCGTTCCACCAGCGGACGCAGTCTCTACGAGCGCGTCGGTCGCACGGTCGGCGTGCGAAGGCTGGTCAAGCGCTTCTTCGAATTGATGGAGACGCTTCCCGAGGCCGCTCCCTGCCGGGCGGTGTTCCCGGCCGATCTCGAGGACAGCCGGCAGAAGCTCTTCGAGTTCATGAACGGCTGGCTCGGCGGCCCCAAGCTCTATCTGAAGCGGCGCGGCTCACCGAAGCTTCGGCGTCGGCATTTCCTGATGCACATCGGATCGGCTCAACGCGACGCGTGGCTCCTGTGTTTCCGGCGCGCCGCCGAGGAGACGATCGCCGATCGCGCCGCCGTCGACATGCTGGTGCCTCAGGTCGAGAGCATCGCCTACTATCTCCAGAACCACGATTGATGGCCTCGGGGCTGGGGCTCCGCCGGCGCGAGCGGCTTCGCGCCCCGAGCGGCCGACTCGACGTGACCGCCGTCGGACGGCGGATGCCGACACCCCACCCCGAAAGAGGAACCGCATGAATTCCACGACGACCGCTTCGGCCGCGCCGACCCTTTACGATCGCATCGGCGGCGAGGAGGGATTGCGACGCTTCACCCGTCGCTTCTACGCCCTGATGGACGAGCTTCCGGAGGCCGCCGCCTGCCGCGCCATCCATCCGCCGAGCCTCGTACCGTCCGAGCAGAAGCTCTTCGAATTCCTCTCCGGCTGGCTCGGCGGCCCGCCTCTCTTCGTCGAGCGACACGGACCACCGATGTTGAGGCGCCGGCACCTCGAAGCTCCGATCGGCGAGACGGAGATCGCGGAATGGCTCCTCTGCTTCCGCCGGGCACTCGCCGAGACCGTCGACGACGAGACCGTTCGGATGGCGATCCTGCCGCAGATCGAGGCGATGGCGCACCACATGCGCAACCGCGATTGACCGCCGGCCGACCGCACGGGGCGCGAGCCTCCGACCGGTCGGCGCACGCTTCCCCCGATGGGACCCGGACACGAAGAGGCCGCCGCATCCATCCGGGTGCGGCGGCCTCGGCGTCTTCCGTCGACGCGGTCAGGGCGCCTTGAAGAAGTCCTTGGCGGTGGCGGTCATCTTGTCTTCCGGATCGGTTATGCGGAAGACGATGTCGCTCGACGCCTTAAATCCGGCGCCCGGAGCCGTCACCGAGACGCGGACTTCGCGGGTGCGATCGCTCTCGATCTCCACCACGGGGTTGCCGTCGATCGCGCGGTCGATACCGATGGCGTCGATGCGCGTCCCGGCCGGCATGCCCTCGACGCTCAGCACCATGTCCCGGCGCTTGTGGGCCCGATTGAGGAAGCGGACGGTGTAGCCGTTGCGCACCGAGCCGTCGGAGTTGACGACGAACTGCGGATTGCGATCGTGCAGGACGTTGACGCTCTCGAGCGTGCGGTTCGAGAAGGTGTAGACCATCAGCGTGGCGATCACGGCGATGATGCCGCCGTAGAGCATGGTGCGCGGCCGCAGCAGCTTGAACACCGGCTCGAGGCCGGCGCGGCGGCGGTCGAAGTTCAACGGCGTGTCGTAGGCGACGAGGCGTTCCTCGCGACCGAGCTTCTTCATGATCGAATCGCAGGCATCGATGCACAGGCCGCACTGAATGCAGGAGAGCTGCGATCCCATACGGATGTCGGTGCCCGTCGGGCACACGGCGACACACTGGTAGCAGTCGACGCAGTCACCGACCGGCGCGCCGGCCGCCTTCAGCTTCTTGCCTTCCTTGACGGAGGCGCGCGGCTCGCCGCGATCGACGCGGTAGGTGACGTTGAGGGCGTACTCGTCGGTCAGTGCCGCTTGAATGCGAGGCCACGGGCAGGCGTAGATGCAGACCTGCTCGCGCATGTACCCGGCGAAGAAATAGGTGGTGAAGGTGAGGATGCCGATCCACATGTAGGTGGAGTAGGATGCACGCCCGGTGAAGACTTCGACGATGGTCGTCGGGGCGTCGCCGAAATAGAGCACCGCGGCGCCGCCGGTGCCGGCGGCGATCCCCAGCCAAGCGAGCCATTTGGCGACCTTCTTGGAGATCTTCTCGAGGTTCGTCGGGCCTTCGTCGAGCTTGATGCGGTCGCGCCGATCGCCCTCGATCAGACGTTCGACGCCGAGGAAGAGGTCGGTCCAGATCGTCTGCCAGCACAGGTAGCCGCACCAGACGCGTCCCGCCAGAGCCGTCATCAGGAACAGTGTCATCGCCGACAGGATGAGGAGGCCGGTGAGATAGTAGACCTCCTGCGGCCAGATCTCGATGAAGAAGAAATAGAGGCGGCGCCCCGGCATGTCGACGAGCACCGCCTGGCTCGGCAAACCCGGCCCGCGGTCCCAGCGGATGAACGGCAGCAGATAGTAGAGGCCCAGCCAGATCGCCAGGATGGTCCATTTGATCCGGCGGTAGGTGCCGCTCACCGCCGCCGGATAGACCTTGATGTGCTCTTGATAGAAGCTCTCCTCCATCGCGTCGGTCGGATGGTTGGGCTTCTCGAAGGCCTTCACTGCCTTGGACATCGTAGACTTCTCCGGACGGTACGAAGCGGCGCTCTCCGACGCCGACCGCCAGAAACTCTGCGCGGGGAGACGGCGGACGGCTTTGCGCCAGATCAAAAGATTGATGGAATATGCAAGTTATCTTATTTCAAGTCGAGGTCTGTATTGACCCGAATGAACCGAAGTCGCAATCCACCCCACGAAACTCCCGGGATTCCGCCGTTGCGACCAAGCCGCGCAGGGGTGGTCGGCGCGCTGCGTTGCGAAATTTCGAACGACGCGATCGACCGGCGAATCGGCGCCGCTGCGCGAAGAGGGCGGCGAGGGGCCGGCACCGCCTTGCCGCGCGACACCGGAGCCGATAGGCAAGGTTCCGTTCGGCGAGGGGAGGGCGAGGAGACCCGATCCGGTCCGAAAGCGAGAGGGCGTCATGCGTTGGTTCATCACCGGGACCGCCGGGTTCATCGGTTTCCATCTGGCGCGCCGACTGCTCGCCGACGGCCACACCGTGGTCGGCTACGACGGCATGACCGACTACTACGATCCGGCGCTGAAGGCGGCCCGCCATGCGCTGCTCGCCCGCACCAACGCTTTCACCGCCACCGAAGCGATGCTCGAGGATGAGGACCGGTTGCGCCGCGCCATGGAGGACGCCACCCCCGACGTCATCGTCCATCTCGCCGGGCAGGCCGGGGTGCGCCATTCGATCGACAACCCGCGCGCCTATGTCGACGCCAATCTGGTCGGCTCCTTCAACGTCCTCGAGATCGCCAAGGATCTGAAGCCGCGCCACCTGCTGATCGCCTCGACCTCCTCGGTCTACGGCGGCAACGAGATCATGCCGTTCCGGGAGACCGACCGCACCGATTGGCCCGTCTCGCTCTATGCGGCGACCAAGAAGGCGGTCGAGGCGATGAGCCACTCCCACGCCCATCTGTGGGGCGTGCCGACCACCTGCTTCCGCTTCTTCACGGTCTACGGGCCGTGGGGGCGACCCGACATGGCGCTGTTCAAGTTCGTCGCCGCCGCGCTCGAGGGCCGGCCAATCGAGATCTACGGCAACGGCGAGATGAAGCGCGACTTCACCTATGTCGAAGATCTGGTCGAAGGCATCGTTCGCCTCGCCGAGGTGGTTCCGGTCGTCGGCCGGCCGATCGTCGCGGAAGGAGTCGAGGACACGTTGTCGCCGGTGGCGCCCTGGCGGGTGGTCAACATCGCCGGCGGCGCGCCGGTCGACCTGATGGACTTCGTCGCGGCGATCGAAGCCGCACTGGATCGACCGGTGGCGCGGACGATGCTGCCCATGCAGCCGGGCGACGTGCGGGCGACCTGGGCCGACCACCGACTGCTCGAGGCGGCGACCGGCCATCGGCCGGCAACCCCGGTGAAGGATGGCGTCGCCGCCTTCGTCGCATGGTACCGCGACCACTACGGCGCCTGATCCGCGTGGATCCTCCGACTTGCATCGCGCCACGCGCGCCTGCCATAGAGGGGTTCCCACCCCGGCCTCTCGCGCGAATCGTCGTGAGAGCTTCGCAGTCCCGGCTCCAGTATCGCTCGAGCGACGGGGCCGAGGATGCGGCGAGGGGCGGACGCGACGACCGGAGGAGGTCGCATGAGGATCGTGATGATCGGGTCGGGCTATGTCGGGCTCGTCTCCGGAGTGTGTCTGGCCGACTTCGGCCATCAGGTGACCTGTGTCGACAAGGACGAGACGAAGATAGCCGCCCTGCGCGAGGGGAGGATCCCGATCTACGAGCCGGGCCTCGAGGAACTCGTCGCTTCCAACGTCCGCGGCGGCCGCCTGACCTTCACCACCGAGGTCGCCGGCCCGGTGAGCGAGGCGGACGCGGTGTTCATCGCCGTCGGCACGCCGTCGCGCCGTGGTGACGGCCACGCCGACCTCTCCTACGTCCATGCCGCGGCCCGCGAGATCGCACCGGCACTCGACGGCTTCACCGTCGTCGTCACCAAGTCGACCGTGCCGGTCGGCACCGGCGACGACGTCGAGCGCATCATCCGCGAGACCGCGCCGGACGCCGATTTCGCGGTGGTGTCCAATCCGGAATTCCTGCGCGAGGGCGCCGCGATCTCCGACTTCAAGCGGCCGGACCGCATCGTCGTCGGACTCGAGGACGAGCGGGCGCGGGACGTGATGACCGAGGTCTACCGGCCTCTCTATCTCAACGCCGCGCCGCTGCTCTTCACCGGTCGGCGCACCGCGGAGCTGATCAAGTACGCCGCCAACGCCTTCCTGGCGATGAAGATCACCTTCATCAACGAGATCGCCGATCTCTGCGAGAAGGTCGGGGCCGACGTCCAGCAGGTGGCGCGCGGCATCGGCGCCGACAACCGCATCGGCTCCAAGTTCCTCCACGCCGGCCCGGGCTACGGCGGCTCCTGCTTCCCGAAGGATACGCTGGCGCTGGTCAAGACGGCGCAGGACCACGACGCCCCGATGCGTCTGATCGAGACGACGGTGTCGATCAACGACACGCGCAAGCGCGCCATGGCCCGCAAGATCGTTCAGGCTGCCGGCGGCGAGGTGAGGGGCAAGACCATCGCGGTGCTCGGCCTCACCTTCAAACCCAACACCGACGACATGCGCGAGGCCCCCGCCATCGCCATCATCCAGGCTCTGCAGGACGCCGGGGCGCGGATTCGTGCCTACGATCCGGAGGGGATGGAACAGGCGCGCGCACTGATCACCGGCGTCACCTTCTGCTCTTCGGCCTACGAGGCGGCGGAAGGGGCGGCGGCGGTCGCCATCGTCACCGAATGGGATCAGTTCCGCGCCCTCGACTTCGGCCGCCTCGGCGCGGTCGTGAGCGACCGGGTGCTGGTCGACCTGCGCAACATCTATCGTGCCGAGGAGGTCACCCGCCACGGCTTTCGCCACCTCGGCATCGGTCGCGCCGGCGGTTGAGAAGAGACGGGGCCACGGCGGGCCGAATCGGCCGACGGGATCGGCGAATTCCGGAGAGGCAAGGGGAGGGCGACCATGGCGGGCGACGCGATCGGCGAGACTTTTCGTCTCGGCGCCGTCATCTATTCGGGCGACTTCGAGATCGAGCCGGTGCTCGCCGAGGTCTGCGGCAGGCTGCGGGCGCCCGGAAGGATGCGCCTCGGCGGGGTGCTGCCGAGCTGGGGCGGGATCCTCGCGAACGGCCGCCACGAGATGCTGCTCGAAGATCTCGTCACCGGTGCGGTGATCTCCCTGTCGCAGGAACTCGGCGCCGGGGCGGACAGTTGCATCCTCGACGTCGACGGTCTGACACGGGCGCGCCTCGCCGTCACCGGCGCGCTCTCCGCCGGGGTCGACCTGATGCTGACCGGCAAGTTCGCCAAGCAGGAAGCCGCCGGCCACGGGATGCGCGAGGAGATCGGCGCGTCGGTGGTCGCCGACGTCCCGACGCTGGTGGCGCTGCGCGAAGGGCAGATCGACAATTGGCGTGCCTTCGCCGGCGACGACTGGACGCGTCTGCCGCCCGAACCCGACGCCATCCTCGCCTGGGTCGAGAAGGTGACGGGAACGACGGTGCGCGATGGCGACGCCTGAGGTCGCGACACGCCGGAAGCCACCGCGCCCGTCCCCGCGAGGTCGGCGGCTCCCACGGGGAAACGAGCGATCTCCCGACGGAATCGCGAGAAAATGAGCCGGCTCAATTTAAGTTCAGTCGACTGATGATCCCGCCCGCTGCGGCGCGGGCCCATTGTATACGGCCTGTGTACGGCCGGTGGACGACCACGACCGGTTCGAGGGTGCCCGCGACGCTCCGGGCCGGCGATCGCCGACGTCGCGCGCAGCAGCGGGCGCGAACCGGCCGACGTGCGACGGGATCAGGCGGGCCAGATCAGTTCGCCACCGCTCGACGACGCGCCTTCGGTGCGCACCACCTCGTTGCCGTCGTCGTCGCGCACGACGCGCACCGCGCCGCTCGCAACCCGAGCCAGCGCCAACGGATAGATCCGATGTTCGCGGGCGAGGACGCGGGCGGCGAGGGTCTCCGCCGTGTCTCCGTCGAGCACCGGTACCGCCGCTTGGACGATGATCGGGCCGACGTCCATCTCGGGGCGGACAAAATGCACGGTGCAGCCGGCGATCTTGACTCCGTCGGCGAGCGCCCGAGCGTGAGTGTGCAGCCCCTTGTAGGAGGGCAGCAGCGCCGGGTGGATGTTGATCAACCGATCGTGCCAACGCTCGATGAACCACGGCGTCAACAGTCGCATGAACCCGGCCAGTGCCACGATTTCGACATCGGCCGCCTCGAGTTCGGCCTGCATCGCCCGCTCGAACGCCTCGCGGGTGGCGTGGGCCCGGTGGTCGACGACGGCGACGTGTGGCACGCCGGCGGCCCGCGCCTTGGCGAGCCCGCCCGCGTCGGCCCGGTTCGACAGGACGCAGACGATCTCGGCCGGATGGGCCGGGTCACGCGTCGCCTCGATCAGCGCCGCCATGTTGGAGCCGCCGCCGGAGATCAGGACGGCGACACGGCGGCGGGCGACGGGAGCCGGGCCCGGCGTCATCGATGCGGCGGCCAGGTGAGGTCGAGCTTGCCGCGGGTGTCGACCCAGGCGCGTTTGCCGTGTTCGGCGGCGTCGCGGCCGGAGCCGTCCTGCAGCCAGCCGAGAGTGACGCAGCTCTCGCCCTCGGCGCGGAAGGACTCGGAGATGTCGTGTGCCTTGTCGGCCTCCACCACCAGCACCATGCCGATGCCGCAGTTGAAGGTGCGCAGCATCTCGCTCTCGGAGATGTCGCCGACGGTCGCCAGCCACTTGAACACCGGCGGCACGGCGCAGGCGTGGAGGTCGATCTCGGCGACGCAGAGATCGGGCAACACCCGCGGCATGTTCTCGATGAAGCCGCCGCCGGTGATGTGGGCCATCGCCTTGATGCCGCCGACCGAGCGGATCACCTCGAGGATCGGCTTGACGTAGATGCGGGTCGGCTCGAGCAGCGCGCGAGCGACCGAGGTGCCGGGTTGGAAGGGCGCCTCGTCGTTCCAGTCGAGCCCGGCGGCCTTCACCAACCGGCGCACCAGCGAATACCCGTTGGAATGCACGCCGGAGGAGCCGAGGCCGAGCAGAACGTCGCCGGGACCGGTGGTCTTCTTCGGCAGGATCTCGTCGCGCTCGACGGCGCCGACCGCGAAGCCGGCGAGATCGTAGTCGTCGGCCCGGTACATGTCCGGCATCTCGGCGGTCTCGCCACCGATGAGGGCGCAGCCCGCCATTCTACAGCCCTTCGCGATCGACTCGATCACGCGCTCGGCGACGTCGATGTCGAGCTTGCCGGTGGCGAAATAGTCGAGGAAGAACAGCGGCTCGGCGCCCTGCACCACGAGATCGTTGACGCTCATGGCGACGAGGTCGATGCCGATCGTGTCGTGGATACCGGTCTCGATCGAGATCTTGAGCTTGGTGCCGACGCCGTCGTTGGCGGCGACGAGCACCGGATCACTATAGCCGCAGGCCTTGAGGTCGAAGAGCCCGCCGAAGCCGCCGATGGCGGTGTCGGCGCCGATCCGCGCCGTCGCCTTGGCGATCGGGGCGATGCGGCGGACGAGCGCGTTGCCGGCCTCGATGTCGACGCCGGACGCGGCGTAGGTCCAGCTGTTCTTGCCCTCGGACATGTCGCTTCTCCGCTCGGGAATGCTCGACCGTGGGGATGGACGATCGGCGGCGCTTTGGCAAGTCCGTAAGGAGTCGAGTGGAGAAATCTCGCCGTCCGCCCCCTTGGAGGACGGTCCGGTTCGGGCCACATTGACAGATGTCGACGCCGAACGAGGAGAACCCGGTTCTTGGGCCGCAGCATCACCGTTCCCAACCTGATCTCGATCTTCCGGCTGGTGCTGGTGCCGATCGCCATCGACGCCATCCTGTCCGGCCACTTCGCGCTCGCCTTCTGGGTCTTCCTCGTCGCCGGCATCTCCGACGGCATCGACGGCTTCATCGCTCGCGCCTTCGACCAGAAGTCGGAGCTCGGCGCCTATCTCGACCCGCTCGCCGACAAGCTGCTGCTCGTCTCGATCTTCGTCACCATGGCGGTGATCGGGGCGCTGCCGGTGTGGCTGGCGATCCTCGTGCTGTCGCGCGACGTGCTGATCGTCGGCGGCGTCATCCTGTCCTGGGTGCTCGACCGCCGCCTGCCGATCCAACCGAAGATGGTGTCCAAGGCCAACACCATGGCCCAGATCGGCTTCGCCGCACTGGTGCTGGGAACCAAGGCGTTCGATTTCGTTCCCGGTCCCCTGTGGACGACGGGCATCGTTCTGGTGGTCGCATTGACCGTGGTTTCGGGGACCGCCTATGTGGTCGAATGGCTCCGCGTAATGTCCTCCGAGCCGGGCGACCCGGGGCGTGCGGATTGAAGGTGCGGTCATCGCGTTCCGGGGAGAGGCCGACGTGACGCTCGAGCGGCAATTGCGTTTCTGGCTCGGCACGCTCGCCGGGTTCGTCCTGTTCCTGTGGCTGTTCAAGGGCGTGCTGCTGCCCTTCGTCGCCGGTATCGCGCTCGCCTATCTGCTCGACCCGGTCGCCGACCGGCTGGAGCGTCTCGGCCTGTCGCGCGGGCTGGCGGCGCTCGCCATCGTGCTCGGCATCTTCGTCGCCCTGATCGTCGCCTTGATCCTCGTCGTGCCGCTGCTCGGCCATCAGCTCGCCGGCCTCCTCGACCGGCTGCCGAGCCTCATCACCCGTCTCCAGGAGATGGCCGGACCCTATTTCGACGGCGAGCTGCGCAAGTTCCTCGGTGGTGACGCCAAGGCGTTCGAAGGTGGCGTCCAGACCGCGCTGAGCCAGGGCGCCGGGTGGATCACGCGCGTCTTGCAATCGCTGTGGAACGGCGGGCAGGCGATCGTCTCGGTCCTGTCGATCCTGGTGATCTCCCCCGTCGTCGCCGCCTACATGCTGGTCGACTGGGACCGGATGATCGGCCTCATCGACGATTGGGTGCCGCCGCGCCACCGCGAGACGGTGCGCCTCCTCGCCGGCCGCATGGACGACGCCGTCTCGGGCTTCGTGCGCGGGCAGGTGTTGGTCTGCGTGGTGATGGGGATCTACTACGGCCTCGGTCTCGCCCTCGTCGGGCTCGAGTTCGGCCTGCTCATCGGCCTGATGTCGGGCCTGCTCGGCATCGTCCCCTACGTCGGCTTCGGCTCCGGCCTCGTCGTCGGGCTGATCGTGGCGCTGGTCCAGTACTGGCCGGACTGGCACGGGCTGGCGCTGGTCGCGGCCGTCTTCGCCGGCGGACAGGCGCTCGAAGGCTGGATCCTGACCCCCAACTGGGTCGGCCGCTCCGTCGGGCTGCATCCGGTGTGGCTGCTCTTCTCGCTCTTCGCCTTCGGCTCGCTCTTCGGTTTCGTCGGCATGCTGGTGGCGGTGCCGGCTTCGGCGGCCATCGGCGTGCTGGCGCGCTTCGCCATCGAGCAGTACATGGCCAGCCCGCTCTACACGGGGGAGGGGCGCGGCCCGCCCGCCCCGGAGATCATCGATGGCTGAAGCGCCGCGGCAACTGCCGCTCTCGCTGCCCATAGACGCCGCCCACGGCCGCGACGATTACGTCGTCACGGCCGCCAATCGCGCCGCCTTCGATCTGGTGACGGCGGATCGCTGGCCCGCCGACGTGTTGCTGCTCATCGGACCGGAGGGCGCGGGAAAGACCCATCTCGCCGCCGTCTTCGCCGAGGCGGCCGGCGCCCGGACGGTGGCGGCGAGCGATCTCTCCCGCCACGACCCGCTCGCTCTGGCGGCCGATGCGATCGTCGTCGAGGACGCCGGCGAGGGCGTCGACGAACGGGCGCTCTTCCATCTCCTCAACGCGGTGCGCCAACGCGGCGGGCGCTGCCTGGTCACGGCGCGGCGTCCGCCGGCCGAATGGAGGATCGAACTCGCCGATCTCGCCTCCCGCCTGCGGGCGGCGACCCCGGTCGAACTCGGCCAACCCGACGACCGGTTGCTCGAAGCGGTCGTCGCCAAGCTCTTCGCCGATCGCCAGACCACGGTCGACCCGGCGGTCGTCGGCTATCTGGCCCGACGCATGGAGCGCAGCTTCACCTACGCCGGCCATCTGGTGGCGGAACTCGATCGCGAGGCGCTCGCGGCCAAGAGCCCGATCACCCGCGCACTCGCCGGATCCGTTCTGGCGCGCGGGTTCGGCGCCGAACCGGAACTCCCCGGACTGGACGGCGGCGCTTCGGCGGAAAACAATCCGTCATGAAGCGGAGATAGAACGACGAACGAAACGCCGCGGGAGAATCGGCCGCGCCACAGGAGAGTTCGAAACGTGACCTCGGGGAGCGACAAGACATCCGCACCGGAAGCGACCGATCCGATCGGCGATCCGCGGCGATTCCTCAACCGCGAACTGTCGTGGCTCGCCTTCAATCGGCGAGTGCTCGAAGAGAGCGCCAACCCCGAGCACCCGTTGCTCGAGCGACTGCGCTTCCTGTCGATCTCGGCGAACAATCTCGACGAGTTCTTCATGGTTCGCGTCTCCGGCCTCGTCGAGCAGCAGCGCGAGGGCATCCTGGCGCGCTCCGACGACGGGCTGACGCCGGCCGAACAACTCGTCGAGATCGGTGTGGCGGTGGCCGAACTCACCGACGAACAGCAGCGGCTGTGGCGCGAATTGCACATCGAGTTGCAGAAGGCCGGCATCGTACTCGTCGACGGCGATGGCTTGAGCGTCGGCGAACGCAAATGGCTCGAGAACCACTTCCTCACCCACCTGTTCCCCGTGCTCACCCCGTTGGCTTGTGACCCGGCCCACCCCTTCCCCTTCATTCCCAACCTCGGCTTCTCGCTGGTGCTCGATCTCGTACGCGCCGGCGGTCGGGGCGGGGAGGGGATGACGGCGCTGATCCGCATGCCCTCGACGCTGACGCGTTTCCTCGAACTGCCGCCGGAAGGGCATGCGCACGCACGCCGCTTCATTTCGCTCGAATCCGCGATCTGCCTGCACATCGAGGGGCTCTTCCCCGGTTACAAGGTGAAGTCGAAGGGCGTCTTCCGCGTCATCCGCGACAGCGACATCGAGATCGAGGAAGAGGCCGAGGACCTCGTCCGGGTGTTCGAGTCGATGTTGAAGCGGCGCCGGCGCGGCAGCGTCATCCGCCTCGAGATCGAGAGCTCGACCCCGGAGCGACTGCGCGACTTCGTCGCCGAGTCGCTGTCCTGCGACGCCGACGGGGTGTTCCTCGTCGACGGGCTGCTCGCCCTCAACGAACTGTCCCAACTCGTCGGAATCGACCGGCCCGAGTTGAAGTTCACCCCCTACGCCCCGCGCTTCCCCGAGCGCATCCGCGAGTTCGGCGGCGACTGCTTCGCCGCGATCAAGGCCAAGGACCTCGTCGTCCACCACCCCTACGAGAGCTTCGACGTCGTCGTCCAGTTCCTGACGCAGGCGGCGCGCGACCCCGACGTCGTGGCGATCAAGCAGACGCTCTATCGCACCTCCAACGACAGCCCGATCGTCAAGGCCCTGTCGGAGGCGGCCGAGGCCGGCAAGTCGGTGACCGCGGTCGTCGAACTCAAGGCGCGCTTCGACGAGGAGGCCAACATCCGCTGGGCCCGCGACCTCGAGCGTGCCGGCGTGCAGGTGGTCTTCGGCTTCATGGAGCTGAAGACCCACGGCAAGCTGTCGATGGTGGTGCGCCGCGAGCAGGGTACGCTGGCGACTTATTGTCACATCGGTACCGGCAACTACCACCCGATCACGGCACGCATCTACACCGATCTCAGCTATTTCACCGCCGATCCGGCGATCGGCCGCGACGTCGCCCGCATCTTCAACTTCATCACCGGCTATGCCCAGCCGGAAGAACTCGAGCGGCTGGCGATCAGTCCGCTGACCATGCGGCCGCGCATCGTCGGCCACATCGAAGCCGAGATCGAGCACGCCAAGGCCGGCCGCCCGGCGCAGATCTGGATCAAGATCAACTCGCTGGTCGACCCCCTGATCATCGACAAGCTCTACGAGGCCGGTCGCGCCGGGGTGAAGGTCGACATCATCGCCCGCGGCATCTGCTGCCTGAGGCCGGGTGTGCCGGGGCTCTCCGACAACATCCGGGCGAAGTCGATCGTCGGCCGCTTCCTCGAGCACAGCCGCATCTTCTGCTTCGGCAACGGCCACGGCCTTCCCTCGGCGCAGGCGATCGTCTACATCGGGTCCGCCGACATGATGCCGCGGAATCTGGACCGTCGCGTCGAGGTGCTCGCTCCGATCACCAACCCGACGGTCCACGAACAGATCCTCGACCAGATCATGGTCGCCAACCTGAAGGACAACCGCCAGAGCTGGCGACTCCTTCCCGACGGCGGTCACGAACGCATCAGACCGGCGGAGGGCGAGGAGCCCTTCAACGCCCACAAGTTCTTCATGACAAACCCATCGTTGTCGGGCCGTGGCAAATCCTCGAAGACCGATCAGCCGCGCAGCATCGCCCGTGACCGGCGCAAGTGAACCCGGTTGGCGCGGCCTGATCTGCGATCCCAAGGCGCCCGGCCGCATCGGCGGCGCGGCGCCGATCGCCGTCATCGACATCGGCTCGAACTCGGTCCGCCTCGTCGTCTACGAGCGACTCACGCGAGCACCGACGGTGATCTTCAACGAGAAGGTCCTGGCCGGGCTGGGCAAGGGTCTGTCGCGGACCAACGTCCTCGGCGAAGGCCCGCTCAGGAGCGCGCTCGCCGCGGTCAAGCGCTTCCGCCACATCGCCGACCAGTGCGGCGCGGCCACCCTGCACGTGCTGGCGACTGCGGCGGCGCGCGAGGCGACCAACGGCCCCGCCTTCGTCGCCGAACTCGAGCGTATCTGCGGCGTGCCGATCTCGGTACTGTCCGGCGCCGACGAGGCGCGGCTCGCCGCACAGGGCATCGTCGCCGGCATCCATGACGCCGACGGCATCGCCGGAGATCTGGGCGGCGGTTCGCTCGAACTCGTCGACATCCGCGGCGAGAAGATCGGTGGCGGTCTGACCTACCCTCTCGGCGGCATCCGCCTGTCCGAAGCGGCGGAGGGGTCGATCCGCAAGGCCGAACGCATCGCCCAACAGGTGCTCGACACCTCACCGGTACTCGCCGGGCTAGCCGGACGCACGTTCTACGCCGTCGGCGGCACCTGGCGCTCGCTCGCCAAGCTGCACATGCATCAGGTGGATTATCCCCTCCACGTCATGCACAACTACGCCCTTCCCGCCGACGTGGCCCTCGATTTCTGCCGTCAAGTCGGCCGTGGCGCGGTCGACACGCTGCCGAAGATCGAAACCATCTCGAAACAACGGCGCGATCTGCTGCCCTATGGCGCGGTGGTGCTCGCCCAGGTGATCCGGGCGGGCAAGCCCAAGGAGGTCGTGCTCTCGGCTCTCGGGCTGCGGGAAGGTCATCTCCACGATCTGCTCTCTCCGGCGGAGCGGGCGCGCGATCCGCTGATCGCGGCGGCGGAGGAACTGGCTTTCCTGCGCTCGCGCTCGCCTCGCCACACCGAGGAGATGGCGGCTTGGACCGACATGGTGTTCCGCGCCATGGGCATCGGCGAGACGCGCGAGGAGGCACGGCTGCGGGTCGCCGCCTGCCATCTCACCGACATCGGCTGGCGCGCCCATCCCGACTATCGCGGCGAACAGAGCCTAAACATCATCTCCAACGCCGGCTTCATCGGCGTCGATCACCCCGGCCGTGCTTTCCTCGCCCTCGCCAGCTACTATCGCCACATGGGCCTCGTCGACGACGCGCTGAGCCCGCGGGTCGCCCGCCTCGCAACGCCGCGGCTGTTGGAGCGGGCGCGGGCGCTCGGCGCCGCATTCCGCGTCGCCTTCATCCTGTCGGCGGCGATGCCCGGCATCATTCTCGACGCCCGCGTCACCCGAGGGGAGGGCCGCCTGGTGCTCGATCTGCCACCCCGCCTCGTCGATCTCGACGGCGAAGTGCTGCTGCGTCGCTTCCGCCAGCTCACCAGACTGGTCGGCCTCGACGCCGAGATCCGTTGCGCATGAGCCGCGAGGGCGAGATCCGCCGGGTCGGTGACCTCGTCGAACGCGGTCTCCTCGACGCCGCGCGCGGCGAGGAGATCGGCCGGGTCGTCGAACGGTTCGCCTTGTCTATCACCGGAGCGATGGCGGATCTCATCGACCCGAGCGACCCGCACGACCCGATCTCCCGCCAGTTCGTGCCCGACGAGAGCGAACTCTTCACCCGCCCGGACGAGGTCGCCGACCCGATCGGCGACGAGGTGCATGCGACGGCCCCGGGCGTCGTCCACCGCTATCGCGACCGGGTGCTCCTCAAGCCCTCGGCGCTCTGCCGCGTCTACTGCCGATTCTGCTTCCGCCGCGACACCGTCGGCGACGGCGAGGCGAGCCTCTCGGAGGCCGAACTCGACGCGGCGATCGCCCACATCGCCGCGCGGCCCGAGATCTTCGAGGTGATCCTCACCGGCGGTGATCCGCTGGTGCTCTCCGACCGACGGCTCGGCCTCCTCCTCGACCGACTCGAGGCGGTGCCCCACGTCGAAGTGGTGCGCATCCATTCGCGCGTGCCGGTGGTCGATCCCGGACGGGTGGGCGAGGACACGGTCCGCCTCCTGCGCCACCGCTTCGCCACCTGGATGGTGATCCACACCGATCATCCCCGCGAACTGACGGACGCCGCCGCCGCCGCGATCGGCCGGTTGGTCGACGGTGGCGTGCCGGTTCTGTCGCAGACCACGCTCCTCGCCGGGGTCAACGACGACGCGCAGGTACTCGAGGCGCTCCTCCGTCGCTTGGTGCGGCTCCGGGTGAAACCCTATTACCTCCACCACCTCGACCGGGCGGAGGGCACGGCGCGCTTCCGCGTCCCCCTCGCCAGGGGCCGCGAACTGGTCGCCGGGCTGCGCGGCGGGCTCACCGGCATCGCCCAACCGACCTATGTTCTCGACGTCCCCGGCGGTCATGGCAAGGTGGCGATCGGCCCCGATCCGCTGGAGTGGACCGGGAAGGGACGAGAAGACGGCACGAGCCTCTACCGCGTCACCGCCCCAGACGGCACCGTCCACGACTGGGAAGGCTGAAGTCCTCCTCGATCGGCCACGATCGACGCCCGCCGACATGTCGCGGCTTCGCGGGGTTCCCCGCTCTTTTCAACGATCTCGGAATGGATTATGGGGCTTAATCAGGGAGTAACCGACACGTGTGAATCATGGGGGATCTTCGGGTCCACCCGGGCCGTGCCGGTGGGGTGACTTCGGTCCCCTGGTCGGTGTCATGGTCGCCCGGAGCGACGCAGGCCGAACGCCGTCGGCAACGACGGCGGTTCGAACCGGAGGGTTCGATCGGCCGGACGAGAGAAGGACACGTCGATGAGGCATGCGAGGACGACCGCCGAGACCGGCTTCCGGGTCTTCGTGACCGGCTCCGTCGTCGCCGTCGTCGGCATGGTCCTCGCCGGATGCGCCGGCTCCCCGACCAAGACCGCCATGCTCTCCGGCGCCGAACCGCTCGAGCGCGTCGTCGGGCCAAACGAACGGGTGGCGCCGGGCGGCGGCCGCTATCAGGTCGGCAAGCCCTACACCATCGGCGGGCGCACCTACGTGCCGCGCGAGGAGCCCGGTCTCGATCAGACCGGCGTCGCCTCCTGGTACGGCGGCGACTACCACCACGGCACCAAGACCGCCAACGGCGAGGTCTACGACCGCACCGCCATCTCGGCCGCCCACAAGACCATGCCGCTGCCGTCCTATGCGCGGGTCACCAACGTCAAGAACGGCCGCTCGATCATCGTCCGGGTCAACGACCGCGGGCCCTACATCGGCAACCGGATCGTCGACATCTCGGAGAAGACCGCCGAACTCCTCGACATGAAACGTTTCGGCCTCGGGCAGGTACGGCTGCAGTATCTCGGCCGCGCCGGTCTCGCCGGTTCCGATTCGCGCGTCCTCGCCGCCACCCTGACCGGCCCCGGCTTCCATTCCGGCCACGACGAACGCGCGCTCCTCGCCCAAGCCGACCTGAAGGCCGGGCCGCGGCGCAACGTCCCGGTCGCCGCCCCGACCATGGTGGCCTCGGCCTCCGTGCCGGTACCGGCCGGTGCGGCGCAAGCGAGCCTCTACGGCCAGGCGCGGGCGGCCCAACCCGCCGGCGGACGCGCCGTCGCCTATCTGCCCGTCACCGACGCCTCGTCCTTCGAACTCGCCGGCGTCGATGCGGCGAAGATGCGCGCCGCGCTCGCCGCCTCGCGTCCGACCGCGATCCCCACCGCCGTCGCCGAGGCTGTGCCGCCGGCTTCCGGTGCTCCGATGTCGATCCTGCCGCTCGGCGCACCGAGCGCGGTCGCGGCGAGCGAGGAGGGAGGCCTGCCGGCGCGGACGTCTTCCTATGTCGCCTCCGACCGCATTTCCTCCGCCCACGCGGTCTTCGGATCGATGGGCGAGGGCGCGAGGCTCGCCACGCTCGTCGAGTGATCCCACTCGGCCGACACCCGCCGGCCGGCTTTTCCCCGCTGTCCTTCGGCCTCTCCGGCTTGGTTCACCGCGCCGCTCTGCTCTATGCTGGCGCTTGGACCAGAATCGGCGCGTCTCCCGCGGAGGCCATGCGGGACGGCGTCGCCCGAGAGGGGCGAGAATGGCAGCTCTTTCCGATCGGACCGCGAGGTCGGCGGCGCGCGCGGTGGCGCGTCTGGCGATGGCGGTCGTCTGCCTGGCGCTGGTGGCGGCGGGCAAGCCGGCGACACCGGCCAAGCCCGGCGCGCCGGCACAGAACGGCGGCATCGAGGTCAAGGCGGACGTGGCGCTGCTCGTCGACCACGTGACCGGCGCCGTGCTGTTCGAGAAGAACCCGGACAAGCTGTTCTTTCCCGCGAGCCTCACCAAGATGATGACCGTCGCGGTCGCCTTTCGCGAGGTGAAGGAGGGACGGCTGGACCTCACCGCCGATTTCCCCGTCTCCGAACACGCCTGGCGCACCGGCGGTGCGCCGTCGCGCACCTCGGCGATGTTCGCTCCGATCCACTCGCGGGTGACGGTCTCCGACCTCTTCCAGGGCATCATGATCCAGTCTGCCAACGACGGCGCCATCGCCCTCGCCGAGGGACTCGCCGGCAGCGAGGCCGCCTTCGCCGAGAAGATGAACGCCCGGGCCAAGGAACTGGGCATGGAGCAGACGAACTTCGCCAACCCGACCGGTCTGCCCGACCCCGGCAACCGCACCACGGCGCGCGATCTCGTCAAGCTCGCCGCCCATCTCGTGCGCGACCATCCCGATCTCTACAAGATCTACGCGCAGCCCGAATTCACCTACAACAAGATCCGCCAGTTCAACCGCAACCCGCTCCTGCGCGAGTTCCCCGGCGCCGACGGCCTGAAGACCGGTTACATCAAGGAATCCGGATACAATCTCGTCGGCTCGGCGATCCAATCGGGCCAGCGCCTGACCGTGGTCATCGGCGGAGCACAGAACGAGAAGGACCGCGCCGAGGACGCCCGCAAGCTGCTCGACTGGGGCTTCCGCACCTTCGAGACCGTCCATCTCTACGGCGCCGACGAGGCGATCGGCGAAGCCGCGGTGTTCGGCGGAACCGCCTCGGGCGTACCCGTCGCCTCGCCGAAGCCGATCGCCATCCTGATCCAGAAGGGCAACCGCGACAAACTCAAGGCTCGTGTCGTCTACAGCGGCCCGATCAAGGCGCCGGTGGCCAAGGGCCAACCGATCGGCCGGCTCGTCGTCACCCGCAACGACTCGGTCGTCCAGGAGATCCCGGTCGAGGCGCTTCAGGCCGTCGAGGCGGGTACGCTGCGTCAGCGGGCGATCGACGGCACGCGCGAGATCCTCATCGGTCTGCTGCGCCGATGACCACGACCGGCCACCCCGCATCCGGCGAGTCGCGACCGAAGGCGACGCCCGCCCGCGGCCGCTTCGTCACCTTCGAAGGTGGGGAGGGGGCCGGCAAGTCGAGCCGGGTGGCCGAACTCGCAGATCGGCTGCGGCGGCGCGGCTTCGAGGTCGTGGTGACGCGCGAACCCGGGGGTTCGCCCGGCGCCGAAGCGGTGCGCCGGGTCCTGCTGTCGGGCGCGGCGGAGGCTTTCGGGCCGCTCGCCGAGGCCATTCTCTTCGCCGCGGCGCGGGCCGATCACGTCGACCAGACCATCCGGCCGGCACTGATGCGCGGCGCTTGGGTGATCTCCGACCGCTTCCACGACTCCACCCGCGTCTATCAGGGCGCCACCGGCGACGTCCCCGCCGATCGCGTCGCGGCGCTCGAGGAGATCGCCGTCGACGACGTCCGACCCGACCTGACGATCCTCCTCGACGTGCCCGTCGAAATCGGCCTGGCGCGGGCCGCGGCACGGCGCGGCGACGCCGTCGCCGACCGGTTCGAGAAGGAGGAGGAGAAGATCCACGAACGGCGCCGGCGCGCCTTCCTGGCTCTGGCCCGAGGCGAGCCGAAGCGCTTCGTCGTCGTCGATGCGGCGCAGGATCCCGCGACGGTCGCCGACGCCGTGTGGTACGGGGTGTGTTCCCGCCTCGGCCTCGCCGAGAAGGACTGACCGCCCCATGGCCCTGCGCAGCACCGCCGTCTCCGACGCCGCCCCCGAGATCGACGCCCTCGACGGTCTGCCGCTACCGCGCCAACGTGGCGATCTCGTCGACCAGAGCGCCGCCGAGCGGACCCTGCTCGACGCCTATCGCTCGGGACGAGTCCACCACGGTTGGATCCTCGGCGGCCCGAAGGGCATCGGCAAGTCGACGCTCGCCTTCCGTTTCGCCCGCTTCGTCCTCTCCCACCCGGATCCCCGGTCGCCCGCGGTGGCGGCGGCGCGCGACCTCTCGGTCGACATGGGCTCGGCCGTGGCACGCCGCATCGCCGGCGGCGCCCACGCCGATCTCCTCCACCTGCGTCGACCGTGGGACGAGAAGAACAAGCGCTTCAAGACCGATCTGCCGGTCGACGAGGTGCGCCGCACCGTGTCCTTCTTCGGCTCGACGGCCGGCGAAGGCGGCTGGCGCGTCGCCATCGTCGACGCCGCCGACGACCTCAACGCCAACGCCGCCAACGCCCTCCTCAAAGTCCTCGAGGAGCCGCCGCCGCGCTCGCTCTTCCTGGTCATCGCCCATGCGCCGGGCCGCCTGTTGCCGACCATCCGCTCGCGTTGCCGGCGGCTCGACCTCGACCCTCTGGCGCCGCATCGCATCGCCGGCGCACTCGGCGATTTCGGCATCGAAGGCGATCCGGCGACGCTCGCCGCCGCGGCGGACCTCGCCGACGGCAGTCTCCGGCGGGCGATCCTCCTGGTGCAGAACGACGGGGTGAAACTGTGGCGCGGCCTCGAGCGGATCGTCGCCGGGATGCCGGATTTCGACGTCCGCGCCGCTCACGCCTTCGCCGATCACGTGACGGTCAGGGGCGCCGACGACGGCTTCGACATCGCCGTCGACTTCCTGCTCGACATGGCCGGGGCCCGTGCCCGCACCGAGTTGGCGAGCCGCGGCGGCGCGGTCGCCGCGCGCTGGGCCGAGGCCCACGAAGCCGTCGCCCGGCTCGTCGCCCGCAGCGAAGCGCTCAACCTCGACCGCAAGGCGGCGATCCTGGCTGCCATTCGGACGCTTGCCGAGGCGGCGCGGAATTGAGTAGACCGAAGAACGACATGCCGGCGAGCGTGCCGGCGGACGCGCTGAACGGCGCGGGGGACGTCTCCCGGCCGAGGATTCGAGCATGACCCCCGAGAAATTCTTCATCACCACGGCGATCGATTATCCGAACGGCCGGCCGCACGTCGGCCACGCCTACGAGAAGCTCGCCACCGACGCGCTCGCCCGCTTCAAGCGGCTCGACGGCTTCGACGTGTTCTTCCTCACCGGCACCGACGAGCACGGTCTCAAGATGCACCAGACGGCGAGCCGTGAGGGGATGACCCCGCGTGAGCTGGTCGACCGCAACTCGGCCGTCTTCAAGGAGATGGACGCGCTGCTCGGCGTCTCCTACGACGACTTCATCCGCACCACCGAGGAGCGCCATCGCGCCTCCGTCCAGGAGATCTGGCGGCGGATGGCGAAGGCCGGCGACCTCTACATGGCCAAATACGGCGGCTGGTATTCGGTGCGCGACGAGGCCTACTACTCCGAGAGCGAGACCGAAATCGGCGCCGACGGCGTGCGCCGCGCCACGCCCACCGGTACGCCGGTGGAGTGGACCGAGGAGGAGTCGTGGTACTTCCGCCTCTCCGCCTTCCAGGAGCGGCTCCTCGCCCACTATGAGGCCAACTCCGACTTCATCGGGCCGGACGCGCGCCGGAACGAGGTGATCAGCTTCGTCAGGGGCGGCCTCGAAGACCTGTCGATGAGCCGCACCACCTTCGACTGGGGCGTACCCGTTCCCGACAGCCCCGGCCACGTCATGTACGTCTGGGTCGACGCGCTGACCAACTACATCACCGGCGCCGGCTTCCCGGACGAGATCTCGGAGAAATACCGGCGCTGGTGGCCGGCCGATGTCCACGTCATCGGCAAGGACATCGTCCGCTTCCACGCGGTCTATTGGCCCGCGTTCCTGATGTCGGCCGGCTTGCCGCTGCCCAAGCGCGTCTTCGCGCACGGCTTCATCTTCAACCGCGGCGAGAAGATGTCGAAGTCCGTGGGAAACGTCGTCGACCCGTTCGACCTGATCAAAGCCTACGGCGCCGACACCGTGCGCTTCTTCTTCCTGCGCGAGGTCCCCTTCGGTCAGGACGGCAACTACAGCCACGAGTCCATCGTCGCCCGGATGAACGCCGATCTCGCCAACGATCTCGGCAATCTGGCGCAGCGCTCGCTGTCGATGATAGCCAAGAACCTCGGCGGCGTGGTCCCGGCCCCGGGGGCGCTGGCGCCCGAGGACGAGGCGATGCTGGCGAGCGCCGATGCGCTGCTCGCCCTGTCGCGCGCCGCCTACGATCGGCAGGAGATCCACCGCAGCCTCGAGGCGATCTGGGGCGTCGTCGGCGACGCCAACCGCTGGTTCACCGCCGCCGCGCCCTGGGCGCTGAAGAAAACCGATCCGGAACGAATGGGCACCGTGCTGTGGGTGACGGCCGAGGTGCTGCGCATCGTCGCCATTCTCGCCCAGCCGGTCATCCCGACCGGTGCCGCCGCGCTCCTCGACGCTCTCGGGCAAGGGCCGGACGATCGCGACTTCGCCGCCATCTCCCGACGCATCGCCCCCGGTCTCGCCCTGCCGGCGCCGACGCCGATCTTCCCCAAGTGGGTCGAACCGGCGGAGGAGGGGACCGAAGCGGGGAAGGGGGCCTGATGCTGGTCGACAGTCACTGCCATCTCGACTTCCCAGACTTCGCCGAGGACATGGACGGAGTGTTGGCGCGCGCCGCCGCGGCCGGGGTCGGCACGATGGTGACCATCTCGACCCGCGTCCGTCGCTTCGACACCATCCGCGCCATCGCCGAGGCGCATGATTGGGTGTGGTGTTCGGTCGGCACCCATTGCCACCACGCGGCGGAGGAACCCGACGTCGACCGCGACCTGTTGATCCGGCTCGCCGAACATCCCCGGGTCGTGGCGATCGGCGAGGCGGGTCTCGACCATCACTATGATTTCAGCCCGCGCGAAACACAGGTCGCCAGCTTCCGCGAGCACATCGCCGCGGCGCGGGAGACCGGGCTGCCACTGGTCATCCATTCGCGCGAGGCCGACGAGGAGATGGCTCGGCTGCTCGAGGACGAGACGAGCGGGCAGGGGGCCTTCCCTCACCTGCTCCACTGTTTCTCCTCCGGCCCCGATCTGGCGAAGCGCTCGCTGGCGCTCGGCGGTTACGTGTCGTTCTCCGGCATCCTCACCTTCAAGAAGTCCGAGGAGGTCCGAGCCATCGCGACGCAAGTGCCGCTCGACCGACTGCTGGTCGAGACCGATGCTCCCTATCTGGCGCCGCAGCCGTACCGAGGAAAGCGCTGCGAGCCCGCGCACGTCGCCGAGACGAACCGCGTGCTGGCGGCGGTGAAGGGCGTTCCCGAGGCCGAGATGGCACGCATAACAACTGATAATTTCCACCGACTTTTCAAGAAGGTGCCGGCATGATTTCATGTGCCGAGGAAAGAAGGTGAGGGAAGCCCCATGAGCACGACGATGACCTTCCGCATCCTCGGGTGCGGCGCCTCGCCGGGCACACCGCGGATCGGCAACGACTGGGGACGCTGCGATCCGAAGGAGCCGCGCAACCGCCGTCGCCGCGCTTCGCTGCTGGTGACGCGGACCGCGGCGGACGGCGCGACGACGCGGGTGCTCGTCGACGTCGGCCCCGACGTACGCGAGCAGATGCTCGACGCCCACGTCGACTGGGTCGACGCGGTGCTGATCACCCACGCCCACGCCGACCACATCCACGGCATCGACGATCTGCGCGCCTTCGTGCTCAATCGCCACCATCTCGTCGACGTCTGGATGGACGAGACCGCGTCGAAGCGGGTTCGCGGAGCCTTCGACTATTGCTTCGCCACGCCGCCGGGCTCGGCCTATCCGCCGATCGTCCGGGAACACCGGTTCCACGCCGGCGAGACCGTGACGATCAACGGCGACGGCGGCCCGGTCACCGCCATTCCGTTCCGCCAGACGCACGGCGACATCGACAGCTTCGGCTTCCGCTTCGGCGGTGTGGCCTATTCGCCCGACGCCAGCGCCTTTCCGGACGAGAGCCTGCCACATCTCACCAAGCTCGATCTGTGGATCCTCGACGCGCTGCGCTGGAAGTCGCACCCGAGCCATCTGTCGGTCGACGAGGCGGTCGAGTGGATCCGCCGCAAGAAGCCGGCGCACGCCTGCCTGACGCATCTCCATACCGACGTCGACTACAGGACGCTCGCCGACCATCTGCCGGCGGGCATCGAACCGGCGTTCGACGGCATGGAGTTCACCTACAGGATCGACTGACGCGTCATCGCCCGGCGGGAGCGACGACGCTCACGTCCGCGACGCACGACGACCGAGCGGCACCCAAGGGGTGACGGTGAATTCTCGAGAGACGCCGCGGAGCGACGGACGAAGCGAAGGAATTCGAGTTTCGCCCATGGACGGCGACCTCGGGGCATCGGGGGGATCCCGGATGATCCGTCGCGCCATATATTGTTCCATAATCCGTCTTATGCGAATCGGTGATACCCGATCGTGAGGGCTGCCATGGCGCTCCCCCGCGCCTCGTTGTGCCCCTCGTGGCGCCCGCCGGATCGCCCGGTCGGAGCCGCGTCGGGCTCACCCTCCGCCCCGTTTCAGGTGAGCCTCCGTGGTCGCGTGCCGCAACCTCGGGAGCCGCCGTTGAAGAAGCCACCGGGACACCCGGCCGTCTTTCCCCATCTGATGGTCGTCGACGCCGAGGCCTACGTCCGCTTCCTCTGCGACGGGCTCGGCGCCCACGAGGAAGGCCGCACCGTCGCCCCCGACGGCCGCCTCGCCAATGTCCGGCTGCGCTTCGGTGACGACGCCGTCGTCATGGTCGCCGAGGTCCAGCCCGGTTGGGCGCCCTGCCGCTCCAGCCACTACCTCTATGTCGAGGACGCCGACGCCGCCCAGGCCCGCGCCGTCGCCGCCGGCGGCCGCGAGGTGCTCCCCGTCGCCGATCGCCCCTACGGCGACCGCCAGGGTGGCATCGAGGATCCCTGGGGCAGCCGTCTGGTGGATCGGCCAGCGACTGGTCGACGGCCCCCATGAGGACCGAGGCCCCCTCGCCGGCCGCCCGGCGGTACGCCGATCTCGCCCGAAAAGAATATCAGTCCGCCGACGGTCGGCCCTGCCTGAGGCTCTTGACCGCGCCGCGCTTCTTCTTGCCCTCGAGCCGGCGGATTTTCGAACCCAGCGTCGGCTTGGTCGCCTTGCGCGGCGGCGGCGGCGGCACGGCGGCCTCACGGATGAGCTCCAGCAAGCGCTCCAGCGCGTCGGCGCGGTTGCGCTCCTGGGTGCGATACCGGTCGGCGCGCAGCACCAACACCCCCTCCCCGGTCAACCGCCGTCCGGCGAGCCGCATCAACCGCTCGCGCACCGGCTCCGGCAGGCTGAGCGACGCGGCGACGTCGAAGCGCAACTCGACGGCGGTCGCCACCTTGTTGACGTTCTGCCCGCCGGGACCCGAGGCGCGGATGAAACTTTCGCCGATCTCGCCGGGATCGAGCCGGATGCTGCGGGTGACGGGGATCGGTTCGGCCATGTCGCGTTCCTCGAACGGAGAGGCCCGTTCGTACGGTCGCCGTTCTATCACGACGTAGGCGGGATCGCTCGTGCTTCGGGGTTCGTGCGAAGGTGCGGAACTCGCTGTCCCCTGCTAAAATTACCAACATCGATCGCGATCGTTGGACCCGAACGGGTGTCACGATGACCGGAAACGAGGTGCGACGAGATCCGACGGCACATCTGCGAGCCGGCTTCGCCCGAGCGATGATGGCCCGAGCCGACGTCACCGACGAGGCGCTGGAGGCCGCCCTCACGGCTCTGCGGCGCGAGGATTTCCTCCCCGAACCGCCTTGGGTGCTCTACGGCGATGCCGGCGTCGAGCGGACTTCCGACGTATCGAAACTCTATCACGACGTCCTGGTGGCCCTCGACCGGGACCGCGGCGTCAACAACGGCAGTCCGTCGTTGCACGCCGCCTGGATCGCCGCGCTCGCGGTGAAACCCGGCGAGCGCATCGTCCACATCGGGGCCGGCAGCGGCTACTTCACCGCGATCCTCGCGCGCCTCGCAGGGCCGACCGGTCGGGTGACGGCGGTGGAGATCGATCCGGACCTCGTCGCCATCGCCCGGCGCGTCCTGCCGCGGGCGCTTCCCGAGGGTCCCGAGGTGGAAGTCGTGACCGAAGACGGCTGCGACTGGCCGCGCGAGCCGGTCGACGTCGTCTACGTCTCGTTCGGCATCGCCGCCCCCTGCCCGCTCTGGCTCGATCGCCTCGTCGACGGCGGCCGGCTGCTCTTCCCCCTGTGCACGCCGCGCGGCACGCTGTCGGCGACCCGCCACTGGCACGGCGCCGAGGGCATCGGCCTCCTCGTCGAGCGCCGCGGCGACGGCTTCGCCGCCCGCACCCTCGATCGCTGCGGTTTCGTCTACGCCGAAGGCGCGACTGCGGTCTCCTGGGTCGATCGCGACCAGCTCGATCAGGCCTTCCGGCGGGGCGGCTGGGGGCGGGTGAAGAGCTTGGTGCGCGGGCCGGCGGTCGATCCGAAGCGTTGCTGGTATGCGGGCGGCGGTTGGGGCCTCTGCTACGATCCGCCGGTGTCCCGAGTCGCAGACGGCGGGACCCCACCGAGCTGATCGAGGTCCCCTATGAAGCCATCCCGCGACGTGGTGCGTCTCCTCGAGATCATGGCGGCGCTGCGCACCCCGGTGAGCGGCTGCCCTTGGGATCTCGAGCAGAGCTTCGCCACCATCGCGCCCTACACGATCGAGGAGGCCTACGAGGTCGCCGACGCGATCGAGCGCGCCGATCTCCACGATCTCTGCGACGAACTGGGTGATCTGCTGTTGCAGGTGGTCTTCCACGCCCGCATGGCCGAGGAGGCCGGCGCCTTCGACTTCGGCTCCGTGGTCGAAGCGATCACCGCCAAGATGATCCGCCGCCACCCCCACGTCTTCGCCGACGAGGACGGCAAGACGGTCGCCACCGTCCAGGACGCCTGGGCGCGAATCAAAGCCGAGGAGAGAGCGGCGAAGGCCGCCCGCCGCGCCGCCGAGGGCCGTACCCCGGTGGTGAAGGGCCTGCTCGACGAGGTCGGCGCCGGTATGCCGGGGTTGACGCGCGCCGTGAAATTGCAGGAGAAGGCCGGCTCCGTCGGCTTCGACTGGAACGACCCGCGCGCCGTCCTCGCCAAGATCCGCGAGGAGCTCGCCGAGATCGAGGCGGAGATCGACGCGCCCTTCCCCTCCCCGGTCCGGCAGGAGGACGAGCTCGGCGACGTGCTCTTCGCCGTGGCCAACCTCGCCCGCCACTTGTCGCTCGACCCGGAGAAGGCGCTGCGCGGCACCAACGAGAAGTTCCGCCGCCGCTTCGCCCACATCGAGAAACGTCTCGCCGAGAAGGGCCTCTCACCGGCCGAGGCGAGCCTCGACGAGATGGAAGCGATCTGGCAGGAAGCCAAGGGGATCTGAGGCATTCCCGGCCCGCCTCCGGACCCGGACCGTGGCACGCCGGTGACGGTCATGAATTTTCTTTCACGGAAGCGAAAGTCCCGCGATTGCGCCTTCCGAAGCCGCTCGACCGGCTCTATCCTCCCGCCACCGACGCATCCGCGCGCCCGTTCGGGTGGGGACAACGACAAGAAGACGTCGGCTGGGAGGTGGTACTCATGTCTCGCGTTGGTCGGGTGCATTCGCGCGTCGCGACAGCCTACGGTCTCGGTGTCGCGCTCGCGGTTCTGCCGTCGGTCGCTTCGGCGCAACAGGTGACGCTGCCGCTCGGCGGCCGTTTCGTCACCATCGGCGACAGCCTGTCCGACAACGGCAACCTCTTCGGCACGACGGGCAACCCGCCCGCCCCCTATTTCAACGGCCGCTTCTCCAACGGACAGGTCTGGACCGAACTGATCGCCGGGCCGATGAACCAGCCCTTCCTCGGCGGAGCCCTGACGGGGAACGTCAACCTCGCCTTCGGCGGCGCCCGCAGCGACAACGCCGTCAACCTGAACGGCCCGATCCCGTCGCTGCAAACCCAACTCGGAACCTACATGTTCCTCGGCGGTACCTTCGCTGCCGCCGACACGGTGACGCTGCTCGGCGGCGCCAACAACATCTTCCAGTATTTCACCGTCGCCGGCGGCGGCGCCACGCCGGCCGGCATCACCGCGACCTCTCTCGCCGCGGCGACCGACATGGCCGGGATCACCCAGGCCGTGGCCACGGCGGGCGCCGGCCGCATCCTCATCTCCAACCTGCCCGATCTCGGTGTCACGCCGTCCTACAACGGCTCGCCGGCGACCGCCGGCGCCGGATCGTTGGCGACCGCGACCTTCAACCAGTCGCTGGCGACGCAGGTGCAGGCCCTCGCCCTCGCCAATCCCAACACCAACATCGTCCAGATGGACCTCGCGGCGGCGCTCGACGTCATCCGCGGCAACTCGGCCGCCTTCGGTTTCACGAACGTCACGAGTTCCTGCATCGCCACGCTGGCCTGCGTCACCGGCACGGCCGCCACCCAGAACGGCTACCTGTTCTGGGACGGTGTCCACCCGACCGCGCGGGGCCATCAGTTGATCGCGCTCTACGCCGGGCTGCTGCTCGCCCCCGAGGCGTCCGCCGCCGATGTCGCCGCGGTCGGCGACGTGGCGATGCGCGGTCGCCTCGCCGCCGCCGACGACGTGCTCGATCGCGCCGGCGGCTGGGCCGAGGGCCAGTATCTGCGCCAGAACGGCCTGTGGGCCACGGCGACCGGCAGCCGCGGCATCATGGGCGCGCGCGGCCCCGTCGGCGCCTACGATCACACGATCGGCGGCATGCGCTTCGGCCTCGATCGCGCGGTGTCGCCCAATCTGTTGCTCGGCGCCTCGCTCGGCTTCGGCGCCGGCCGGATGGGTGGCGTCATGAGTTCGAACATCACGTCGTTCGACGGCGACGTCTACGCCAACTACACCGCCGACGCCTTCTTCGTGTCCGGCGCGCTCGGCGCCTCGTGGATGGGCTTCGACGACCTCGAGCGCGCCACCGGCATGGGGCCGCTCGTCGCGTCGGGATCGACCTCGGCGCGGCAATGGTCCGCCTCGGTCGAGACCGGCTTCATGGCCCGCACCGGCGGCGTCACGCTGGCGCCCTCCGCCCGCCTCCAGTACGTGCACGCCGACATCGGCGGCTATCAGGAGACCTCGCCGATCCTCGCCATGGCCTTCGCCGACCGCTCGGCGCAGGCCGTGCTCGGCGGCGTGCGCCTGCGGGCCTCGATGATGGCCGACCTCTTCGGCGCCAAGGACCGCGCCTTCGGCGAGATCGGTTACGAGCGCGCGCTCCACGAGACCCACGACGGCGTCATCGCCCGCTTCGTCGGCAACACCGCGCAGCCGTTCACCGGCAACCCCGACGGCTTCGTCGGACGTGGCCTGAACTTCAAGATCGGCTACGACGCCACCATCAACGACAAGGTCTCGATGACCCTGTCCTACGGTGCCGCCCTCAACGACGGCGCCGGGACGTCGCACACCGGTCAGATCCGGGTGAAGATGCCGTTCTGACGATGCCGGAACCATCGGCGGGTGTCTCCACGCCGGGAGACGCCCGCCACATCCGGCGGGGTCATTCCCCTTCGCCGTCCATCAGTCTCACGACGAACCAGCGATGGGGGCTCTCGGGGTCGGCCTCGAGTTCGACCCGGTCGTATTCGAGGGCGAGCGCGTCCATCCGGGCGCGCGACACCGGTTGTTCGGTGACGATCAGGATCTTCTCGGACCCGCCTCGGTCGAGATCGCGCCGCGCCAACCCATATCGCCCGAGATCGTCCACCTCGACCTCCCCGCCGCTCAACCGAGCGGATCGTAGGCACCGGTCTTCGCCGGCGCAGCCCGTTCCTCGCGCTCGACCACCCGCCCCCGCACCTCGCGGATGAACCTGCCGGCGCGGGCACGGAAATGATCGAGCGTCTTCTCCGGGACGCGCAGGCGCAACGACACGGTCTCCTCACCGTCGATCCGTTCGACCACCTCGGTGTTGCGATGGAGCCAGGCGACCAGTTCGCCCTCGGCCACCGGCACTTCGACGCGGAAGACGGCTCGGTCGCGGTTGAGGCGATCCTCGATCAGATCGAGGAGAGCGGCCACCCCCTCCCCCGTCACCGCCGAACAGGGGATCGCCGTCGGCGCGTCGAGCGCCGGTCGAGCGCCCTCGGCGAGAAGTCCATCGCGGTGGGTGGGGTCGAGCTTGTCGATTTTGTTCCACACTTCGATGACGCGGTCGCGGTCGTCGGGATCGATGCCGAGCTGGGCGAGGACATCGGCGACGTCTTTCGCCTGCGGCCCGGTGTCCTCGTGGGCGATGTCGCGGACGTGGAGGATCAGGTCCGCTTCGATCACCTCCTCGAGCGTCGCCCGGAAGGCGGCGACCAGCGTCGTCGGCAAGTCGGAGACGAAGCCGACGGTGTCGGAGAGGATGACGTCGCCGCCGTGCGGCAGCTTCACCTTGCGCAGCGTCGGGTCGAGGGTGGCGAACAGCAGGTCCTTGGCGAAGACCTGCGCCTCCGTCAGCCGATTGAACAACGTCGACTTGCCGGCGTTGGTGTAGCCGACCAACGCGACGATCGGGTGCGGCACTTTCTTGCGGTTCTTGCGATGCAGCGCCCGGGTGCGGGCGACGCTCTCGAGATCGCGCTCCAGCCGAGCGATGCGTTCCTGGATCTGCCGGCGGTCGGCCTCGATCTGGGTTTCGCCCGGACCGCCGAGGAAGCCGAAGCCACCCCTCTGCCGCTCGAGGTGGGTCCAGGAGCGGACGAGCCGACTCTTCTGGTAGGTGAGATGGGCGAGCTCGACCTGGAGCCGGCCCTCCTTGGTGTGGGCGCGCTCGCCGAAGATCTCGAGGATCAGGCCGGTGCGGTCGAGCACCTTGGCGCCCCACGCCTTTTCGAGATTACGTTGCTGGATCGGCGACAGCGGATGGTCGACGACGACCAGTTCGACCTCTTCGGCCTCGATCGACGCCTTGATCTCCTCGACTTTGCCGGAACCGATCAGGGTGGCGGGCCTGGCCTCGGTGATGCGCACCAGAGGGCTCGCCACCACATCGAGTTCGATGGCGCGGGCGAGGCCGACCGCCTCTTCCCGCCGCGCCTCGAGCGAGCGCGGCGCCACCTGCTCGCCCCCCTCCCCGCGCGCCGGGCGCTCGCTGCGCCACGGCACCACGACGAGCGTGCGCGTCGGCGCCGCGTCGCGCGCGACACCCTTCAGAGCACGCGCGTTGCGCCGCTCTTCGCCACTCTCCTCGAAGAGGTCGTCGATGTCGCTCGAGGGCATGTCGCCCCTCGTCATGCGTCCTCGGAGGGTTCGAACAACTGCAACGGTCCGCCGGGCATCACGGTCGAAATCGCGTGCTTGTAGACCAGTTGCGAATGTCCGTCACGACGCAACAACACACAGAAGTTGTCGAACCAGGTAACGACGCCCTGCAACTTCACACCATTGATGAGAAAGATCGTCACCGGTGTCTTGTTCTTGCGAACGAAGTTGAGGAACGTGTCCTGGAGGTTGGGAGCGCGGTCCGCCATGTCTTTTGACCTTTATTGGTATGTTCTTGACGACGAGACTCCCACTTCGGCTTCGAGTGGGTTGTACTTCCGTTGCGACACGGAAACCTCGCCGCGAGAATGGAATCATAGGTGCTCGCCGTGGTTCAGCAATCCCCAAGAAGTCTCAATGATGGCCATTCTTTGCGCAGGACGGTTCACGTCGACGCGAGATGACGCCTTCGGCGGCATTTCGGCCGCGGCCGTGTGATCTCGGCCACAGTCCGATCGCCGATCCCGTTCAGATCGCGACCATTTCGGTCGAATCGTGGAAGGCCGCACGCAGCGCCGGCGCGGTCGTCCCCGGTGCGCCGTTGCCCACCGGCGATCCGTCGATCGACACCACCGGCATGACCAGCGTCGTCGCGGCGGTGACGAAGGCTTCGCGGGCGCGCTTGGCCTCCTCGACGGTGAAGGCCCGTTCCTCGACCTTCAACCCGAGCTTCGCCGCCACCTTCAGGGTGATGGTCCGGGTGATGCCACGCAGGATGCCGTGCTCCGCCGGGCGGGTGACGAGGACGCCGTCGACGGTGACGATCCAGGCGTTGGTCGAGCCGCCCTCGGTGACGAAACCGCCCGCGTCGACGAACCACGCCTCACGCGCCCCGGCTTCCTTCGCCGCCTGCTTGGCGAGGCAATTGGGCAGCAGCGACACCGACTTGATGTCGACCCGCTCCCAGCGGTTCTCGGGCACGGTGATGACACCGATACCCGTCTCGGCCAGCGCCTCGCCCTTGGCGCGGGCGACCGGCTTGGCCGTCATCACCACGGTCGGGCGCACCGCCGGCGAGGGGAAGACGTGGTCGCGCCGGGAGCGGCCGCGCGACACTTGGACATAGAGCGAACCGTCGTGGACGCGGTTCGCCCGCGCCACCCGGCGCATCACAACCAGCATCGCCGCTCGGCTCATCGGCACGGCGATGCGCAGTTCCCCGAGCGAACGCTCGAGCCGCTCGAAATGCAGCGTCGGATCGACGAGATGGCCGTCGCGGATCTCGCAGACCTCGTAGACGGCGTCGGCGAACTGGAATCCGCGATCCTCGACGTGCACGGCCGCGACGTCGTGAGGCAGATAGCGGCCGTTCACATAGGCGATGCGACTCATGATCGGGTCCTTCGTGGTTCGGGCGGTCGGTCAGCCGACGCCGAGAGATTTCAGCTTGCGATGGAGGGCGGAGCGTTCCATGCCGACGAATTCGGCGGTGCGCGAGATGTTGCCGCCGAAGCGGTTGATCTGGGCGACGAGATACTCGCGCTCGAAGATCTCGCGAGCGTCGCGCAGCGGAAGGCTCATCAGGTGCTCGCCGCCGGTGGTGGTCGGCAGCGACGGCAACATCGCCCCGATCTCGGCCGGCAACAGGTCGGCGGTGATCACCGCGTCGGCGTCGCCGCGGGTGAGGATCATCAGCCGTTCGACGTTGTTCCGGAGTTGGCGGATGTTGCCGGGCCAGTCGTGCGCCTGCAACACCGCCATGGCGTCCTCGCCGATGCGGCGGAGCGGCAGGCCCGAACTCCGCGAGATCTGCTCCATGAAATTCTCGACCAACAGCGGGATGTCGTCGCGCCGCTCGGCGAGTGCCGGCACCCGGATCGGCACCACGGCGAGGCGGTGGAAGAGATCCTCGCGGAAGCGGCCGTCCTGGATCTCGCGCGGCAGGTCGCGCGCGGTCGAGGAGAGCAGCCGCACGTCGACCTGGACGCGGGTCGATCCACCGACGCGGTTGAAGCTCTGCTCGACCAGGACGCGCAGGATCTTCGACTGGGTCTCGCGCGGCATGTCGGCGACCTCGTCGAGGTAGAGCGTGCCGCCGTGCGCCTGTTCGAGGGCGCCGATCTTGCGCGACGAACCACCCTCCTCCTCGACGCCGAAGAGCTCGATCTCCATGCGCTCGGGCGTGATCGCCGCCGCGTTGACCACGACGAAGGGCCCGCCGGCCCGATGGGAGGTCTGGTGGATCATCCTCGCCGCCAGTTCCTTGCCGGAGCCCGAAGGACCGGTGATGAGGATGCGGCTGTTGGTCGGCGCCACCCGGTCGATCTGCAGGCGCAGTTGGTTGACCACCGAGGAATGGCCGAGGAGCTCGGAGGAATCGCTCGATTTCTCGCGCAACTCCTTGACCTCACGACGCAGCTTCGACGCCTCGAGCGCGCGCTCGGCCACCAGAAGCAGCCGATCGGCCTTGAACGGCTTCTCGATGTAGTCGTAGGCACCGCGCTTGATCGCAGAGACCGCCGTCTCGACGTTGCCGTGGCCGGAGATGATGACCACCGGCAGGTCGGGATGATGGCCCTTGATCACGTCGAGCAGCGCCAGCCCGTCGAGGCGGCTCGCCTGCATCCAGATGTCGAGGAAGATAAGCGACGGTCGTCGCTTCTCGATCGCGGCGAGGCATTCGTCGCTGTTGGCGGCGGTGCGGGTGCCGTGACCCTCGTCCTCGAGAATGCCGGAGACCAGCTCGCGGATGTCGCTCTCGTCGTCGACGATGAGAATGTCGGACGCCATGATGTCACGCTTCGCTCGGTTCGGGGGGGAGATCGGCGTCGCCGGAGGCGGCGCCGAAGGCGATCTGTGAGGTGATCGGATCGGCGGATGCGGGCGCCGGCGGCTCTTCGACGCCGGAGGCCGGTAGGGTCATCCGCACCATGGTGCCGCGACCGCCGCGGACGACGGCGGGGGCGTCGAGCAGTTCGATCCGGCCGCCGTGATCCTCGAGGATCTTCCTGACGATGGCCAGCCCGAGGCCGGTGCCCTTCTCGCGGGTGGTGACGTAGGGCTCGAGCAGTCGGTGGCGGTTGGCCGATGGAAGGCCGATGCCGTTGTCGATCACCGCGACGGTCACCGTGTCGCCGTCGCGGCTCACGACCACTTCGACCGTGCCCCGATCGGCGCCCATCACCTCCGCCGGCACCGCCTCGACCGCCTCGCCGGCGTTCTTGACGATGTTGGTGAAGGCCTGGAGCAGCAGCCGTTGATCGAAGCGGCCGAAGATCGGCTCGCCGGGCAGATGGCTGCGGAAGTCGATCTCGGGCTTGGCGACCGACTGCAGGAAGACCGCCTCGCGTACCGCCTCGACGATGTCGGCGCGGGCGATCTGCGGCTTGGGCATGCGGGCGAAGGAGGAGAACTCGTTGACCATCCGCTCGATGTCGCCGACCTGCCGGACGATCGTGTCGATGCACTGGTCGAAGACCTGCCGATCATCCTCGACCTTCTTGCCGTAGCGCCGCTTCAGTCGCTCGGCGGAGAGCTGGATCGGGGTCAGTGGGTTCTTGATCTCGTGGGCGATGCGTCGGGCGACGTCGGCCCACGCCGAGGAACGCTGGGCCGAGACGAGATCGGTGATATCGTCGAGGGTGATGACGAAACCGCGGGCGGCGGCGTCGGAGTGCTCGGACGTGAGGCGGACGGTGACGGTCCGCTCTCGTCCGCCGCGCATCAGGGTGATCTGCGCCTGTTGCGCCTTGCCCGAGGCATCGGAGAGCGCCGCCTCGAGGATGGTGCCGAGTTCGGGCGCGATCTCGTAGACGCGACGGCCGACCATGTCGGTCTCGCTCTCGTCGAGGAGTGCGGTGGACGATCGGTTGGCGAGGGTGATGCGCCCGGCGGCGTCGACGCCGACGACGCCGGCCGTCACGCCGGCGAGCACCGCCTCGGTGAAGCGGCGGCGGCGATCGATCTGGTCCTTCGCAGAGATCAGTTCGGCGCGCTGCGCCCGCAACTCGTTGGTCATGGTGTTGAAGGTCTCGGCGAGGTGGGCGAGATCGCCCTCCTTGCGTCGCACCGGCACCTGAACCGCGAGGTGGCCCTTGGAGACGTAGTCGGCGGCGAGAATGAGCCGGCGGATCGGCGACACCAGCCGGTTGGCGAAGCCGATGCCGATCCAGATCGCCGCGAGCAGGAAGATCAGCGACACACCGACGAAAACCAGGCCGAAGGCGAGCTGCGCGCCGAATCTGGAACTGTCGAGCTGTCGGTATTCCTCGGCCGCGTCCTTGGCCAGGCGCAGCGGCTCCAGCACCTGCCCCTCGAGCGGCCGGGTGACGTAGAGATGGAGGCCATCGAGCGTCTCGAGCTTGACGAGGACGCCCACCTGATTGGTGCGGCCGGGGGTGATGACCACCGGTTCGCCGGGTTCGACTTCGGCGAAGGCCTCGGCCGGCGGCATCTGCAGCTCGGTCCATTCCGGATCGAGCAGCGTCCGGGTGATGACGGTGCCGTCGTCCTTGAGCAGGAACACCGCCGGCAGGACGCGCAGCTGCGCCTGGGTGCGCAAGAAGGCGTCGAACCGGTCCGGCTCGAATTCGTAGAGGTCGCGGGAGCGGTCGACGTCGGCCGCCAGCCCCAGGGCCTCGGCGCGGATGGCGCGGCCGTGCTCGCGGATGTAGGCCTCGCCGACGCTCGCGGCGGCGTTGACGATGGTCCGCGTCCGCTCCTCGAACCAGCGGTCGAGGCCGCGGTCGAGGGTGACCGACGCGAGGATGGCGACGATCAGCGCCGGCGCCGCGGCGACCGCCGAGAAGGCGCCGATGACCCTGAGGTGCAGCCGCGCCGCCGCCCGCCCGGCGCGCCAAGCCAGCCACAGCGTCACCAGTTCCCAGGCGATCAGGCCGACGAGACCGGCGAGCAGCGCCAGATTGACCGTCAGGGTGATGCCGAGCACCGCGTCGGACGGCACGATCCGGGTCATGCCGGTCAGCACGGCGAAGCTGATCCCCACGGTGATCAGCGCCAAGACGGTCAGAACGAGACCGATCTTGCGGATACGGCGGGTCGTGTCACCGACTGGCGCGAGCGCGTTCTTCGGTATCGTCAGAATGGGTTGCGAATCCAGGATCGGCCCCCGTGGTCCCCGGCTCTCCCTCGTTTCCCCGGCGTCGCAGCGGACGCGGGAATCGAGGATGACGATCTGTCACCCGCAATTGTTGCCGATTTGCGGCAGTGTGGCGAGAGAACCACAGCAGGTCGGCCGCGGCGCCACCGAAGACCGCCGGTTTCACCCCGTCGCGGGCGGTCTTCGCGCCGGCCCCGCGAAGAACGGCTCCCGCTTCCCCTCACCGCGACGAGCGGATCACCTGAACGTCGAGATCGCGGATCTTCTTCCTCAGGGTGTTTCGGTTCACCCCGAGGAGTTCGGCCGCCTTGATCTGATTGCCGCGCGTGGCGGCGAGCGCCGCCGAGATCAACGGGTACTCCACTTCGCGCAGGATCCGGTGATAGAGCCCGGGAGGCGGCAGAGTGTCGCCGAAGCCGGAGAAATAGCTCGCGAGGTGCTTCTCCACCGAAGCCGTCAATCCCTCGTCGCCGGCCTTCTCCTCCGGCGCCGGAGCGAGAACCGGCTGGGCCAACTCCGCCTCGATCACCGAGGCGGTGATCACGTCCTGGGGATAGAGCGCGGCGAGCCGGCGGATGAGGTTCTCGAGCTCGCGGATGTTGCCGGGCCAGCGATAACGGCGCAGCCGATCGAGAGCGGCGGATTCGATCTGCTTGGCCGGCAGGCCCTCCTTCTCCGCCAACGTGAAGAAGTGGCGCACCAGATCGCCGATGTCCTCCGAGCGCTCGCGCAAGGGCGGCAGGCGGATCGGCACGACGTTCAGGCGGAAATAGAGGTCCTCGCGGAAGAGGCCCTGGTTGATCAGTTGCCGGAGATCCTTGTTGGTGGCGGCGATGATGCGCACGTCGGTCTTGATCGGGGTACGGCCGCCGACGGTGTGTATTCGCCCTGCTGGAGGACGCGCAGCAAACGGGTCTGGGCGTCCATCGGCATGTCGCCGATCTCGTCGAGGAAGAGCGTTCCTCCCTCGGCCTGCTCGAAGCGCCCGGCCGAACGCGCCGCCGCGCCGGTGAAGGCGCCCTTCTCGTGGCCGAAGAGTTCGCTCTCGATCAGGTCGCGCGGGATGGCCGCCATGTTGATGGCCACGAACGGCCCCGAGCGGCGTTTGCCGTAGTCGTGCAGCGCCCGCGCGACCAGTTCCTTGCCGGTGCCGCTCTCGCCGGTGATCATCACCGTCAGGTCGGTCTGCATCAGCCGGGCGAGCACCCGATAGATGTCCTGCATCGCCGGCGAACGACCGACGAGCGGGATGGCGTCGCCGTCCTGGTCGTCGCGGTCGGGTTCGCGCTTCTGCTTCGGCTCGGCCAGCGCCCGGCCGACGATGGCGATCAGTTCCTTCAGGTCGAAAGGCTTGGGCAGGTACTCGTAGGCGCCACGCTCGGACGCGCGGATCGCGGTCATGAAGGTGTTCTGCGCGCTCATCACGATGACCGGCAGGTCCGGCCGGAGCTTCTTGATGCGCGGCAGGAGGTCGAAGGCATTCTCGTCGGGCATCACCACGTCGGTGATGACGAGATCGCCCTCCCCTTGCGCGACCCAGCGCCAGAGAGTGGCCGCGTTGGAGGTGAGGCGCACCTCGTAGCCGGCGCGCGACAGCGCCTGGTTGAGCACCGTACGGATGGCGGCGTCGTCGTCCGCGACCAATATGTTGCCGGTGGGCATGATCGTTGGCCCTCGTGCGAGTTCTCAGAAGCCGAACCGCTGCTTCTCCTCTTGGCCGGCATAGGCCGGCATGAGGATACGGAAGACGGTCTTGCGGGGTTGGGATTCACATTCGACCACACCGCCGTGGTCGCGGATGATCTTGGCCACGAGCGCCAGCCCGAGGCCGGACCCGTTGGTCTTGGTGGTGACGAACGGATCGAAGAGGTGTTCGACGAGGTCGCTCGGCACGCCGGGACCGTTGTCGCGGACGCAGAACTCGAGCGGCAGCGTCACCTTGGTCTTCGAACCCGGCACCGACAGGCGCACACCCGGGCGATAGGCCGTCGTCAGGACGATCTCGCCGTCGCCGGCGTCGCCGATCGCCTCACAGGCGTTCTTCACCAAATTGAGGAAGACCTGCACCAGCTGGTCGCGATTGGCGAAGACCGGCGGCAACGACGGGTCGTACTCCTCGTGGATGCGCACGTGGCGCCCGAAGCCCGACAGGGCGAGGCGCTTCACGTGATCGAGGACGGTGTGGATGTTCACCGGCGCGCGCTCCACCGGACGCTCGTCGGAGAACACCTCCATCCGGTCGACCAGCTTGACGATGCGGTCGGCCTCGTCGGTGATCAGCCGGGTCAGCGCCCGGTCTTCGTCGGAGGCCGATTGTTCGAGCAACTGGGCGGCACCGCGGATGCCGGAGAGCGGGTTCTTGATCTCGTGGGCGAGCATCGCGGCGAGGCCGGAGACGGTGCGCGCGGCGCCGCGATGGGTCAGCTGCCGGTCGATCTTGTCGGCCATCGACCGCTCCTGGAGCATCACCACGACGCAGTCGGGGCGCTCCGCCAGCGGCGTGGCGTAGATGTCGACGAGCTTCTCTCCCGGCAGACGCGGGCTCTCGAGATCGACGCGATACTCGCTCACCGGCGCCCCGCGCTCCCGCACCTGCTCGATGAGACCGAGCAGCGGCGAGCCGAAGGGGATGAAATAGGTGAGATTGTGCCGCCGCATGAAGGGGATCGAAGCTTGGAAGAAATGCTCCGCGGCGTCGTTGCCGCCGAGAATGGCGCCGTCGGCCGCCACCGTGATCACCGGATGCGGCAGGGCGTTGAGCATGGTCGCCGCCGTCAGATCGGGCGAAGGGGCCGGGGTCGAGGTCATGCGGCCCTCCTTTCGAGATCGCAGGTGAAGATCTCCCGGACGAGGCGGGCCACTTCGGCCGGATCGGTCGCGGTGAGCAGGCGGGAGCGCAGCGGATGCGCCGCCGGCGAGCCCTTGACGATCACCCGGTCGGGCGGCGACACCGCCGCCTCCAGATACCAGTCGAGATGTTTGCGCGCCGCTTTCATGCCGACGGCCCGGCCGTGGTGCGTGAGCATCGCCTCGTGATGCTCGACGATCAGTTCGGCCAGCTCACCGCCCGTCGGCGCATCGCCGACCGTCCCCCCGGCGAGGCCGGCCGAGATCCGGCCGGGCAGCCAGGGCCGACCGCAAGCGCCGCGCCCGATCATCACCGCATCGGCACCCGACGCGGCGAGCGCCGCCTCCGCCCCGGCGAGCGAAGCGATGTCGCCGTTGACGACGAGCGGGATCGAGATCGCCTCGCGCACGGCGCGGACCGCAGCCCAATCGGCCGTTCCCTCGTAGAACTGGTCGCGGGTGCGACCGTGGACGGTGATCAGTTCCACCCCCTCGGCCTCCGCCCGCCGGGCGAGTTCGGGAGCGTTCGGCGAGGCGCGATCCCAGCCGAGCCGCATCTTCACCGTGACCGGCACCGCCACCGCGGCGCGAACCGCACGGATCAGACCGACGGCATGATCGAGGTCCTTCATCAGCGCCGCGCCGGACCAGCCGTGAACGACGCGTTTGGCCGGACAGCCCATGTTGAGATCGATGACGTCGGCCCCGGCGTCGACGGCCTGCGCCGCGGCGCGCGCCGTCGGCTCGGCCTCGCGGCCGGCGATCTGGACGACGTGGGTGGCGATCCCCTCGCCGGCGAGGCGGACGGTGGCGTCGACGTCCCCGACGGCGAGCGCGTCGGAGGCGACCATCTCGGTCACCACCAGATCGCAACCGAATCGCAGAGCCAGACGCCGGAAAGGCAGGTCCGTGACACCCGACATCGGCGCCAGGACGACCGGACGGCGGAACACCGATCCGGCGAGACGAATCTCGCGCGAAGAGCCGACGGCGGTGCGGGGGGCGGGGATGGTGTTTTCGATGCTCATTAGGTGTGCAGCTCGGGACCTGACCACATAATTGGCAGATTTTGCCAGGAGGGCAAGCGGACTTCGCCGATTTCCCTGCGACCCTTTCGTGCGGTCGGCAGATATGGTGTATCTGCCGGAATGTCGATCGCCCACGACGCATGGCCTGCGCGCGCCGCGCGGGGTCGTCGGCGACCCATGGTCGGCGAGGGAGAACGGCGTGGAAACCAGAGTGAGGGTCGCCGCCATCGTCGTGGCGGGAGGTACGGGAACGCGGGCGGCGGGCGCCGACGGGGTGCCGAAGCAGTACCGCGCCGTCGCCGGACGCGCGATCCTCGCCCACACGCTCGGCCGTTTCCTCGACCACCCGGAGATCGATTTCGTGATCACCGTCATCCATCCCGATCACCGCGATCTCCACGACGCCGCCGTCGCCGAACTCTCCGGCGATCCGCGCCTGCTCGCGCCGGCCGTCGGCGGGGCGACGCGACAGGCCTCGGTGCGGGCCGGGCTCGCGGCGCTGGCCGCGCTCGATCCGGATCTGGTGCTGGTCCACGATGCGGCCCGGCCCTTCGTCTCGGCGGCGATCCTCGACCGCACGGTCGCGGCGCTCGCCGAGAGCGAGGCGGTGCTGGTCGCCGTCCCGGTCGTCGACACGCTGAAGCGCGCCGACGGCGAGGGACGCGTCGCCGACACGGTCTCGCGTGAGCGCATGTGGGCGGCCCAGACCCCGCAGGGCTTCCGCTACCGGCCGCTCGCCGCCGCCCACGCCCGCGCCGCCGCCGAGGGACGCGACGACTTCACCGACGATTCGGCGGTCGCCGAATGGGCCGGGCTGAGCGTCCGCTTGGTCGAGGGCGAGCGCGCCAACGTCAAGATCACCACGGCGGAGGATCTCGCCGCGGCGGAGGAACGCATGACCATCGAACGGTTCGCCCGGCTCTGCGACGTCCGCGTCGGCACCGGCTACGACGTCCACGCCTTCGAGCCGGGCGATCACGTCACCCTCTGCGGCGTGAAGATCCCCCATTCGGCCCGACTCAATGGCCATTCCGACGCCGACGTCCCCCTCCACGCCCTCACCGACGCCATCCTCGGCGCACTCGGCGACGGCGACATCGGTGCCCATTTTCCGCCCTCCGACATGAGGTGGCGCGGCTGCGACAGCGCCGTCTTCGTCCGCGACGCGATCCGTCGGGTGAAGGAACGCGGCGGGATGCTCGCCCATGTCGACATCACCCTGGTGGCCGAGGCGCCGAAGATCGGCCCCCACCGCGAGGTGATGCGCTCTCGTGTCGCGGAGATCTGCGAAATTTCAGTCGATAGAGTCGGGGTCAAAGCAACCACCAACGAGAAGCTCGGATTCGTCGGGCGACGGGAAGGCATCGCGGCGCTGGCCACGGCGACCGTCCGATTGCCGTTCTCCTCCACCGAATCGCCGGAGCGGGAGCGGACATGCTCAGACTCGCAACCTATGCCGGCAGGGCCGCGCGGCTGATCGAATACGCAAAGGCCGGGCGGTCGATGATCGCCACCGCCGAATCCTGCACCGGCGGGCTCCTCTCGGGACTGCTGACCGCCGCCGCCGGGGCCTCCGACGTGCTGGAGCGGGGCTTCGTCACCTACTCCAACGCCGCCAAGGTCGAGATGCTGGGTGTCGATGAGGCGACGCTCGAGCGCCACGGGGCGGTGTCTTCCGAAGTGGCCGCGGCGATGGCGCGCGGCGCCCTCTTCCGCAGCCGGGCCGACATCGCCGTCTCGATCACCGGCATCGCCGGACCGGGCGGCGGCAGCGCCGACAAGCCGGTCGGCCTCGTCCACCTCGCCCTCGCCCGCCGCCCGAACGGTATCCTCACCGTCGAATGCCGGTTCGGCGACATCGGCCGTGACGCGGTCAGGATGGCGAGCATCGACCGCGCCCTGACCCTGCTCGAGACCGCGGTCGGCATCGAGATCGGAGCCGACTGAGGCCCGCCCCTTCGCGACGACCGCCTTCTTCAGCCCGCCTTGGCGATCCGATCGAAGGCCCTGAGGCGGGCGAGCAGCGCCGGCATCTCCTTCAGCGGCACCATGTTGGGGCCGTCGGAGGGGGCGCGATCGGGGTCCTCGTGGGTCTCGATGAAGAGCCCGGCCACGCCGACGGCGACCGCGGCGCGCGCCAGCACCGCGACGAAGCGGCGCTCGCCCCCCGACGAGGTCCCCTGCCCGCCCGGTTGCTGCACCGAATGGGTGGCGTCGAAGATCACCGGTGCCCCGGTCTCGGCCATGATCGGCAGCGAACGCATGTCGGAGACGAGCGTGTTGTAGCCGAAGGAAGCGCCGCGCTCGGTGAGGAGCACGTTGGCATTGCCGGCGCCGGTCAGCTTGGCGACGACGTTCTTCATGTCCCAGGGTGCCAGGAACTGGCCCTTCTTGACGTTGATCGCCTTACCCGTCGCCGCCGCCGCGAGGAGCAGGTCGGTCTGGCGGCAGAGGAAGGCGGGGATCTGCAGGATGTCGACCGCCTCGGCCACGGCGGCGCACTGCGCCGCATCGTGGACGTCGGTCAGCACCGGCAGGCCCAGCGTCTCGCGGATCTCGGCGAAGACCGGCAAGGCCGCGGCGAGCCCGACGCCGCGCGCCGCGCTCGCCGACGTGCGGTTCGCCTTGTCGAAGGACGTCTTGAAGACGAGCCCGATGTCGAGCTTCGCGCAGATCTCCTTCAACGCCGCCGCGGTCTCGAGCGCATGGGCCTTGCTCTCCATCTGGCAGGGGCCTGCGATCAGCGCGAAAGGCAGATGGGCGGCGAAGCGGACCGAACCGACGACGACTTCCGGATTTGGCGACATGAGTGCTCCCGTGGAGATGTGCGTTGCCCGCGGACCGCGAGGCCTCAACGCGCCGGTTCGAAGGCGAGGCTCGCCCCGCCGAGATCGGCGACGACGAAGCCACCGGCGTGATCGGTGACCGAGAAGCCGCCGGCGATCACCCGTTCGGCGGCCCGGCCGATGTCGGCGACGGCGAAGCGCAAACTCTTGAGGACGAGCGTGGAAGGATCCTCCCGCAACGCCTCGGCGCCGTGGCGCCAGCGGAAGCCAGCGGGGGTGAGCACCTCGATGCGGCCGCGCGGCGTCGCGATCTCCAGACCGAGGCTCGAGGCGGCGAGTTCGCGCACCCCGGAGAAGGCGGAGAGGCCGGCGTGGAAGTCGGACGGATCGGGCGCGACCAGCACGACCGCGGCCAGCGCCACGACGCCGTTGGGGTGTTCGCGATACTCGCGACGCCAGAAGTTCTCGGGAAAACGCTGGCGGCAGGTGAAGAAGCCGACGTCGGGCTCCGACGTCGCTCCGGCGAACCCGGTGAAGGTGAGATCGAAGCCCACCCGGCGCTCCTCGCCTTCCGGAGTCGTCGCGATGCGCTCGAAACCGAAGGGATCGAAGGTCCTGAGCCCCGCGGCCGCGAAGGCGGCCCGGTCGGCCGCCTCATCGGTCGATTCGAGCACCAGCATCGACAGGCCGTCGCCGTGGGTCGCGAGGAAGTCGCGGTTGTGGGCGCCGAAGGAGAAGGTGGTCGCGGTCGGTTCCGGGATCGCCGCCCCGTCCCCGATGCCGAGGATCTCGATGAAGGAGCCGTCGAACTGCACGAGGCGGTTCTCGGTCCCCCACGGATGCCGGGCGAGCGGCGTCAGGCGGAAGCCGGCGCGGCTCCAGGCGTCTGCGGCGAGCCCGAGATCGAGTGTGGCGGCGACGACGTGGTCGATGCCACGCTCCACGGCCGCATGATGGAGACTGCGCATGAGATCCTCCCGTCGCCGCACCGGCGCCGCCGACCGCCGTCCGCCGGCGATCACAATCCCATCGCGGCGGCGTCGACGATGCCGCCCGCGAGCGAGGCGGCGGCGAGCAGGATGCCGGCGGAGACCTCGCCCCGATCGATGCGGGCCGAGACGTCGCGCAGCATCAGGAGCCGGAAGAACCAGTAGATCGCCACTTGGACGACGATCGCCACCACGGCCCACACCAGGAACACCAGGAGCGTGGTCGAATGTTGGGCGGCCACGGCGAGCGGCAGGGTGTAGCCGATCAGGCTGCCGGCAAAGGCGACCGCGGCGGCGGGATTTCCGCGCCGGATCTGACCGAGTTCGTCGTGGGCGGTCGCCAGCATGTAGACGGCCGAATAGACGGCGATCATCCCGAGCGACAGGCCGACGTAGACGACGAAGGGCCCGAGCCCAGCGAAGCTGTCGATGACCGGCGTCCAATCCATGACCGTCTCCTCGGCGATCCCTGTCGAAGCGGCGCGATCCTATCCGCTTCGTCCCGGGGGTGGAAGCACCTCCGGAGCGTCGGCGGCGGAACCTCTCCGCGGCGGGCTTCCCGACCGCCGAGGCCGCCGGGGGCGGCCTCGCCTCGCCGGCGGACACTCACACCAGCCGGCTCTGCTCCTTCGCCGCGGCGATGAAGGAGGTGAACAGCGGGTGCGGCTCGAACGGCCGGCTCTTGAGCTCCGGATGGTACTGGACACCGATGAACCACGGATGGTCGGCGATCTCCACCGTCTCGGGCAGTTCGCCGTTGGGCGACATCCCGGCGAAGTGGAGGCCGGCCTTCTCCAACCGGTCGCGGTAGGTGACGTTGACCTCGTACCGATGGCGATGGCGCTCGGATATTTCGGTCGTGCCGTAGATCTCGGCGATCCGCGAACCCGGCTCGAGCCGGGCCTCGTAGGCGCCGAGACGCATGGTGCCGCCGAGATCGCCGCCCTCCTGGCGGGTGTGGAGCTCGTTGCCCTTCACCCACTCGGTGAGCAGGCCCACCACCGGCGCCTCGCAGGGGCCGAACTCGGTGGAATTGGCACCGGAGATGCCGGCCATGTTGCGGGCCGCCTCGATCACCGCCATCTGCATGCCGAAGCAGATGCCGAAATAGGGGATCTTCTTGCGTCGCGCGTGGCTGGCCGCACGGATCTTGCCCTCGGTGCCGCGCTTGCCGAAGCCGCCCGGCACGAGGATGCCGTGGACGTGCTCGAGATAGGGCGCCGGATCCTCCTTCTCGAAGATCTCCGAATCGACCCAGTCGAGTTTGACCTTGACCCGGTTGGCGATGCCGCCGTGGGTCAGGGCTTCGATCAACGACTTGTACGCGTCCTTGAGCTCCGTGTACTTGCCGACCACCGCGATGATGACCTCGCCTTCCGGGTTGTGGACCCGGTCGGAGATCTCGCGCCAGCGCGCCAGGTCGGGCTGCGGCACGCCGGTCAGGCCGAAGGCGGCCAGCACCTCGTCGTCGAGCCCTTCCTGATGATAGGCGATCGGCACGTCGTAGATCGACGCGACGTCGAGAGCCTGGATCACCGCGCTCGGCCGCACGTTGCAGAACAGCGACAGCTTCTTGCGCTCGTTCTCCGGGATCGGCCGATCGGCGCGCACCAAGAGGATGTCGGGGGCGATGCCGATCGAGCGCAGTTCCTTCACCGAGTGCTGGGTCGGCTTGGTCTTCAACTCCCCCGCCGACGGGATGTAGGGCATCAGGGTGAGGTGGACGTAGACCGCGTGACCGTGCGGCAGGTCGTTACCGAGCTGGCGGATCGCCTCGAAGAAGGGCAGGCCTTCGATGTCGCCGACGGTGCCGCCGACCTCGATCAGCACGAAGTCGTAGCCGTCGTTGCCGCTGACCACGAAGTCCTTGATCGCGTCCGTGACGTGCGGGATCACCTGCACCGTGCCACCGAGGTAGTCGCCGCGGCGCTCCTTGGTGATGATCTCCTGATAGATCTTGCCGGTGGTGATGTTGTCCTGCTTGTTCGAAGGACGACCGGTGAAACGCTCGTAGTGACCGAGATCGAGGTCGGTCTCCGCCCCGTCGTCGGTGACGAAACACTCGCCGTGTTGATACGGAGACATCGTCCCCGGATCGACGTTGAGATAGGGGTCCAGCTTGCGAAGCCGGACCTTGTAGCCACGTGCCTGCAGGAGCGCTCCGAGGGCCGCAGACGCAAGCCCCTTGCCGAGCGAGGACACCACGCCGCCGGTGATGAAGACGTACCGCGCCATGGGAATCGACCAATAGCTCATCGGCGCCCGATTCGCGAGAACGCGAATGACACGACGTCGATACTTTTCACCGAGGAATCACCCCGCGGACGGGATGCCGTGACGTGACACGGGACCGGAGGCGATCGCCCGCCGGTCCCGGCAGAAACCCGCCGCCCCGTCTCCGGGGCGCGGGATCACTGACCCGTGGGCGCGGGCTGGGCGGGCTGGCCACCCTTCTGCATCTGCTGCAGCGTGTCGAGGATTCCGCCGCCGGAACCGGCCGGAGCCGCCGGCGCGCTCGGGGCGGCCGGTGCGGTCGGCGCCGCCTTGTCGATGATCGAGGACGGCTTCTCGGACGACTTGCCCGCCAGGATGGCGAGGATCAGCGACGTGGCGAAGAAGCCGGCGGCGAGTATCGCGGTGGTGCGGGTGAGCACGTTCGCGGTGCCGCGCGACGACATCAGGCCGCCGCCGCCGCCGCTGCCCATGCCGAGGGCGCCGCCCTCGGACTTCTGCAGGAGCACGACGCCGACCAGCGCCAGCACCAGCATCAGATGAATCACGATGATGACGGTTTCCATCGATCCCAACCGGTCTTCGAACGAGCGTGACGGCGCCGGGCAGAGCCCCGCGCCGTGGCTTCGAGTGAGGGAACGGACCGAGGTCCGCTCGGATTGCCGCGTTGTCTACACGATCCGCGCGAGCCACGCCAGTGCGTCGACGGCACGGTCGGCGGCCGACGAGATCGTTCGACGGAACGATGATATTTTCCTCACATCGGCGTCATCGTTCGATATTTCTCGACGATGTGTCGCCGCGAGAGAGGCTTCTGCGAGCCGTTCGCATCATGCAGGGTGAGCTCATCGGAGAACGCCGACGCCGGCGTCCACTCCCCCGTCCCTTCCCCGCCCTCGCGCCAAAGGAAATCCCGCATGGCTCTCGCCGACATCTCCGTTCCCTCGTCCTCCGCCGGTCTCAACGCTTCCCTGACGGCACGCGCGCCGCAGGCCCTCGCCGTGCTGCGTATCGTCACCGCGGCTCTCTTCCTCGCCCACGGCACCGCCAAGTTCTTCGCCTTCCCGCACGTCGCCATGTTCGACCAGATGGCCGTGATCTCGATCTACGGTCTGGCCGGCGCACTGGAGATCGTCGGTGGCGTCCTGCTGATCGTCGGCCTCTTCGTCCGCCCGACCGCCTTCGTCCTCTCCGGTTTCATGGCGGTCGCCTATTTCATGGCCCACGCGCCGAAGAGCTTCTTCCCGATCCTCAACGGCGGCGACAGCGCCATCCAGTTCTGCTTCGTCTTCCTCTATCTGGTCTTCGCCGGCGGCGGCGCCTGGACGCTCGACGAGAAGCGCGGCGCCTGATCGACGCGACGGCCCCCGAACGAAGAACGGCGGCTCCTCACGGGGCCGCCGTTCGCATGTTCACCGGATGGATGGAAGCCGCCCGCCCGAGGCGAAACCCGCCGCCCTCACAGATAGGCCGCGGCGATCGCCAGGAAGTCGGCCGCCTTGAGCGAGGCACCGCCGACCAGCGCGCCGTCGACGTTCGGCACCGACAGGAGCTCCTTGGCGTTCGACGGCTTCACCGAACCGCCGTAGAGGATGCGGACCTTCTCGCCCTCGGCGCCGTAGAGCGCGACGAGTTCGGCTCGGATGAAGCCGTGGACCTCGGCGACGTCGGCGACCGTCGGCACCAGCCCGGTGCCGATCGCCCAGACCGGCTCGTAGGCGACGACGAGGGTCGCCGCGGTCATGCCCTCGGGCAGCGAGCCGCGCACCTGCCGGCCGACCACCTCGAGCGTGACGCCGCCCTTGCGCTCCGCCTCGGTCTCGCCGACGCAGACGATCGCCACGAGCCCGGCGCGCTTCGCCGCCTCGGCCTTGGCCTTGACGATCGCGTCGGTCTCGCCGTGGTCGGTGCGCCGCTCGGAGTGGCCGACGATGACGGCGGTGGCGCCGACGTCCTTCAACTGCTCGGCGGCGACGTCGCCGGTGTGGGCGCCGGACACCTTGGCGTGGCAGTCTTGGCCGCCGATGGCGATCGGGCCGGACTGGGCGGCGAAGAGCGCCACCAGCGTCGCCGGCGGACAGATCATCAGGTCGCAGACCGCCTGCGAAGACGCGCCGTGGCCGGCGATCATCCCGTGCAACTCGGAGACCGAAGCGGTCACCCCGTTCATCTTCCAATTTCCGGCGACGAGCGGCTTCATCAGGTGTCTCCTCGTTTCGTTGCGGCGAATGGTCCGTCCCGGCGCACCGGGTCGCGGGCGGCGCGACGCGATGCGCCCGGGTTCGGCTCGTGGGTACCATTTCCGCGCCGCGCCCCGCAACGGCGCTCGCTGCGGCGGCCCGCCGCTGGCCCACGTCAACGCATCGCCGCGCCACGCCGATCGCGGAGGAGGGTACGGAGCTCCGATGGAGCCATCCCGAAAGTGGTGACGAAGGCTCTTCGGCCCAAGCTCGGATCGATCGGCAGGCCGAAGATCGTCCCTTCACCAGCCTCCCCGCTCACTTCGACGGCGACCGTTTCGCCCTGCCACCCCTCGGCGACGTCGATCTCCCCGACGTCCGACCAACGGATGCGGCGAACGAAGACGAAGAAGGTGCGGATCGTCAGTCCGGTATCGTCGATGGTGAGGCGGAGCGACCCCGGCGTCGCGGCGGCACCGGCGACCGTGATGAAGGCCACCGCGACGACCGCGAAGCCGACCGAGAGGAAAGTCGGGTTCCCGAGCGCGACGACCACGCAGATCGCCGCGACCGCGGTGAGAACGAGATACTCCCGGACCATGTCGCGCGGGTCGACGATCGCGTCGCGGAGCCGGATCGGCGGAACGGATGGCATCGCACTCCCCTTCGCCGCGAGTGGAGCCGGGATCGGCAACGAGATCAAGCCGACTGATCGCCGTGTGGCGATCACCCACCACCCGGACGCCGGGCCGACGTCGATCGCGCCTTGCTTCCACCGCGGCGCGTTCCTATGATCCGCGCCGCCCGCGCCGGGGGGTTCTCCGGTCGATGACACTCGCACGCTCGGTCCCTTCGCCCCATGCTCGACGTTCTGCGCCGCGGCGCCTCCACCTGGATTTCGAAGCTCCTCCTCGCCGTGCTGATCGTCAGCTTCGGCATCTGGGGCATAGCCGACGTCTTCCGCGGCTTCGGCTCGAACGTCGCCTTCCGCGTCGGTTCGACCGAGATCGGGGTCGGTCAGTTCGACCAGATCTACGCCCGCGAGTTGCATCAACTGTCGCAGCGACTGAAGCGCCCTCTCGGCAAGGACGAAGCGATGAAACTCGGCGTGGCGCGCCAAATCATCGACAAGGTGGTCACCGAGGCGACCATCTCGGAAGTCGCGCACGACCTGAAGCTCGGCATCTCCGACCAGGAGATCGCCACCGACATCACTCAGGATCCGAGCTTCAAGGGCGCATCCGGCGCCTTCGATCGTGCCCGCTTCGTCGATCTCCTGCGCTCGAACGGCTGGAACGAGGACTATTACGTCATCAAGCGCCGCGAGGACCTGCTGCGCGGTCAGGTGCTCGACGGGCTCTCGGGCGGCATGATCGCTCCCAAGGCGATGCTCGAGGCGATCGACCAGTTCCGCAACGAGCAGCGCTCGGTGCGCATGGTTTCGCTCTCCGCCGCGACGCTCGGCGAGATCGCCGAACCCGCCGAGGCCGACCTCACGGCCTTCTTCGAGGCCCGCAAGGCCGCCTTCCGCGCCCCGGAGACCCGCTCCTTCGAAGCGCTGCTGCTCGACACCGAGTCGATGGCGCGCGCCTCCGACGTCACCGACGACGACGCCCGCGCCGAATTCACTCGCCAGAAGACCCGCTTCACCACGCCGGAGAAGCGACGAGTCGACCAGCTCACCTTCGACGATGCCGCCGCGGCCACCGCCGCCGCCGAGAAGATCGCCGGAGGCGCCTCCTTCTCCGATGTTGCGGCCGAGCGCGGCACCAAGCTCGCGGACCTCGACCTCGGCCTGCTCGCCAAGGCGAACTACCTCGACCCGAAGGTCGGCGACGCCGCCTTCGCCCTCGGCAAGGTCGGCGACGTCTCACCGGTGGTCCAGGGCCGTTTCCGCACCGCCATCCTTCGGCTCACCGAGATCGCACCGGGGACCGAGAAGCGCTACGAGGACGTCGCCGCGGAGATCAAGCTCGAACTGGCCAAGCGCCGCGCCGAGACCGAGATCCTCGCCCGCCACGACCAGATCGAGGACGCACTGGCCGGTGGCGGCAAGCTGCGCGAGATCGCCACACGCTTCGGCATGACCCCGATCCTGGTCGACAAGATGACCAAGGAGGGAGCCCTGGCCAGCGGCGCCAAGTTCTCCGCCACCCCCGACCCGGCCAAGCTGATCGCCGCAGTCTACGAAAGCGACGTCGGCGTCGAGAACGAGACGCTCGACCTCGGCGGCAAGGGCTTCGTCTGGTACGCCGTGACCGCCGTCGACCCGGCGCACGACCGCTCGCTCGCCGAAGTGCGCGACCGGGTCGTCGCCGCCTGGCGCACCGAGGAGGTCCGCAAGCGCCTCGGCGAGATCGCCGGCCGCATCGCCGAGCGGGTGAAGAAGGGCGAGGACATCGCCGCCGTCGCCAAGGAGGTCGGATTCGAGGCCGAGACCACGGCCGAATTCAAGCGCGACGACCGGCCGGAGAAGCTGTCGCCGGCCGCCGTCGCCGCCGCCTTCGAAGGACCGGAGGGGCACGTCGCCTCCGTCGCCGGCAACGACGACGGGCGCATCGTCCTGCAGGTCGCCTCTGTGACCACCCCGGCCTATTTCGGCGAGACCGAAGAGGCGCGCGGCGTGGCCGAGCGGACGGCGATGTCGATGCAGAACTCGATGCTCGAGAGCTGGCTCGCCCGGGTCCAGAAGGACGTCGGCGTCTACACCCACCAGTCGAACGTCGCGCGCGTCATCGGCCGTTCCAAGGACTGATCAGGATGCGGATCGAACCGTCCGTCGAAGCCTTCGCCCCGATACACGACGAGGGACGCTCCACCGTGGTGTGGACGACGCTGGTCGGCGATCTGGAGACGCCGGTTTCCGCCCACATGAAGATCGCCGCCGGGCGCGACCACTGCATCCTGCTCGAGTCGGTCGAAGGCGGGGCGGTCCGCGGCCGGTACTCGATGATCGCCTTCGATCCGGATCTGGTGTTCCGCGCCCGCGGCGAGGCCGGCGAGATCAACCGTCGCTTCGCCACCGACCGCACCGCCTTCGAGCCGACCGAGGGTCGCTCGCTCGAGGTGCTGCGCGGCCTCGTCCACGCCGACCGCTTCGAACTGCCGCCGGGTCTGCCGCCGATGGCGGCGGGCATGTTCGGCTATCTCGGCTACGACATGGTGCGCCAGATGGAGGAGATCGGCGCGCCCAATCCCGACGCTCTCGGCCTGCCCGACGCCATCCTCGTGCGCCCGCGCACCGTGCTCGTCTTCGACTCGATCAAGGACGAGATCTGGGTGGTGACCCGGATCCACCCGGAAGCCGGCGTGAGCGCCGCCGAGGCCCACCGTCGCGCCGTCGATCGCATCATCGAGGTCGTCGACGCCCTCGATCGGCCGATCGACAAGTCCGCCTACGAGATCGGCGATCTCTCGCTCGACGTGCCCATGGTGTCCAACACCACGCCGGCCGAGTACGAGGCGATGGTCGAACGCTCCAAGGAGTACATCCGCGCCGGCGACATCTTCCAGGTGGTGCTGTCGCAGCGCTTCGAGGCGCCGTTCAAGCTGCCGCCCTTCGCCCTCTACCGGGCGCTGCGGCGGGTCAATCCGGCGCCCTTCCTCTATTTCCTCGACTTCGGCGACTTCGCCGTGGTCGGCTCCAGCCCCGAGATCCTGGTGCGGGTGCGCGACGGCGAGGTCACCATCCGCCCGATCGCCGGCACCCGTCCGCGCGGCGCCACGCCGGCCGAGGACAAGGCCAACGAGGAGAGCCTGCTCGCCGATCCGAAGGAGCTCTCCGAGCACCTGATGCTTCTCGACCTCGGCCGCAACGACGTCGGCCGCGTCGCCTCGATCGGCACGGTGAAGGTCACCGACAAGTTCTTCGTCGAGCGCTACAGCCACGTCATGCACATCGTCTCGAACGTCGTCGGCCGGCTCGACCCCGCCCACGACAATCTCGACGCGCTCGCCGCCGGCTTCCCGGCCGGCACGGTTTCGGGCGCGCCGAAGGTGCGCGCCATGCAGATCATCGACGAGCTCGAGAAGGAGAAGCGCGGCCTCTACGCCGGCTGCGTCGGCTATTTCTCCGCCGACGGGGCGATGGACACCTGCATCGCGCTGCGCACCGCCATCGTCAAGGACGGCCGCATCTACGCCCAGTCCGGTGCCGGCATCGTCGCCGACTCCGTCCCGGCGATGGAGCAGGCAGAGTGCGTCAACAAGGCCAAGGCGCTCTTCCGCGCGGCGGAAGAAGCGGTCCGCTTCGCCCATTCGGGTGGCCGCGGGCAGTGAACCGGGCCCGGGCCGCCGGGATCGGCGCCGCCCTCTCCGGGAGAAGCGCCCGAGCCCGCGTCGGCTCGGTGATCGACGGCATCGACCGCCATCACCCGGATCCCCGCGCTCCCGGGAGCTCGGCCGTCGACGTCGTGCCGATGGAATCGCGGGCCGGCGGCGGCGCGGACGTCAGCCACGCCCGCAACTGATCGAACACCTCGTCGCTCCAGATCAGCTCGAGATGGCCGATGCCGCGGAACACCCGCTGGTGATCTCTGGCGAAGTCGAGCGCACGCGCCGGGTCACGGTGGTGGCCGAGGGCGCTGGCGAGCGGCACCAGACCGTCACCGACGATGCGATCGGTCGGATCGCCGTCGCGCCGCCCGAGGGCGCCGGCGATCGCCCAGCAGCGCGCCGACGTCGGCAGGGGCACCGGAACGCGGCGATCGGCGAAGGGCGAAACCTCCGCCCCTTCCGATGGAGCCTCCCCGAGCAGATCGCCGTGGCGCAGGTCGCCGATCCCGACGCTGCGGACCCGGCCGAGGCGCGCCATGGGCGCGGCATAGGGCGTGGCGGCGAGCACCACGTCGACCCAGTGGCCCGCCTTCTCGAGCGGCGCGCCGTGATGGGGCGTGGCGAGGAAGACGAGATCGTCGACCAGCCCCGGCCAGCGATGTCCCGCCGTCTCGCCCTGCCGGAAGGCGCTGCGCGCCACCAGACCGCCCATCGAATGGCCGACGAGAACGATCCGCGCCAACGGTCGCGGCCAGAGGTCGACCAGAGCCTCGAGCCGATCGGCGAGGTCGCGACCGTTGGCGTGGATGTGGCGACCGCTGTTGTAGTCGAGCCGCAGGGCGGTGAGGCCGAGCGCATCGGCGAGTTCGACGTCGCGCTCACGGCCGTCACGCGACCATTGCAGGTCGTTCATGCACAGCCCGTGGATCGACACCAGCACGCCGTCGCTCGCCTCCGGCAGGCTCGCGGCGAGCGCTTCTGCCTCGAGAGGCAACGCCACGCCGTCGCGCCGCAGCGCCATCGGCTTGGCGAGCGGGTTGCCGGTCGCCTCCAGGTGGTCGCCGAGGACCCCGTTCAGGGCGGCGATCACCGCCTCGCGCCGCGGTGACGGCTCGTCGGAGCCTAGCGGGGGAACGAAGAGTTCGACCAGAGCCTCGACGCCGATCCCGACCGCCCGGGTGATGCCCCGGATCGAGGCGTAGACGAAGCCGGTGATGCCGAAGGTGCGACCCTCCGCCGCCGGCGGCGGCACGCCCGGCGGCCGGGCGATGCGCTCGTGCATCGCCTCGACGAGATCGGTGATCCGGGTGGTGGCGTCGGTCACGAGACGGGCTCCGCCGGCGAGGTCCGATTTTCGGACGGGGAAGTTCAGGGCCATCGGATCACCTCGTCCGGCGGATCGCCGGCGACGCGATCATATCAGGTCCGCGCCCGCGGCGCCTCGGGCGAAACCCGTGCCCGCGGCGCCGCGCGGATGCCACCCGCCCGTGACAAACGCGCCCTCCCCGGCTATCTGTGACGGCTCGGAAAACCGGAAGGCGCGGCTATCATGTTCCTGGTCGTCGACAATTACGACAGCTTCACCTTCAACCTCGTCCACTACATCGGCGAGGAGGGCGCGGTGATGAAGGTCGTGCGCAACGACAAGATCACCGTCGACGAGGTGGCGAAGCTCGACCCGGAGGGGATCATCCTTTCGCCGGGACCCTGCACGCCGACCGAGGCCGGCATCTGCGTCGAGGCGATCGAGCGGCTCGGCGCACACGTCCCGATCTTCGGCGTCTGCCTCGGCCATCAGGCGATCGGCCAAGCCTACGGCGGCCGGGTGATCCGGGCGCCGCATCTCATGCACGGCAAGACCTCGACCATCTCCCACGACGGACGCGGCGTCTTCCGCGGGCTGAACCGCGAGTTCACCGGCACGCGCTATCATTCGCTGATCGTCGAGCGCGACTCCCTGCCGAGCTGCCTGACGCCCGTCGCCGCCTCCGAGGACGGGCTGATCATGGGGCTGATGCACCTCGAGCATCCGGTCCACGGCGTGCAGTTCCATCCCGAGTCGATCGCCTCGGAGAACGGCCACGCCATCATCCGCAATTTCCTCGAGATCGCCCGCGATTTCAACGACACCCGGCGCGACCGCGCCGCCGCCTGACGCCCTCCCGTCCCGCACCGCCGCGGGTCCCGATGCTTCCGGAGTTCCTCGATGACCGACCTCAAGGCGCTGATCGGCAAGGCCGCCACCGGCGCGACTCTCTCCCGCGAGGAGGCCCGAACCGCCTTCGACGTCATGATGTCCGGCGCCGCCACACCGGCGCAGATCGGCGGCTTTCTGATGGCGCTCCGCGTACGCGGCGAGACCGTCGACGAGATCACCGGCGCCGTCGAGGTGATGCGCGAGAAGATGCTCCGGGTCGAGGCCCCCGCCGACGCGGTCGACATCGTCGGCACCGGCGGCGACGGTTCGGGCTCCTACAACGTCTCCACCGCCTCCGCCTTCGTCACCGCCGCCTGCGGCGTGCCGGTGGCCAAACACGGCAACCGCGCCCTCTCCTCGAAGTCGGGCGCCGCCGACGTCCTCGTCGCCCTCGGCGTCAAGATCGACATCGCTCCGGCGAAGATCACGGAATGCATCCGCGAGGCCGGCCTCGGCTTCATGTTCGCGCCGTCGCACCACTCGGCGATGAAGCACGTCGGCCCGGCGCGCGTCGAACTCGGCACTCGCACCGTCTTCAATCTGCTCGGACCGCTTTCCAACCCGGCGGGCGTCACGCGCCAGATGACCGGCGTCTTCGCCCGCGCCTGGATCGAACCGATCGCGCGGGTGCTCGCCAACCTCGGCACCACTTCCGCCTGGATCGTCCACGGCAGCGACGGGCTCGACGAGATCACGGTCTCCGGCGAGACCCATGTCGCGGAACTGAAGGACGGCCGCATCACCACCTTCGTCGTCGATCCCGAATCGGTCGGTCTGATGCGCCATCCGGTCGAGCGGTTGCGCGGCGGCGACGCCGCCTTCAACGCGGCCGCGCTGCGCTCCGTGCTGGAGGGCGAGCCCTCGGCCTATCGCGACATCGTGCTGATGAACTCCGGCGCCGCGCTGGTCGTCGCCGGCCGCGCCGGAACCCTCGCCGAGGGCGTGGCGCGTGCCGCCGCCGCGATCGACGACGGCAGCGCCCGGGCGCGCCTCGCCGCGCTCATCGACGTCTCGAACGCCTGAGGACGGCGATGGCCGACATTCTGAAGAAGATCGAGATCTACAAGCGCGCCGAGATCGCCGCCGCCCGCGCCGCGGTGCCGGAAGCGGAGTTGCGCGCCCGCCTCGCCGACGTCTCCCCGCCGCGCGGCTTCCTCGCGGCGCTGCGGGCGAAGAAGGCGGAGGGCTCCTTCGGTCTCATCGCCGAGATCAAGAAGGCGAGCCCGTCCAAGGGCCTGATCCGCGCCGACTTCGATCCGCC
>JAOTSD010000143.1 GCA_030247555.1 Siculibacillus sp. | reverse complement strand
GGCCCGCATGTCGCCGACGAAACGGCCGGCCTCGTCGCGCAATCGGGCGGCCTGATTCGCCAGTTCCGAGGCGGCGGCGTGCACCTGGGTCGCCGCACCGGCGGACTCCTCGACGGAGAGATTGACCTCACCGATGTTGCCGGCCACATCGGACGTCCCGGCCGCGGCCTCTCGGACGTTGCGGGCGATCTCCCCGGTGACGTTCGACTGCTCCTGGACGGCACGGGTGATGGTGGCGGAGATCAGTCGCATCTCGTGGATCGTCTCGGCGATGATGCGGATCGCCGAGGCGACCGAGCCCGTCGAATTCTGCATCGCCGCGATCTGCGTCCCGATCTCTGAGGTGGCGCGGCCGGTCTGCTCGGCCAACTGCTTGACCTCGGCGGCGACCACGGCGAAGCCTTTGCCCGCCAGTCCGGCGCGCGCCGCCTCTATGGTGGCATTGAGAGCGAGAAGGTTGGTCTTCTCCGCGATGTCGTCGATGAGCCCGACGATGTCGCCGATCTTCTCGGCGGCCCGCATCAGAGACGACACGTCCGAATTGGTTCGTTCGGCCTCGCTCACCGCCCGATCGGCGATCTCGGCCGAACGATGGACGTGGCGCCCGACCTCGTCGACCGACGAATTCAGCTGGACCGCGGCGGTGGCGACGCCGTCGACGTTGCTCGACGCCTGTTCGGAAGCGGCCGCTACGGCGGTGGAACGCTCCGAGGTGGCGCGCGCCGTGGCGGTGAGCGTGCCGGCCGCCGCTTCGAGTTCCTCCGACGTCGCGGCGACGATGGCGACGATGTGCCCGACGGATCGATCGAAGGCATCGACGATCCGGTGCAACTCGGCCCGCCGAGCCACCGCGGCGCGCTCTTCGGCCGCCGCCTTCTCGGCGTTCATGAGAACGATCTTCTCCGCATTCTCGGCGAAGACCCGCACCGCGCCGGCCATCGCCCCCATCTCGTCGATGCGCCCTTCGCTCGGGATGGCGGAGAGCCGGCCTCCGCCGGCGAGCTCCGACATGGCGCCGGTCATGGCGGTGATCGGGCGGATGACCTGGACGATGACGACGAAGGCGGCGGCGAGGAAGCCGAGGAAGCCGAGGACGAGCGCGGCGGTGGTCACCCGCGAGGCGACGAGATGCGTGGCGGAGGAGCGCTCGTAGACGGCCTTGGCTTCGTTCAATTGCAGCTCGACGAGTTCGCCGAGCCCGGCGGTGATCGGATCGATGACGGGATAGAGTCGGTCGACGACGAGACGGTCGAGCGCGGGGCGATCCTCGGCACGGAGGATCTTCAGGAGATCGGCGGCGAGTTCGTCGCCGGCGCGCATCAGCTTCTCGGTCTCGACGGCGATCCGTGCCTCGTCGGGCTCCATCCGGGTCGCCATGTACGACTTCCAGTGCCGGGAGATGCCGTCGACCGCCGCCTCGACGTCGGAGACGCCTCGACGCCAGTCGAGATTGTGGTTGCGCACCTTGTGCGACGTGTCGACGAGATTGACCGCGTAGAGATCGGAAACGACCTTCAGGTCGACGAGCGGCGTGACGCGATTCTCGTAGACGTCGTTCAGCCCGGCGACCGCGCCGTTCGAAGCGTACCAACCGGCTCCGGCGACGATCGCGAACAGTACCGCCAATGAAGCCAGCGCCGTGGCGAGCTTGGTGCGAATGGACATGGCGACAATCCTCTCGGTTGCTTGGCGAACGAATGTACGCATCAATTGTATTGATGAATGGTTAAGGCGGCGGACGAAACGCCGTATTCGCCATCGTCGAGGCCTTCGACGACGGTTTTCCGGTTGAATTCGTTACGTTTCGAAGACAATGCGGAATCGATCCGGAGGATTTCGCTTCGTGCGCCATGAGGAGAATTCGCCGTGGTGAAGAGAACATCGGAAAAATTGCCGACGAAATGCCGAGGATGCCTCGCGCCGAAAGAGAACGATGAACGCAACCTCGCGGTTACGCCGCAGGGGACGTACGATGTCGGCGCATCTTGTGTCACCGGTTTTCGTCCCGTATAAGAGACATATGTCACCATTGATCGACGATACGTCCCCTCGGCTCGCCCGCCGCATCCGCTTCGAACGCGAAGCGCGGGGATGGTCGCTGGCCGAACTCGCCGATCGGTCGGGGGTTTCCAAGGCGGCGATCAGCAAGATCGAGCGCGAGGAGGCGAGCCCGACCGCGGCGCTGCTGGTGCGGCTGGCGGCCGCCTTCGACCTGACGCTCGCCGGACTGCTGGTCCGCGCCGAGAGCGGCGGCGGCCGGCTGGTGCGGGCGGACGAGCAAGCGGCGTGGCGCGATCCGGAGACCGGATACCTGCGGCGGCAGATCCATGCCCGACCCGACCACCCGGTCGAGCTCGTCGAGGTGGAGATGCCGGCCGGGAGGCGCGTCACCTTGCCGAGCTCGTCCTACGCCCACATTCGTCAACTGGTCTGGCTGCGGGTCGGACGGCTGACCATCGTCGAAGGCGAGGTCGTCCATCGGCTGGAGGCGGGCGACTGCCTCGGGTTCGGCCCGCCGGCCGACGTCACCTTCGCCAACGAGAGCGACACCCCCTGCACCTATGTCGTGGCGCTGGCGCGCAGTTGAGATCGAGGCCGACGCGCTCGGCCGGCCGGTCGGAACCCCGGGAGAGCTCGATGCCGATGGTCGACGTCCGCCCCCTCGCCGCTTCGCCCGAGACCGTGGCGGCGCTCGCCGCGCTGTTGGTCGAAACCGTGGCGGCGGGCGGGTCGGTGAGCTTCATGCATCCGCTCGATCCGGCGGAAGCGTCTGCCTTCTGGGCGCGATCGCTGGCGGCGGCGGGGCGCGGTGAACGCGTCGTTCTCGGCGCCTTCGAGGGGGAGGAACTGGTCTCGACCCTGACGCTGCTCGTCGATTGTCCGCCCAACCAGCCGCATCGTGCCGAACTCGCCAAGATGATGACACGGCCGAGCCACCGCCACCGCGGCCTCGCCTCGGCGCTGATCGAGGCGGCGGAGCGGGAGGCGGCGGCGCGGGGGCGCTGGTTGATCGTCCTCGACACCGCGACCGACGAAGGGGCGTCCGGCCTCTACGAGAAACACGGCTACGTCCGCGCCGGCGAGATTCCCGACTATGCCCTGAAGCCGCACGGCGGCCTGACCGGCACGCTGCTCTACTGGAAGCGCCTCGCCACCGCCCCGAGCGTGTGAGCCCGAGGACCCGTCGGCCTCAGGCGCGCCAGCGCCGCCCGTCGAGGTCGACGGCGTAGAGGTCGGGCCGAGAGGCATAGGCGGCGAGGCCGAGGAAGGCGGGGACGGGGTGGACGATCACCCGCGTCGCCAACCCCGCGACGGTGGCTCGATGGGGCGCCTTGTCCTCGAAGGCGGCCCGGAAGCGGCCGTCGGTGAGGAAGGGCAGGACCCGCGGCGGAATGCCGCCGGCGATGTGGACGCCGCCGTGGGGCAGGCAGACCAACGCCATGTCGCCGGCGAAGCGGCCGAGTGCGGTGGCGAAGAACTCCATCACCTCGACCGCGGTGGGCTCGCCGGCGAGCGCCGCGGCGGTGACGTCGGCCGGTCCGAGCACCTCGATCGGACCGTCGTCGAGCAGCCGGATGGCGCGATGGAGCCGGACGAGGCCGGCGCCGTTGAGCACGTGCTCGGCGCTGACGCGTCCGAGGTCCTGCGCCAGGAGGTCGACGATCGCCCGCTCCCTCGCCCCGCGCGGGGCGAAGGTGACGTGGCCGCCCTCGCCAGGCACCGGGATCCACAGGCCGCGCGAATGCACCAGAACGCCGACGCCGAGACCGGTGCCGGGGCCGACCACGAGCTTGGTGGCCTCGGCATGGGCGACGCCGCCGCCGATCGTCACCACGTCGCCATCGCCGAGACTCGGCAGGGCGAGGCCCTGCGCCTCGAAATCGTTGACCACCACCACGTCGCGGAAACCGAGTTCGGTGATCAGGCCCCGGGGTTCCAACACCCAGGGGCTGTTGGTGAAGCGGACGCGGTCGCCCTCGATCGGCGCGGCGATGGCGAGGATGGCGGTCCGCGGCGTCGTCTCCAGT
>JAOTSD010000018.1 GCA_030247555.1 Siculibacillus sp. | reverse complement strand
CGCCGCCGCGCATCGTCGGGCCGCCGGGCGGCCGCCCGGCCTCCCCACCGTCCTCGCGCCGCGCCATCCGCGGCGCGGCGACGAGGTGCGCGCCGTCCTAGCCGAGGCCGGCCTCACGGTCGCGTCGCGCTCGAAGGGGGAGATTCCCGGCCCGGAAACCGCCGTCTATCTCGCCGACACCATCGGCGAGATGGGGCTCGTCTACCGCCTCGCCCCCATCGCCTTCGTCGGCGGATCGCTCGTGCCCCACGGCGGGCAGAACCCGATCGAGCCGGCCCGCCTCGGCGTGGCGGTGCTGCACGGGCCCGGCGTGCGCAACTTCGCCGACGTCTACCGCGCCCTCGACGGCATCTGCGGCGCCCGCGGCGTCGCCGACGAGATCGAACTCGCCGGCGCGATCGTCGACGCCCACACCGATCCGGCGACCCTCGCCGGCTGCGTCGCCCGCGCCGGCTCGGTGGTCGACGCATCGACCGGTGCCCTCGACCGCACCGTCGCCGCACTCGCCCCCTATCTCGCCGAAGCGACGGTGACGCCATGATCGGCCGGCAGATGCGCGCGCCCGACTTCTGGACGAGCGGCGGCGTCGCGGCCACGGCTCTGGCGCCGATCGCGGCGATCTGGGGCCTTCTGGCCGGGACGCGCATGCGTCGTCGGCCGTCGGTGCTGGCGCCGGTGCCGGTGATCGCCGTCGGCAATTTCACCGCCGGGGGCGCCGGCAAGACCCCGACCACCGCCACCCTCGTCGGCCTCGCCCGGCGCGCCGGCTTCTCGCCGGCGGTGATGACGCGCGGCTACGGCGGCGACCTCGCCGGCCCGGTGCGGGTGGATGCGAGCCGCCACGGCGCCGACGAGGTCGGCGACGAGGCGTTGCTCCATGCCGCCCTCGCCCCGACCATCGTGGCGCGCGATCGCACGGCCGGCCTCGCCCTGCTCGCCGAGTGCGGCGCCGATCTGGTGATCCTCGACGACGGCTTCCAGAATCCGACGCTCGCCAAGGACCTGTCGCTGGTGGTGGTCGATCGCGGCCACGGGATCGGCAACGGCCGGGTGATGCCGGCCGGTCCGTTGCGGGCGCCGCTGGCGGTCCAACTCGACCTCGCCTCGGCGCTGGTCGTGGTCGATTCGGGCGAGGCGGAGGCACCCGGCCTCGCCGCCCTCCTCGCCGAAGCCGATCGTCGCCGTCTGCCCGTACTGTCGGCCCGGCTCGTTCTCGAAGCGCCGGAACGCCTCGCCGGGCGTCGGGTGCTCGCTTGGGCGGGGATCGGTCGGCCGGAGAAGTTCGCCGCCACCCTCGCCGCCGCCGGCGTCGACGTGGTCGAGCTCGTCGCTTTCGGCGACCATCAGCGATTGGAGCCCGCCGACGCCGAGGACCTCCTCGCCCGAGCCGAGGCCCGCGGCCTCGACCTCGTCACCACCGAGAAGGACGTCGCCCGCCTCGCCGGCCGGATGGAGCCGGCTCTGATGCGCCTCGCGCTCGCCGTCCGAGTGGCGTCGGTCGATCTCGTCTTCGACGACGAGGCCGCGGTTTCGGCCCTCATCGCCGAATTGCACCGCCCGGCGCGGCGTTGATCGCGAGCCGGCGGACCTCTCGGGTCATCCGAGACGAAAGGGCGGGAGGGTCAGGATTCGCCGGCGGCCCGCAGATGGCGCTGCAACGACGCCTTGGCGTCGACGTAGGGTTCCTGGCGCTCGACGCTCCAATAGCGAAGTTCGTCGAGCGGGATCTGCAACCCGGTGACCGCACACACCACGAAGCTGCCGTTGGCGAGAATCTGATAATCCCCGTCGAGATAGCGGATCTGGGCTTCGCCGCTGCGGCGCGGGGTCTCGTGGCGGTTCATGCGGTCGTCGGTCTCTCGGTTCCATCGGGGACGGGGTCCATGATAGCCGGGCCGGCCCGCTCCTGTCACGAAATCTCGATGATCGACGGGGGGGGGGGGCGGCCGGCGAAGACCCGCCGGAATCGGCCGCCGCCGCGAGCCGCCGTCGCACGGGGCCGAAAAGAGAAACGGCACCGGTTGGCCACCGATGCCGTTTCCGAGATTGGATCGTCGCGTACGACCGCCTTCCGCGCGGAGTGGGCGGTCGACTGCCGCGTCGCGATCAGCCCTTGACGACGGCCGGAGCCGGAGCCGGAGCCTTGGCGCAGCCGGCGACGGAGAGGCCAGCGGCGGCGACGAGAGCGAGAACGACGATGCGAACGGTCTTCATGAGTGATCCCCCTGGGAGAGTGTTGCGATTCGAATCGTAGCACGTCGGACTCCGGAAGGAATCCCTCTTCGACGCGAAGGATTCCCGACTTGCCGCTGGGTCGTGCAACCACCGGCCAATTTTCCCGTGCGTTGCGTGAATGACACACCGCCCCGACCGAGGTAGCCCTCAGTTCCACAACTATCGATTGCTTTTTCAAGGTCTCGGCACGCGATGGTCGGAAATTCGCCGACGAAAAGGCACCGAAGAAGCCGTTCGGGGCGAATCACTCGGCCGCGTGGCCGCGCGCGCCTTCGATCACCGCGACCGGTTCGTCTTCGTCGTGCGGCCGTTTGGAGCGGGTGAGCGGGTCGAGCAGCAAGTAGACCACCGGCGTCATGTAGAGGGTGAGGATCTGCGACACCACGAGGCCGCCGACCACGGCGAGGCCGAGCGGTTGGCGCAGTTCCGCACCGGCGCCGACGCCGAGGGCGATCGGCAGCGTACCGAGGATGGCGGCGAACGACGTCATCATGATCGGGCGGAAGCGCAACAGGCAGGCCTCGTGCACGGCGTCGAAGGCCGACAACCCGTTCGAGCGCCGTTCGACCGCGAAGTCGACGATCATGATGGCGTTCTTCTTGACGATGCCGATCAGCATGACGACGCCGATCATGGCGATGACCGAGAGATCCATGCGGAAGAGTTGCAGGGTCAGCAACGCCCCGATGCCGGCGGCCGGCAGGCCCGACAGGATGGTGATCGGGTGGATGAAGCTCTCGTAGAGGATGCCGAGGACGATGTAGATGACCAGAACCGCGGCGAAGATCAGAAGACCCTGGCCGGCGACCGCGTCCTGGAAGATCTGCGCCGTGCCCGAGAAACCGGTCAACACCGTCTGGGGTAGGCCGATCTCGGCCTCGATCAGCTTGATCGCTTCCACCGCCTGCCCGAGGGCGAAGCCCGGTTGCAGGTTGAAGGAGACGGTCACCGACGGCAATTGCCCCTTGTGGGCGACGATGGTCGGCGCCGGGGCCTCCCGCACCGTGGCGATGGCGTCGAGGGGTACGGTCGCACCCGACGGCGTCTTGATCGTCAGCCTCCTCAGTTGTTCCGGCCCCGAGGTGAAGGCGTCGGCCGCCTCGAGGATGACCGAATAGCTGGAGGTGTCGGTGTAGATCGTCGAGACGACGCGGGTGCCGTAGGCCGAATAGAGGCGCGAGCGGACCTGATCGACGGTGAGGCCGAGCTTGGAGGCGCGGTCGCGGTCGATATCGACCACCGCCTGCCGGCCGCGGATCTGCAGGTCGGAGGAAACGTCGAGGATGCCGGACGTCTGGCGGATGCGGCTCTCGATGCGCGGCGCCCAAGTCTTCAGCTCGTCGAAATCCGAGGACTGCAACGTGTACTGCCACTGAGCCCGCGCGAAGGTCGTGCCGATGTTCACGTTCTGCACGTTCTGGAAGAAGGTGTTGATGCCCGGCACCCGGGACGTGGCGCGGCGCAGGCGTTGGATCACCTCGTCGGACGACACCTTGCGCCCCGGCTTCGGTCGCAGGGTGATGAACATCCGACCGCTCGACTGATTGGCCGAGCTCGACCCGGCGCCGACCGTCGACATGACGTTGACCACGTCCGGGTCGGCCTTGATGATCGCCGCCACCTCGCGTTGGCGCTCGACCATCGCGGCGAAGGCGATGTCGTCGGCGCCCTGGGTCGAGGCGGTGATCTGGCCGGTGTCCTCCTGGGGGAAGAAACCTTTCGGCGTGTCGCGGTAGAGCACCAGCGTCCAGGCCATCGTGGCGAACAGGACGAGCAGCATCACCCACTTGGCCTTCAGCACCAGGTCGAGCGACCACGAATAGAAGCGGGTGACGAGGCCGAAGGCCCGCTCGAACAGGCGCACGACGAAATTCGGGCGGGCGTGCAGATGGCGCTCGTCGATGATCCGCGACGCCAGCATCGGCGTCAGCGTCAGCGACACCACGCCGGAGATCAGGATCGCCAGGGTGATGGTGACACCGAACTCGAAGAACATGCGGCCGACGACACCGCCCATGAACAGGACGGGGATGAACACCGCGACGAGCGAGATGGTCATCGACACGATGGTGAAGCCGACCTCCTTGGCGCCGAGGAAGGCCGCCTTCATCGGCGGCTCGCCCATCTCGACGTGGCGCACGATGTTCTCGAGCATGACGATGGCATCGTCGACGACGAAGCCGACGGCCAGTGTCAGGGCGAGCAGCGAGATGTTGTCGAGGCTGAAGCCGAAGAGATACATGCCGGCGAAGGTGCCGATCAGCGACACCGGCAGCGCCAGAGCCGGGATGATGGTCGCCCGCGCCGACTTCAGGAACAGATAGATGACGCCGATGACCAGCCCCATGGCGGCGAGCAGGGTGATCTCGACGTCCTCGATCGAGTGACGGATCGAGATCGACCGGTCGTTCATCACCTGCACCTCCATCGCCGGCGGCATGTCGGCGGTGATGATCGGCAGGGTGGCGCGGATGCGGTCGACGACCTCGACGGTGTTGGCGTCCGGTTGGCGCTGGATCGCCAACATGATGGCGCGGGTGCCGTCGAGCCAAGCGGCGACCTTGTCGTTCTCGACGCTGTCGATGGCGCGGGCGACGTCCTGGACGCGAACCGGCGCGCCGTTCTGGTAGGTGACGATCAGCGGCATGTAGCCGGCGGCCCGTTCGATCGGGCCGGTCGCCTGGAGCGTCGTGTTGCGGCTGGCACCGGTGAGCGAGCCGACCGGCGAATTGGTGTTGGCGGCGGCGATGGCGGCCCTGAGATCGTCGACGGTGAGGCCGCGGGCGGCGAGCGCGTCGAGGTCGGCCTTGATCCGCACCGCGTATTTCTGCGCCCCGTAGACGTTGACCTGGGCGACGCCGGGCAGCGTGGAAAGGCGCTGGGCGATGTTGGTCTGGGCGAATTCGTCGACGTCGGAGAGGCGAAGCACCTCCGACTTCAGCGCGACGAAGAGCACCGGCTGGTCGGCGGGGTTGACCTTTCGAAAGGACGGCTGCTCGCCCATCTCCGGCGGCAACTGCCGCGCGGCCGCACCGATCGCCGCCTGGACGTCGAGCGCCGCGCCGTCGATCGAGCGGGCGAGATCGAACTGCAGCGAGACGTTGGTCGAGCCGTTGGTGGAGACCGACGACATCGACGACAGGCCGGCGATGCCGGAGAACTGCCGCTCGAGCACCGAGGCGACCGAGCTCGCCATGGTCTCCGGGCCGGCGCCGGGCAGTTTGGCCGTCACCGAGATGGTCGGATAGTCGACGCGCGGCACCGCCGCGACCGGCAGTTCGCGATAGCCGAAGAGGCCGGCGGCGATGAAGGCCACCATCACAAGGATCGTCGCGACCGGCCGGCGGATGAAGGGCGCGGAGATCGACGAGAGTTGCGACATGGATCACGACCCCGACTTGGGCGCGGCCCCGGCGGCTGCGCCCGGCTTGCCGATCACGACGCTCGCTCCGGGGAAGAGGCGGAGCTGGCCGTCGGTGACGACCCGTTCCCCGGCCTCGAGCCCCTTGGCGATCACCGTCCGGCCGTCGACGGTGCGATCGATGACGACGCGCCGCACCTCCACCGTGTCGCCCTCCTTGACGACGTAGACGAAGGGGCCGTTCTGGCCGAGCTGGATCGCCTGATCCGGAACGACGAGGGCGTTCGGGTCGGTCTTCAACACCGCCCGCACCTGAACGTATTCGCCCGGCAGCAGGGCTTCCTCGCGGTTCACGATGGACGCCTTGACGCCGAGCGTCCCCGAGGCGGCGTCGAGCATGTTCTCGATGAAGGCGACGCTGCCCGCGAGCGGCTCGCCGCGGCGGCCCGGCTGATGCACCGAAACCGCGACGTCGCCGCGGGCCATCGCCTCGCGCAGCGCCGGGATCGCCGACTGCGGCACCGAGAAGGAGACGTAGATCGGATCGAGTTGGTTGACGGTGGCCAGCAGCGTCGAATCGTTGGCCCGGATCGCCGAACCGGGCTTCAGCGGGATCGAGCCGACGCGCCCGTCGATCGGGCTGCGGATCTCGTACCAACTCGCCTGCACCTCGAGGTTCTGCAACGCGGCGCGGTCCGCCTCGATCGTCGCCATCTGCGCCGCGACCAGCGTCTTGGCGCTCTCGAGATCGCGATTCGACTTGGTCTTGGTCTGGACGAGTTGCTCGGTGCGTTCGAGATCGGACCTGAGCAGCGCCAGTTGCGCCTCGTCGCGGGCGAGCACGGCGCGTGCCTGGGCCACCTGCGCCTTCACCGCCCGAGCGTCGAGCCGGAAGATCATCTGCCCGGCCGTGACCCGCTCGCCCTCCTTGACCAGTACCGCCTCGATCTGGCTGTCGACGCGGGTCTTGAGCGGCACCGAGGCGATGGCCAGGGCCGAGCCGACGACATCGAGCACCGCCGGCATCGGCTTCACCTCCACCGACGCGACGGTGACCGGCGCCGGCGGGCGGGCGAGCGCCGGGCGCCCCGGGGCCGCGGACTTGGCGCCGTCCGCCGGTCTGGCCGCCGGGGCGGTCTGGGCGAGACCGAACCGGGAGCCGGCGAGCGCGAGGCCGGCGGCGACCGCCGCGGCGACGAGCAGCGACGGGACGACCCGAGACCGACGGGAGAACCGGGGCGAAGTGGGCGTGAATTCGGGCATTCCGGCGTTCCGAACGAGGCGGCCTGTCACGAGCGCCGGAAGTCCGACGCCGGGGTCGAGCGGGCCTCTCCGCGCGACTTCGTTCCCACCGAGGAGTCCTAAGGTCCCGGACATGTCTCGTAAATGACCGATCCGAGCCGAAGCGGCTGATCTCACGGCCGAAGTCGCCGAATTCCGCCGGAACCGCCACCTCCGGCGATCAACTCCGCGTGTACGGCTCAGCGCCGGGTATCGGTGCCGCCGACGGTGAGCCCGTCGAGGCGCAACGTCGGTTGACCGACGCCGACCGGAACCCCTTGGCCGCCTTTGCCGCAGGTGCCGATGCCGGGATCGAGCTTCAGGTCGTCGCCGATCATCTTCACCCGGGTCAACGCGTCGGCGCCGTTTCCGATCAGCATGGCGCCCTTCAGCGGCGCGCCCACCCTGCCCTTCTCGACCCGATAGGCCTCGGTGCATTCGAACACGAACTTGCCCGAGGTGATGTCCACCTGCCCACCACCGAAGTTCACCGCATAGATGCCGTCCTCCACCGAGGCGAGGATCTCGGCCGGATCCATTGACCCGGCCCGCATGTAGGTGTTGGTCATCCGTGGCAAGGGCACGTGGGCATGGGACTGCCGCCGGCCGTTGCCGGTCGGTGCCACACCCATCAGGCGAGCGTTCTGGCGATCCTGCATGAAGCCGACGAGAATGCCGTCGTCGATCAGGGTGGTGCAGGAGGTCGGGGTGCCCTCGTCGTCGATGGTCAGCGAACCGCGCAGGTCCGGCAGGGTGCCGTCGTCGACGATGGTGACGCCGGGGGCGGCCACCCGCTCACCGAGGAGTCCGGCGAAGGCCGAGGTCTTCTTGCGGTTGAAGTCTCCCTCGAGGCCGTGGCCGATCGCCTCGTGCAGCAGCACCGCAGGCCACCCCGGCCCGAGCACCACGTCGAAGGTCCCGGCCGGGGCCGGAACCGACTCGAGGTTGACCAGCGCCTGACGCAGCGCCTCGTCGACGGCATGGTGCCAGCGATCGACGGCGATGAACCGTTCGAAGCTCTCGCGCCCGCCGAAACCGTGGCTGCCGCTCTCCTGCCGGTCGCCGGCGCCGGCCACCACCGAGACGTTGACGCGCACCAGCGGGCGGACGTCGCGAGCGCGACTGCCGTCGGGGCGCAGGATCTCGACGATCTGCCAGGTGGCGGCGAGCGAGGCGGTGACCTGACGGACGCGGGGATCGCGGTCGCGGGCGTAGGCGTCGATCTCGGCGAGGAGGCGGACCTTGTCCTCGAAGCTCGGCGCGCCGATCGGGTTGTCGTCGCCGTAGAGGCGGCGATTGGTCGGCGCCGGCGTCGCGGCATAGGTGCCGGAGCGACCGCCGCGCACCGCCGAGACCGCGTCGGCCGCCCGCTTCAGCGCGCTCTCCGAGATCTCGCCGGAGTGGGCGAAGCCCGACAGTTCGCCGGTCACCGCGCGCAGGCCGAAGCCCTGGGTGGTGTCGAAGGAGGCCGACTTCAGCCGGCCGTTGTCGAACATCAGCGATTCCGACTGGCGATACTCGAGATAGAGCTCGCCGTCGTCCGCGCCGTCCGTCGCCTCCGCCGTGATGCGGCGTGCGATCTCCGGATCGAGCCCGGCGGCGGCGAGAAGGTCGTGGGCGGTGTCGGTCATCGGGGGCTTTCGCGAGAAGGATCGTGGGTGAGAACTTAGGGCACCCGCCGTGAGGTGCAAAGGGCGAAGCGACGCGCCGCGCCGGTGTCATCGGCGAGCGGGATGCGGCACGGCCGGCGGGAGTGCCCGTTCGACGGCCTCTTCACCTCGTCGTCGCCGGGCTCGACCCTGCGATGACGAGGTGGAGAGGTCCGCGCGACCATCGGACGGCCCGCCCGCCCCACTTCCCCTTGCCCCCGGCCCCCGCCGGCCCTAGTGTCCCGGCCGATTTCGCCGCTCGAGCCCGCCTCCGGCGGCCGCCGTCCCGTCGACGAAGGATGTCGAAAGTGCGTTACGTCTCCACCCGCGGCGAGGCCCCGAGCCTCGGCTTCTCCGATGTGCTGCTCGCCGGACTGGCCCGCGACGGCGGCCTCTACGTGCCGGCCGATTGGCCGGTGTTGACGTCGGAGGAGATCGCCGATCTCGCCGGCCTGCCCTACGCCGAGGTGGCCTTCCGCATCATCTCGCGCTTCACCGGCTCCGACATCCGTCATGACGATCTGCGCGCCATGATCGAGGGCGCCTACGCCACTTTCCGCCACCCGGCGGTGACGCCGCTCTCCCAGCTCGGTTCGAACCACTTCCTGCTGGAACTCTCCCACGGGCCGACGCTCGCCTTCAAGGACGTGGCGATGCAGTTTCTCGGCCGGGCGATGGACCACGTGCTGGCCAAGCGCAACCGTCGCGCCACCATCGTCGGCGCCACTTCGGGCGACACGGGCGGCGCGGCGATCGACGCCTTCAAGGGGCGCGAGCGCGTCGACGTCTTCATCATGTACCCGCACGGCCGCGTCTCCGACGTCCAGCGTCGGCAGATGACGACGATCGACGACACCAACGTCCACGCCATCGCGCTCGAGGGCACCTTCGACGACGCCCAGGCGCTTCTGAAGGCGATGTTCAACCACTTCTCCTTCCGTGACCGCATCGGCCTGTCGGGGGTCAATTCGATCAACTGGGCCCGGGTCGTCGCCCAGGTGGTCTACTACTTCGTCGCCGGCACCGCGCTCGGCGCGCCGCACCGCAAGGTGTCGTTCTGTGTGCCGACCGGCAATTTCGGCGACATCTTCGCCGGCTACGTGGCGGTGAAGATGGGGCTGCCGGTGGAGAGGCTGGTCATCGCCACCAACGTCAACGACATCCTCCACCGCACGCTCGAGACCGGCACCTACGAGGTGCGCGGTGTCACCCCGTCGATCTCGCCGTCGATGGACATCCAGGTGTCGTCGAACTTCGAGCGGCTGCTGTTCGAAGCGCTCGGCCGCGACGGCGCGGCGGTGCAGAGCCTGATGTCGAGCCTGTCGCAGTCGGGCGCCTTCACCATCCCCGACGCCCCCCTCGCCGAGATCCGCTCGCTCTTCTCCTCCGGTCGCACCGACGAGGCGGAGACCGCGGCGACCATCGCCGAGACGTTCCGGACGACCGGCCTGCTGGTCGATCCACACACCGCGGTGGCGATCGCGGCGGCGAAGCCGTTCCTCACGGAAGGCGTGCCGATGATCACGCTGTCGACCGCCCATCCGGCCAAGTTCCCGGCGGCCGTCGAGGCGGCGAGCGGAGTCCACCCGCCGCTGCCGGCCTGGCTCGGCGACCTCATGGAACGCCAAGAACATTTCGACGTGGTGGCCGCCGACCTGATGGCGGTCGAACGTTTCGTCGAGGAGAGGTCGCGCGCCGTCGCGATCTGAGGCACGATGGTGCGCCGGGACGAACGCCGGCGCGAACGGGCCACCCGAAGAGCCCCGGGACGGAGACGCCGATGAGCGTGGAAGTGACGACCCTTTCGAGCGGCCTCACCGTCGCCACCGAGACCATGCCGCAGGTGGAGACCGCCTCCATCGGCGTGTGGGTCGGCGCCGGCTCGCGGTCGGAGGAGGCACACGAACACGGCATCTCGCACCTGCTCGAGCACATGGCCTTCAAGGGCACGACGCGCCGCTCGGCCCGGCGCATCGCCGAGGAGATCGAGGCGGTGGGCGGGGAGATCAACGCCGCCACCTCGGTGGAGAACACCTGCTACTACGCCCGCATCCTCAAGGACGACCTCGCCCTGGCCGTCGACATCCTCGCCGACATCCTGACCGAGTCGGTCTTCGATCCGGAGGAGCTGGAGCGCGAGAGCCACGTCGTCCTGCAGGAGATCGGTGCCGCCCACGACATGCCCGAGGACGTCGTCTTCGACCTCCTCCAAGAGCGCGCCTTTCCCGACCAGCCGATCGGGAGGCCGATCCTCGGCACGCCGGAGACGGTGAAGTCCTTCGACCGTGACGCGTTGCGCTCCTATCTCGATCGCCACTACCGCCCGTCTCAGATGGTGGTGGCGGCGGCCGGCAACCTCACCCATGCGCAGGTCGTCCGCCTCGCCGAGGAACGCTTCGCCGCCCTGCCGACGGGCGATGCACCGCCGGTGGCCGACGCGGTCTATCGCGGCGGCGACGTGCGCGAGACGCGCGATCTCGCCGAAGCGCAGATGACGCTGGCCTTCGAGGGCCGGCACTACGCCTCGCCGGACCACCACGCGGCGCAGGTGCTCGCCACCGTCCTCGGCGGCGGCATGTCCTCGCGCCTGTTCCAGGAGATCCGCGAGAACCAGGGCCTGTGTTACTCGATCTCCGCCTTCCACTGGGGCTATCGCGAGACCGGCCTGTTCGGCATCCATGCGGCGACCGGCGAAGAGGATCTCGAGCGCATGATGCCCGGTATCGTCACCGAAGTGGCACGGCTCTCCGACGATCTCGGCGAGGCCGAGGTCGCCCGCGCCAAGGCGCAGCTCCGCGCCGGCCTCCTGATGAGCCTCGAGAGCCCGGTGTCGCGGGCGAGCCAGATCGCCCGCCAGACACTGATCTGGGGCCGGCCGCTCGCCACCGCGGAAGTGCTGTCGAAGATCGCCGCGGTCGACCTGCCGCAGGTGCGGCGCCTGGCGCGCGAGATCTTCACGGATTCGAGGCCCACCATGGCGCTGGTCGGTCCGGTCGCCGACGCCCCCACCGGCGAGGAACTGACGCGGCACCTGCGAACTCGCGCCTGAGGAGGGACGGGCGATGAGTTTCCTGCGCATCGTCGCCCAGGATCCGCTACCGATACTGCGTTCCGCCCGCCTCCTCCTGCGCCCGCCGGTGATGGCGGATCATCCCGCATGGGCGGACTTGCGCGCCCGCAGTCGCGCCTTCCTCGAGCCCTGGGAGCCGCTGTGGCCGGGGGACGACCTCGAGAAGCCGGCGTTCCGCCGCCGGCTGCGCCGCTACGGTACCGAGATGCGGGAAGGCTCCGCCTTCCCCTGGTTCGTCTTCGACGCCGGTTCGCGGGAACTGCTCGGCGGGGTGACCCTGGCGCAGATTCGCCGCGGCGTCACCCAGACCGGCACCCTCGGCTACTGGATGGGGGCGCCGCACGCCGGTCGCGGCATCATGACCGAGGCGGTTGGCCTCGTCGTCGTCCATGCCTTCGCCACACTCCGGCTGCACCGGATCGAGGCCTCGTGCCTGCCGGAGAACGACCGTTCCATCCGCCTCCTCGAAAAGGTCGGTTTCACCCGCGAAGGTCTCGCCCGTCGTTACCTCTGCATCGCCGGCGAATGGCGCGACCACATCCTGTGGGGCCTGCTCGCCGACGACTCCCGCCATCCGACCGTGCCGCGCGACGGGACGCGGGCTTGAGGTCGCGAAGCCGAGGTGGCCGGTGGGTTTTCCGGGTGGACGGCTTGTCGGGGGGCGAGGCAGCCGGTAACACTCGAATCGACCGACACGTTCGCCGACGCGTTCGAGAGAAAGGACCGAATTTGAGGGGCCTGCGCGCGATCATCGTCGTCGTTCTCGCGACGCTGGCGCTCCAGATCGGCGCGGTGGCGAGCCACGCCGTCGAACCGATCTCGGTGCCGCTCGACGTGCCCGCCCTCGATCTCACCCAGGCGGTGGAGATGCGGCTGGGCGCCGGTGACCGTCTCCAGGTTTCGACCGCGCCGGGTTCCGACGGCATCGTCCGCCGCATCGAGGTCCGCTCCTCCCAGTCCGGACGCGGCGACTGGGTGGTCTTCGCGCTGAAGAACAACACCGACGAACAGATCGACCGACTGATCGTCGCACCCTTCTTCCGCCTCGCCGATTCCGGTGTGCTCGCCCCCGACCTCGGTTCGTCGCGCATCCAGTCGATCTCGACTTCGCAGGGCAACGCTCCCGACCGGCAGGCCAGTCAGGAGGCGGACGTCTTCCTCGTTACCCTCGACCCACGCTCGGTGGTCACCTTCGTCATCGAGTTGAAGTCGTCGCGCCTGCCCAAGCTCGTCCTGTGGGAGCCGGACGCCTACAAGGACAGCGTCAACGCCTACACCCTGTTCCGCGGCATCATCCTCGGCATCTCGGGTCTGTTGGCGCTGTTCCTGACCATCCTCTTCGTGGTGCGCGGCTCGGGCATGTTCCCGGCGACGGCGGCGATGGCCTGGGCGGTGCTGGCCTACCTGTGCATCGACTTCGGCTTCTGGGACAAGCTCTTCCGCCTCGCCCCCGGCGCCGATCAGGTCTATCGCGCCGGTGCCGAAGTGATGCTGGCGACGACGCTGGTCGTCTTCCTCTATTCCTACCTCAACCTCAATCGCTGGCACGTCAGCTACTCCCACGTCACCGGTGCGGCGGTGGTGGTGCTGCTCGGGTTGGTCGGCGTCGCGGTGATCGATCCGGTGATCGCCTCGGGCATCGCCCGCATCGCGCTGGGCGTCGTCGCGGTTGTCGGTGCCGGGCTCATCGCCTATCTGGCGACGCACGCCTACGACCGCGCCATCATGCTGATCCCGACCTGGATACTGCTCACCGCCTGGTTGCTGGCCGCCGGTCTCACCGTCTCCGGCGGCATCGACAACGACGCGGTCCAACCGGCGCTCGCCGCCGGCCTCGTCCTCGTCGTCATGCTGATCGGTTTCACCGTCATGCAGCACGCCTTCGCCGGCGGCGGCGTGGCGCAGGGCGCCACCGGCGAGGTCGAGCGCCGGGCGCTGGCGCTGGTCGGTTCGGGCGACATGATCTGGGACTGGGACGTCAGTCGCGATCTCATCTGGGCGTCCGCGGAGGTCGAGGACCTGCTCGGGCTCGAGCCCGGCGCGCTCGAGGGCGCGGCGCGCGACTGGCTGGAGATCCTCCACCCCAAGGATCGCGACCCCTTCCGCTCGACCCTCGACGCGGTGGTCGAGCAGCGCCGCGGCCGCGTCTCGGTGACCTTCCGACTGCGTTCGCGCGACGGGCATTTCCGCTGGTTCAAGCTGCGCGCCCGACCGGTGCTCGGCTCGGACGGCGAGGTGGTGCGCTGCGTCGGCACGTTGCTCGACGAGACCGACGTCCACAACGCCGAGGAACGGCTCCTCCACGACGCCGTCCACGACAACCTGACCGGCCTGCCGAACCGCGAGCTGTTCTTCGATCGCATCGGCTCGGCGATCGTCCGGGCCCGGGCCGAGGGTATCGGGCGTCCGTCGATCATCATCGTCGACATCGACCGCTTCAAGAACGTCAACGACAGCCTGGGGTTGTCGATCGGCGATTCGATGCTGCTCACGGTCGCCCGCCGGCTCGCCCGCCAGATGAAGCCGCAGGACACGCTCGCCCGCATCGACGGCGATCAGTTCGGCGTCGTCGTCATCTCCGAGAACGAGCCGGAGCGCATCGCCGCCTTCGCCGACGGCATCCGCCGGGCGCTGAAGGCGCCGATCACGCTGGGCGAACGGGAAGTCTTCCTCACCACGTCGATCGGCGTGGCCATCTACGACATCGCCGCCAAGAAGGAGGACGACCTCGTCAAGGACGCCGAGATCGCCATGTTCCACGCCAAGCGGCTCGGCGGCGACCGCATCGAGGTGTTCCGCCCGTCCCTGCGCCAGCATGCCGTCGACATCCTGGCGATCGAGAGCGACCTGCGCCGCGCGCTCGAACGCGAAGAGATCAAGGTCTTCTTCCAGCCGATCATCCGGCTGGCCGACGAATCCATCGCCGGCTTCGAGGCGCTGGTGCGCTGGGATCACCCGAAGCGCGGCCGGCTCGGCGCCGGCGAGTTCATCTCCATCGCCGAACGCTCGGGCCTCATCATCCCGCTCGGCATCCTGGTGCTGGAGAAGGCGGCGCGCCAGCTTTCCCAGTGGCAGGAGGAGTTCGGCGCCGACCTCGGCGTCTTCGCCTCGGTCAACGTCTCGTCGCGCCAGATCCTGCGCCACGACCTGATCAACGACGTCAAGGCCGTGCTCTCCCGCGTCGAAGTGGCGCGCGGTACGTTGAAGATAGAGGTCACCGAAAGCCTCGTCATGGAGAACCCCGAATATGCCGCCAAGGTGCTGGAGCGCATCAAGGAACTCGGAGCCTCGCTCGCCCTCGACGACTTCGGCACCGGCTATTCCTCGCTCGCCTACCTGCAACGCTTCCCCTTCGACACGATCAAGATCGACCAGTCCTTCGTCCGCGGCAACAACGGCACCACCGCCAAGGAACGCCCGGTGCTGTTGCGCTCGATCGTGACGCTGGCGCACGACCTCGGCATGGACGTGGTGGCGGAGGGCGCCGAGACCCGCGCCGACGTCATGGAACTCCGGGCCCTCGGCTGCGAATACGCACAGGGCTACGTCTTCGGCGAACCGATGTCGGGCGAGGACGCCCGCCGCCTCTTGGCGAGGAGCTTCCGCAGCGCCGCTCAGTGAGGCCGGGCGACCGCCCCGACGGCGCGGGCGACGCGCGCCGGCGGCTTCTGGCCGACGCTCACCGCCTCTCCTTGAAGAAGCTCTTCAACATCTCGCTCGCCTCGCGCTCGGCGAGGCCGGAATAGACCTCCGGCACGTGGTGGCAGGAAGGCGAGGAGAAGAAGCGCACGCCGTTCTCCACCGCTCCGCCCTTGGGGTCGGAGGCGGCGTAGTAGAGGCGGCGGATGCGGGCGAAGGAGATCGCGCCGGCGCACATCGGGCAGGGCTCGAGCGTCACCCACAGGTCGCAGTCGATCAGCCGTTCGGATCCCAGGACGCGGCCGGCCTCGCGCAGGGCGACGATCTCGGCATGGGCGGTCGGATCGTGGTCGGCGAGCGTGCGATTGCGCCCGCCGGCGACGACGACGCCGTCCCTGACCACCACCGCCCCGACCGGCACTTCCCCGGCCTCGGCAGCCCGGCGGGCTTCGGCGAGGGCGAGGTCCATGAAGGAGCGGTAGGCGGTCTCGGTCACGGCGAGGGTTCCGGGTGGCGGGCGACGCGACCATAGGCCGGCCGGAACGTCTCCACCAGACGGTGCGACGCCCCCTCTCGGTCGAGAGCGGTGCCGAGGTCGCGAGAAATCCCCGACGCCCGCTTACAATTCTTCGCGCTTTGCTCTAGATGGGCGCCATGACCAAGTCCCCGATAGACGAAACCGCGCGCGCGAGCGACGCGAAGGGCGGCGATCTCGAGCGGATCGCCAAGGTGCTGGCACGTGCGGGCCTGTGTTCGCGGCGCGAAGCGGAAGAATGGGTGACGGCCGGCCGCGTCACCGTCGACGGCGTGGTGCTGACCACGCCGGCGGTCACCGTCGGTCCGCAGAACCGCATCACCGTCGACGGAGCGCCGCTGCCGGCCCGCGAGCGCACCCGGCTGTGGCTCTTCCACAAGCCGCGCGGCCTCGTCACCACGACGTCGGACCCCGAGGGGCGGCCGACCGTCTTCTCGGTTCTTCCCGACGACATGCCGCGGGTGATCACCGTCGGCCGGCTCGACATCAACACCGAAGGCCTGTTGTTGCTGACCAACGACGGCGGCCTCGCTCGGGTGCTCGAGCTGCCCTCGACCGGCTGGCTGCGCCGCTACCGGGTGCGCGCCTACGGCGAGATCGATCAGGCGGCGCTCGACGAACTGAAGCACGGTGTGTCGCTAGACGGCGTCGACTACGGGCCGATCGAGGCGATGATCGACCGGGTGCAGGGTTCCAACATCTGGCTGGTGCTCGGCCTGCGCGAGGGCAAGAACCGCGAGGTCAAACGCGTCCTCGCCTCTCTCGGCCTGACCGTCAACCGGCTGATCCGCATCTCCTTCGGGCCCTTCCAGCTCGCCGACCTGGAAGAGGGCGAGATCCGCGAGATCCGCGGCCGCGTTCTGCGCGACCAACTCGGCAAGCGACTGGTGACGGAGTCGGGGGCCGACTTCGACGCGCCGATCGTCCATCACCTGCACGGCTCCGACGAGGGCGAAGAAGCTCCGAAGCGGCGCATCAAGGGCTTCACCCCGGCGGGCGACGGCGACGACCGGGCGAAGCGCGGCGGCAAGCGCGAGCCGCGCACCAAGATGGAATTCGTCGGCACCGGTGAGCGACGTCGAGACGAACGGCGGGGGCGCGACGAGGAGAGCGGCGGACGCTCGACCGGAGAGCGCAACGAGAGGCCGATGCGCTCGGAAGGTTTCCGTGGTCGACCGAGCGGCGCGCCGAAGAGCGGCGGTTTCCGAGATCGCCCCGAGATCGCCGGCGGCGGGCGGGTACGCGCGGAAGGCTACCGCGACCGCAGCGGTCCCACGGGAGAGGGCGGACGCTGGCGCTCCGAAGGATCGCGCGGCAGAGCCGAGGGGAGCGAAGCGCCGCGTTCCGGCGGTTTCCGCGACCGGCCCGCGGGCGATCGGCCGAAGAGCGCCGGGTTCCGCGATCGGCCGCAGCGCGACGAGCGTCCGTCGTACGACGAGGCGCGCAAGGGTGGCCGGGGTGGGCCGAAGAGCGGCGAGCGGCCGCGCGGCGCCGGTGAACGGACCGGACGCGGCGAGCGGCCGGAGGGCGAGGAGCGCGGCCGTTTCCGCTCCGAAGGGTTCCGCGATCGCGGCGCCGGCGGTGAAGGGCGGCGGCGCTCCGAAGGCTTCCGCGACCGACCCGAGGGCGGGGCGAAGAGCGGTGGTTTCCGCGACCGGCCGGAGGGCGGAGCGAAGAGCGGCGGGTTCCGCGACCGGCCGGAGGGCGGTGATCGTCCCAAGGGCGCGGGCTTCAAGGCTCGCCCCGAAGGCTCGAGCTTCGGTCCGCGCGGACCGCGCGGCATGAACCCGGGCGGCAAGAAAGGACCGCGTGACGGCAGCGACGGCGGCGCCCCGGCTTCCGGCGGTCGTGGCCGCTACGACGGTCCCTCGGGCCGCGGCACCAAGGGACCCGACAAGCGCGGTCCGGGTCCGAAGGGTCCGCGGCCGGGCGGTGGGCGCGGGGGCCCGCGCGGAGGCCGTCCGTGAGGATCGTCGGCGGCCGCAAGCGGGGACTGCATCTCGTCGGGCCGAAATCCCGGGCGATCCGCCCGACCTCCGACCGCCTGCGCGAGAGCCTGTTCAACATCCTCGCCCACGGGTTCGGCGATCCGGTCGAAGGCGCGCGCGTCCTCGACCTCTTCTCGGGCACCGGCGCGCTCGGGCTCGAAGCGCTGTCGCGCGGCGCCCGGTTCTGTCTCTTCGTCGAGGAGGCGGCGGAAGCGCGCGCCCTGATCCACGCCAACGTCGAGGCGTCGGACGCCGGCGGCGTCACCAAGCTGTGGCGTCGCGACGCGACCAAGCTCGGGCGCTGTGCGCCGATGGAGCCCTTCGACCTCGCCTTCCTCGATCCGCCCTACGGCAAAGGGCTGGCGGACGCCGCCCTCGTCGCGCTGATCGACGGCGGCTGGCTGAAGAACGAGGCGATCGTCGTGGTCGAGGAGAGCGCTTCGGTGGAAGTCGCCCTGCCGACCGGACTGGAAGTCGTCGACCGGCGGGAGCAGGGTGAAACCCGCCTCATCTTCTTACGCTACGTAATTTCAGACTGATATCTCAATACATCGCCGACGGGACACGTACGACGGCGGCCAAGACGCTGTTCCCCATGGTCATGCGTCGATCGGGTCGCGCCGCGGCACCGGCTTCTGCTTGGGAACCGCGCTGGTTTAATTCCCGATTAACGCTGCTGCTCCAACATGACCCCGACGTCGACGGCGAAGCGCCGGCGACGGGCCGGATATGGGGGCGGAACATGCGGATCTCGGTCAAGACGTCGTTGAGCGCCGTGGTCGGCGTACTGGTCGCGTTTCTTCTGATCCAGAGTGGTCTCGGGGCCTCGCAACTGCGGACGATGCAATCGAGCGCGGCGCAGGTGACCGGCGAGGCGCTGCCGACGCTGCGGCGGATCGCCGAGATCGAACAGGCCATCACCCATCACCGCCTACAGGTGGCCAGCCTCGTCCTCGACGAGGATCCGACCGCCAGCCAGGCGATCGACGAAGCGATCGTCGTCAGTTCGAAGCGTATCGACGGATTGTTCCGGGCCCACGAGGCGATGGATCTCGACGTCGAGGAGAAGAAGCTCTGGGGCGAATTCCGGGGTCTCTGGGATGAGAACGTCAAGGCGCTGAACGAGGCGCTCTCCCTGAAGCGGCTGACCGATCGCTCGGGAGCGGCGAGTGCCCTCGCCCGTTCGGTTCCGGGCTTCGACCGGACGCTGAAAGTTCTCGATGGCGCGATCGCCTCGGCGGTGGGGCACGCGGATCGGGAGAGCGCCAACATCGAGGAGGCCTACGTCTCGTCGCTGACCCGGACGATCGTCCTGGCGGGGATCGGTGTCGTCATCGGCCTCGGCGCCGCCGCCTTCGTCGTCTTCGGCATCACCGCACCGCTGCGCGCCCTGACGGGTGTGATGCAGGCGATCGCCGCCGGGCGGCTCGACACGAGCATCCCTTCGGTCAAGCGGCCGAACGAGATCGGCGACATGGCGCGCACATTGGTGGTGTTCCGCGACGGTCTCGCCGAGGCGGAGGCGTTGCGCGCCGACCGGGCCGCCGAGGAACGGGCGGTCGTCGAACGCATGGCGAAGGAGCGCCGGGAGATCGCCGATCGCTTCATGGCGACGATGGGCACGCTCGCCCAGCGCTTCGTGCGCTCCTCGTCCGACGTGGCGGGTGCGGCGCGGGATCTGTCGGCGACCGCCGAGGAAACCTCCCGTCAGGTCACGACCGTTTCGACCGCGGCGGGCGAAGCGGCGGCGAACGTGCAGACGGTCGCCGCCTCGACCGAGGAACTGGCGGCCTCGGTGCGCGAGATCACCGGGCGAGTCGGCCAATCGGCGGAGGTGGCGCAGGCGGCCGCGACCGAAGCGGCCAACACCGAAGCCAACATCCGCCTGCTGTCGGAGGCGGCCGAGAAGATCGGCGACGTGGTCGAACTGATCCGCGACATCGCAGGCCAGACCAATCTGCTGGCGCTCAACGCCACGATCGAGGCGGCGCGTGCCGGCGAAGCGGGCAAGGGCTTCGCGGTGGTCGCCTCGGAGGTCAAGCAACTGGCGTCGCAGACGGCGAAGGCGACCGACGAGATCGCCCTCAAGATCGGCGAGATCCAGTCGGCCACCGCCGAGACCGTCGTTTCGATCTCCAGCATCGTCGGCACAATCGGATCGATCCGCGAGGCGACCTCTTCCATCGCCGGCGCGGTGACCCAGCAAGGCGCCGCGGCCGCGGAGATCTCCTCCAACACCCATCGCGCCGCCCTCGGGGCGCAGCAGGTCACCGAGACGATCTCCGGCGTCGGCCGGGCGGCCGAGACCACCGGCACGGCGGCCGGCCGCCTGATGGGCCTGTCGAGCGAGCTCTCCGGCCAGGCCGACGAACTCACCCGCCAGGTCGAGAGTTTCGTGTCGACGCTGCGCGCCGCCTGAACCTCGATCGGAGGAGGCGCTACCCGCCTCGGCTTCCGAGCGTGAAGATCACCGCGGTTCGGACACGACGATTTCGCCGCACCGACCCAGAACTCCCCGCGTGTCGTTCGATCACAGCTCCGACGATACGCCTCCCGGCCCGGTCGACGCGCCTGCCCTCGCGTCTTCCGGGCCGCTCGCTTCTCAGCGCCGCCCGAACAGCCGCTCGATGTCGGTGAGCTTCAGTTCGACCCAGGTTGGGCGGCCGTGATTGCACTGGCCGGAATTGGGGGTCGCCTCCATCTCGCGCAGCAGCGCGTCCATCTCCTCGGGCCGCAGCCGCCGACCGGAGCGAACCGAGCCGTGGCAGGCCATGGTGGCGAGCACCTCGTCGACGTGCCGGCCGACGCGGTCGGACGAGTCCCATTCGGCGAGGTCGTCGGCGAGGTCGCGGACGAGGCCGGCGACGTCGCCGGTCCCGAGGATCGCCGGCACCTCGCGCACCGCGACCGCTCCGCCGCCGAAGCTCTCCAGCGTCAATCCGACCTTCTCGAAGTCCTCGGCGCAGGACAGCAGCCGGGCGACGTCCTCCTCCGGCAGTTCGACCACTTCCGGGATGAGCAGCATCTGGCGGGCGACACCGGTCTCGCCCATCTGGCGCTTGAGCTTCTCGTAGGTGAGGCGCTCGTGGGCGGCGTGGGCGTCGACGATGACGAGGCCGTCGCGGGTCTGGGCGACGATGTAGTTGGCGTGGATCTGGGCGCGCGCGGCGCCGAGCGGGCGCGCTTCGGCCGTCTCGTCGAGAGGAGCGGTGTGGCCGCGCGCGTCGGCGGAAGGCGCGATCACCGCATCGAAGGGCGAGGCGGCGGTCTCGGCGAAACGAGCCGCGTCGAAGGGCGCCGCGCCGGGATCGTTGTCGGGGCGCGAAGGGGCGGTTCGCCAGTCGAAGGGCTGAGACGAACGGGGGGCATCCGGCCGCCAGGCAGGGCCGGCGGGCGGGGTCCAGCCGGACCGCGTCAGCGGTACCCCCGCCGGGGCGGCCGCGGTACGCAACGCCGCGAGGGTCGCGGCGCCTCCGGTCGTGGTGGCGCGATGGCCGCTCGCGGCGAGCGCCTGACGCACCGCGCCGACGAGAAGGCCGCGCACCAGCGCGGAATCGCGGAACCGCACGTCGGCCTTGGTCGGGTGGACGTTGACGTCGACCTCGTGCGGCGGGACGCGCACGTCGAGCACCACGACGGCGTGGCGATCCGACGACATGACGTCGGCATAGGCGCCACGGATGGCGCCGAACAACATCTTGTCGCGCACCGGCCGACCGTTGACGGTCAGATACTGATGCACCGAGGAGGCACGGTGATGGGTCGGCAGGCCGACCCAGCCGGTGAGCCTCACGCCCTCGCGCTCGGCGTCGATGGGCAATGCGTTGTCGACGAAGTCGTCGCCGACGATCGCGGCGATGCGGGCGAGGTCGGCCCCCTCGCCGCGCCCGGCCGGCCAGTCGAGGCTCGCCCGGTCGGCGCCGGCGAGCGAGAAGCGCACGTCGGGACGGGCGAGCGCCAGGCGCTTGACCACCTCTGTGATCGCCGCCGTCTCGGCGCGGTCGGACTTCAGGAACTTCAACCGCGCCGGGGTGGCGAAGAAGAGGTCGCGGACCTCGACCCGGGTGCCGCGGGTGATCGGGGCGGGGCGGGCCTCCCCGACGAGGCCGCCGTCGATGGCGATCTCCCAGCCGTGCGGCTCCTCGGCGTGGCGGCTCGCCAGCGTCATGCGCGCCACCGCGCCGATCGAGGGCAACGCCTCGCCGCGGAAGCCGAGGCTCTCGATCAGGAAGATGTCGTCATCGGAGAGTTTGGAGGTGCAGTGGCGCTGGACGGCGAGGGCGAGATCGTCGCGGACCATGCCGACGCCGTCGTCGCTCACCCGTATCAGGGTCTTGCCGCCGCCGGCGGTGACCACCTCGATGCGGGACGCCCCGGCGTCGAGCGCGTTCTCCACCAGTTCCTTGACGACGCTCGCCGGCCGCTCGATCACCTCACCGGCGGCGATTCGATCGACGGTGGTGTCCGACAGGCGACGCACGATCATGGGGGCGAGATCCTCGAATGGCGGCGATCTTCCCGGATTCGCTCTCCCGCGTCACGTCTTTTGGACGAGGCGACTGGAATTCGAGGCACGCCATGTTGCGGCGCAACGCACACCCCACTACTTGTCGTGCGAGTTTCAACGTTGCGAGGACCGCCCCCGCCATGCTCCGATCCGTTCCGCCGCTCGTCCCCGGTCTCTCGGCGCTGGCGACGGACTACGACGTGCTGATCAGCGACGTCTGGGGCGTGGTGCACAACGGTCTGGCGGCCCACCCCGGCGCCTGCGAAGCCCTCGTCGAATTCCGCCGCGGCGGCGGTCGCGTCGTGCTGCTGACCAACGCGCCGCGCCCGTCCGGGCCGATCCACGCCCAACTCGCCTCGCTCGGGGTGCCGCGCGAAGCCTACGACGACCTCGTCACCTCCGGCGACGTCACCCGCGAGACGCTGATGGCACGGCCCGAACGGCGGATCACCCACGTCGGGCCGGAACGCGATCTGCCGATCTACGACGGCCTGCCGCATCGGCTGGTCGCGGACGGCGAGGCGGAGATCATCGTGTGCTCCGGCCTCGTCGATGATCTGACCGAGACGCCGGAGGACTATCGCGGTCGACTGGCGGCGCTGGCCGAGCGCGGCCTCACCATGCTCTGCGCCAATCCCGACCTGATCGTCGAGCGCGGACACGAGAAGCTGTGGTGCGCCGGGGCGCTCGCCGCGCTCTATGCCGAGGCGTTCGGCGGTGAGGTGACGCTGATCGGCAAGCCGCATTCGCCGGTCTACGCCGAAGTACGGCGGCGGATCTCGGCGCTCACCGGCCGGCCGGTCGACGACCGCCGGGTGCTGGCGATCGGCGACGGCCTGCCGACCGACATCCGCGGCGCCGTCGACCAGGGTCTCGACGTGCTGTTCGTCACCGCCGGTATCCACGGCGACGATTTCGGCCCGATCGACGCCCCCGATCCGGCACGGGTCGTCGACCGGCTCGCCGCCGAAGGGCTGAGCGCCACCGCCTATCTGCCGCGCCTCGTCTGGTGAGGCGGCGGACGCGGCCACCCGCGCGCCTCAACCGCTCTTCTTCGCCAGTGCCGTTTCCCGCAGTCTGGTCAGCGTCGTCGTCGGGGTGATCGCCTCGGACGATGTGAGGACGTGGACCAGCACCAGCCCGTCGACGGCGAGGGCCTCGTCGATCACCGCCTCGACGTCCGCGTCGTCGGCCAGCGTCAGCCCGACGGCGCCGTGGGCGCGGGCGAGCGCGGCGAAATCCGGGTTGACCAGAGTGGTGCCGTGGACGCGGGCCGGGAACTCACGTTCCTGATGCATGCGGATGGTGCCGTAGATGCCGTTGTCGACGACGAAGACGACGAACTTCGCCCCCGCCTGCATCGCCGTCGCCATCTCCTGGCTGTTCATCTGGAAACAGCCGTCGCCGGCGAAGCACACCACCCGGCGTTCGGGGAACTGCAACGCCGCGGCGATCGCCGCCGGCAAACCGTAGCCCATGGTGCCGGAGACCGGTGCGGCCTGGGTGGCGAATTTCCGGAAGCGCCAGAAGCGGTGGATCCAGGTGGCGTAGTTGCCGGCGCCGTTGGTGAAGATCGTGTCGTCGGGCAGCCGCGCCCGCAACGCCGCCATCACCCGCCCCATCTGCACCGCACCGGGGGTCGCCGGCAGGACCTCGGACCAAGCGAGATAGTCGGCGCGGGCTGCGCGGGTCCAGTCGGCCCAGCGGATCTCGCCGGGCGGCGGTTCGAGGCTCTCGGCGGCGGCGGCGAAGGCCGTACCGGAGGCGTGGATGGCGAGGTCGGGGCGATAGACCCGGCCCAGTTCCTCGGCGTCGGCGTGGACGTGGACGAAGCTCTGCGAGGGGAAGGGGATGGAGAGCAGCGTGTAGCTCTGGCTCGGCATCTCGGCCATGCGACCGCCGACGAGGAGAATCAGATCGGCCGCCCGGATGCGCGTCTGCAACGCCGGGTTGATGCCGATGCCGACATCGCCGGCGTAGTGCGCGTCCATGTGGTCGAAGAGCATCTGGCGGCGGAAAGAGCAGGCGACCGGCAGGTCGAACTTGGCGGCGAAGCGGGCGAAGCGGCGCGCCGCCTCCTCGCTCCAGCGTGAGCCGCCGAGGATGGCGATCGGCCGTTCGGCCGCCCACAGGCGCTTCTGCAGATCCCACATCTGGTTGAGGCCGGGATGGGTCTCGACCGGCGTCGCCGGACGGACGTCGATCGCCTCGGCCTCCTCGACCAACATGTCCTCCGGCAGCACCAGCACCACCGGCCCGGGCCGGCCGGAAGTGGCGACGGCGAAGGCGCGGGTGACCATCTCGACGACGCGATCCGGCGTGTCGATCTCGGCCACCCACTTGGCGACCGAACCGAAGACCTTGCGGAAGTCCATCTCCTGGAAGGCGCCGCGCTCGCGGAAGGACCGCTCGATCTGACCGACGAAGACGATCATCGGGGTCGAGTCGTGTTCGGCGACGTGGATGCCGGCGAAGGCGTTGGTGGCGCCGGGGGCGCGGGTGACCATGCAGATGCCAGGACGGCCGGTGAGTTTGCCGACGGCGTCGGCCATGAAGGCGGCGCCCGATTCTTGGCGCGCCATCACCGTCTCGATCGGGCTCTCGGAGAGGGCGTCGATGACGGCGAGGTAACTCTCGCCGGGGACCAGGAAGACACGTTCGACCCCGTTGGCCTCGAGGGTGTCGACGAGGAGCTTCGCCCCGGTCTTCCGTTCGCCGCTCATGATCGTCCTCCCGCGTGCCGGCATCGCCGGCAGGTCATCCCATGCCGGAGGGGCGGATGGAAGAGGGTCGATGCGAAGCGGCCATGCGGCGGGACGGAGGCGACCGCGTTCGCCGCCCTCCGCGCCTCAGACGTCGAGGACGGTCACCACGGTGAAGGTATTGAGGTCGCCGTCCTCGTCCTTGATCGAGACGTATTCGCCGACGACGAAGGGATGGGCACCGAAGCGATAGCCGGCCTCGTCGTCCTCGTCGCCGGAGATGTCATAGCGAAAGGCCCAACTGCCGCCCGGACGATGGACGAGGTGGCCGACGTCCTCCATCTCCGCTCCCCAGAATCGGCGAACGCGGCACTTTTCCCGGTGCTTCTTCCAAGCTTCCGCGTCGATGCGGCCATCGGCGTCGAGCGGAGCGACGAACTCGTAGCCGTGCCGGGCCGACCCCATCGGATGCTCCTTGGTGCGAGCGAGGTTGAGGCGGATCTTCTTCAGTCCCGTGCCCGGCATGATGGCACCTCCATTCGGTCCGTCGTCATTCTTTCCACTCCCCATCGCACCGACATTGACCTCGGTCAACGTAAGGGGTGATAGGGACGGACAAGATGGAACGCCGGACTTCGGCCACCGTCCGGACGGGAGGCTCCGCCATGACGCGCGACGTCCCGACTCCGCGGATCCCCGGCGCCGCCACCGCGACGGCGGACGAGACCGATCGGCGCGTCTGGGAGGAGGTCGTCCATTTCCTCGGTCGCGCCGCGACCCACGGGCTCGACGCGCCGCCGACGCGCATCGACACGCATGCCGCGGTCGTCTTCCTCGCCGGCCTCCTCGCCTTCAAGATCAAGCGGCCGGTCGTCTTCCCCTTCCTCGACTATTCGACCCTCGCCCGGCGCGAGGCGGCCTGCCGGCGCGAGATCGAGATCGACCGACCGATCGCGCCCGAGGTCTATCGTCGCGCGGTGGCGATCACCCGGACGGCGGACGGCGGCCTCGCCATCGACGGTGACGGGGTTCCGGTCGAATGGGCGGTGGAGATGAACCGCTTCGACGAGACCGCCACGCTCGACCGGGTGGTGGCGAAGGGACCACTCGAACCGTCGCTGGTCGACGATCTCGCCGCCGGCGTGGCGCGGATGCGCGCCCGGGCGACGCCACGCGCGGCGGAGCCGTGGATCGCCGATCTCGGCGCCTATCTCGATCAGAACGCCGAGGCCTTCGCCACCCGTCCCGATCTCTTCCCGCCGGGAGCCGCCGCCCTGCTCGACCGCCGGTCGCGGATGCGCCTCGCCGACCTCCACGATCTGCTCGTGGCGCGCGGCCGGCTCGGCTTCGTCCGCCTCGGCCACGGCGACCTGCACTGCGGCAACATCGCGGTGATCGACGGCCGTGCCGTACCCTTCGACGCGATCGAATTCGACGACGCCATCGCCACCGGCGATCTCCTCTACGACGCCGGCTTCCTGGTGATGGATCTCGCCGACCGCGGCGACCGGGCGGCGGCGCGGCGCTTCCTCGACCGACTGCTCCTCGAGGCGGCCCGACGGGAGGCCGAGGCGCGCATCCACGACGGCGCGCCCGCCGTCGCCGCGACCCGCGCGACGGTGCTGCTCGACGAGATCGACGGGCTCGCCGCCCTCGATCTCTTCCTGTCGATCCGAGCGGCGCTCAGGGCGAAGATCGCGGCGGCGCGTGCGCCCCATCTCGCCGGCGCGGCGCGAGCGGAAACGGAGGCGGAGGCGCGGCGGCTCTTCGGCCACGCCGTCGACCACATCACGGCCCGGATGCCCCGGCTGGTGGCGATCGGCGGCCTCTCCGGGTCGGGCAAGTCGCGCCTGGCGATCGGTCTGGCGCCGGAACTCGAGCCGTCGCCCGGCGCCGTGGTGCTGCGCAGCGACGAGATCCGCAAGCTCCTCGCCGGAGTGGCGCCGACCGCTCGGCTGCCCGCCGCCGACTACACCCGCGAAGCCTCGTCCGTCGTCTACGACGTCCTCGCCCGGGTCGCCGGCGGAGCGCTCGCCGCCGGGCGCTCCGTGATCGTCGACGCGGTCTCGGCGCGGCCCGACGAGCGCGCCCGCTTCGCCGCGATCGCGGCGCGGGTGGAGGTGCCCTTCACCGGCATCTGGCTCGACGTCGACGCCGAAGTCGCCGCATCTCGCGTCGGCGCACGGCGGGGCGACGCGTCGGACGCCGACGCCGCGGTGGCGCGGGCGCAGCACGGTTGGAACACGGGGGCGATCGACTGGGCGCGCGTCGACGCGAACGGCACGCCCGAGGCGACGCTCGCCGCGGTCCGCGAGCTCGTCGCCCCGGTGACGTGAGCGCCGTCGCGGCTCAGCCCGGCAGGGTGGTGGGGTCGACGACCGCGGCGATCGGCAACACGACCAGAGCGATCGACTCGTCGTCGGGCGAGGATTTCACCGAGAAGCCGAGCGCCTCGCACATCTGGATCATGGTGCGGTTCTCGCGCAGCACCTCGCCCTTGACCGCCGACAGGCCATCGGCCTTGGCCCATTCGATCATCAGCTTCATCAGCTTCCAGCCGAGCCCGAGCCCCTTGAGGTTGGAGCGCAGCAGGATGGCGTATTCGCCGCTGACGTGGTCGGGATCGGCATGGAGGCGGACGACACCGAGGAGCCGGCCGGTCGCCTTCTCGATCGCGGCGAAGGCGATGGCGCGGTCGTAGTCGAGCTGGGTCAGCTTGGCGAGGAAGGCGTGGGAGAAGTCCTTGATCGGCGCGAAGAACCTCAGGCGCAGGTCCTCGGGCGTGACCTCGGTGAAGAAATCGGGATAGAGCGCCTCGTCCTCGGAGCGGATCGGGCGCATGTGCACCTCGCGGCCGTCCTTGAGCACGGTGTCGCGCTCCCATTCCTTCGGATAGGGGCGGATGGCGAGGCGGGGATGGCCGATCTGCCCGGCGCGGCGGGTGATCGTCGAGATGCGGACGCGGGCGTCGAGGCAGACCACGCCCTCATGGTCGGCTACGATCGGATTGAGGTCGAGTTCGCGGATCTCGGGGATGTCGCAGGCGAGTTGCGACAGCTTGCACAGCGTCAACGCCACCGCGTCCTCGTCCACCGGCGGACGGTTGCGGTAGCCTTTCAGGAGCTTCGCCACCCGCGTCTCGGCGATCATCGCTCGAGCGAGATTCATGTCGAGGGGCACGAGGTCGAGCGCCCGGTCGCCCACCACCTCCACCGAGGTGCCGCCCTGGCCGAAGACCACGACCGGGCCGAAGACGAAGTCGTCGGCGATGCCGGCGAGCAGCTCGATGCCGAAACGCTTCTCGACCATCGGCATGACGATGACCCCGTCGATCACCTTGTCGGGGAACCGGGCGCGGATGCGGTCGATCAGTTCGGCGGCGGCGCGGCGCACCTCCTCTTCGGTCTCGAGACCGAGCCGGACGCCGTCGACGTCGGACTTGAAGGCGATCTCGCGCGAGGCGATCTTCAGCACCACCCGTCGGTTCTCGACCAAGTGCGGCCGGGCGGCGGCGGCCGCCTCGTCGGCGTCGGCGGCGAACACGGTGGAGAGTACCGGGATGTCGTAGGCGGCGAGAAGATCGCGCACCGCCACCGGGCTCAGCCATTCGCGATCCTCGGCGAGTGCGGCGCGGACCACGTCGCGGGCGGCCTCCGGATCGGGCCGGAACTCGGCCGGCAACGGCTCGGGAATGGCGGTCAGGCGCTCTTGGGCGGCGACGTAGCGCACCAGATGGCCGAAGGAGCGGACCGCCTCTTCCGGGGTCGGGTGACAGGGCACGCCGGCGGCGTGGAGGATGGCGTCCGCCTCGTCGGAGAGATCGAGGAAGGAGGCGAGCACCGGCTTGCGGCGGCCGATCTTCTTCGCCTGAGCGGCGGCGATCTCGGCGACCTTCGCGGCGATCGCCGCGGTCTCGGCGAAGGCGGAGGGCGCATGCAGCACCATCACCGCCTCGACGCTCGGATCGGCGAGAACCGCTTCGATGGCGGTGCCGAAGACGGTCGCGTCGGCGTCATCGGCGAGCACCAGCGGATTGCCGACGTCGCGGCCGTGGCGAACGAGTGCGGCGAGCGCCTCGACGGTCTCCGCCGAGATCTCGGCCATGACGCCACCGTTGTCCTCCAGGTGGTCGGCGACGATGGTGGCGAGGCTGCGGCCGTTGGCCACCACCGCGACCCGGCGGCTCGGACTCGGCTTGACCCGGGTGATGGTCTCGGCGGCGTCGAAGAGCTCGTCGATACTGTCGACACGGACGAGGCCGGCGCGACGGAAGGCGGCGTCATAAACCCAGTCGACGGTCGCGAGCCGGCTCGAGTGGGTGAAGCCGATCATGCGCTTGTCGCGGCTGGTGCCGGAGCGGATGACGATCACCGGCTTGGTGCGGGCGCAGGCGCGGGCGGCGGAGAGGAACTTCGCCGGCGACCAGATGCTCTCGAGATGGACGAGCACGGCCCGCGTCTTGTAGTCGGCGGTGAAATGATCGAGCAGATCGCCGATGTCGACGTCGACCTTCTGGCCGAGTGAGACCACCGAGGAGAAGCCGACGCCGTTGGCCTCGGCCCAAGCGAGGGTCGAATTGATCACCGCCGCGGAACGCGAGACCAGCGCCAGATCACCCTTCTTGGCCGGGCGAGCGGCGAGCGACAGGTCGAAGCCGCCGTGCAGCGACAGCACGCCGAGCGAGCCCGGCCCGATGATCCGGACGCCGTATTTGCGCGCGGTCTGCAGGGCGAGGCGCGAGGTGGCGAAGGTCCACTCGTCGTAGCCGCGCGACAGGAACAGGGCCGCCTTGACCCGCAGATTGCCGAGCCGTTCGATCACCTCGACCGCGGTCGAGCCGCCGGAGAGGACGACGGCGAGATCGGCTTTCTCCTCGAAGGCGGCGAGCGAAGCGGCTACGCCACCGCTCCAGCCGGCCGGCGGTACCAGGCCCGCGAGCGTGACCCGTCCGCGATAGCCGGAGCGGGCGAGATTGGCGAAGAACAGATCGCAGGCGACTTTGCCGATGCGTTCGGGGCCGACGACGACGATCGAGCGCGGCTGGAAGATTCCATCGAGATTCCGTACGGCCATGTGGCCCCCCCGTGGCATGCGACGACCGCGCGGCGCCACCCCTGCAGGGGCCGCGCCACGCGCGACAGGTCCGTCCCGGCCCCTCCCGGAGGCGTTTTCCCCGATCGTTCGCCGCGGGGCGGTCGACATCCGCCTTCTACACGGCCCGTCCGGCGGTCGTGCGACCGCCGGATTCGGATTTCAGTGGGCCATCAGGACGGGAATCGTCATGGTGGCGAGGATGCCCCGCGTCGCGCCGCCGAGCAGGAACTCGCGGACGCGGGAATGCCCGTAGCCGCCCATCACCAACAGATCGAACGACTTGTCGGCGGCGTGGTCGAGGAGCGCATCGGCGACCGAGATGTCGGGTGCTTCGACCTGGGTCACTTCGACGTCGAGGCCGTGGCGGGCGAGCCAGGTGGCGAGTTCGGCGCCCGGCTGGCCGGGATTGGAGCCGGCCTTCTCTACCATCACCACGGAGATCTTCTTGGCCTGCGCCAGAAGCGGCATCGCAGCGTGGACGGCACGCGAGGCGGTGCGCGAGCCGTCCCAGCCGATCATGACCCGGTCGAGGGCGATGGCGCCGCGCGAGATGTAGGGGACGACGAGCAGCGGCGCGGTCCCCTCGAACAGCGCGGTCTCGATCATCGCCTCGCGCATCGGCTCGGGGCGATCGGGGTCGTCCTGCCCGATCACCACCAGATCGGTCGAGCGACAGTTGACGACGAAACCCTCCGGGGCGCCCCCCATCAGGATCTCGGCGACACGCGTCTCGCAGCCGACGCCGGCGCGCTCGGCGGTGGCCCCGAAGCGCTCGGTGGCGGTGCGCGCCACCTCGACCGCCCGAGTGCGAGCCTGTTCGATCACCTCGACCGGCAGGGGTGCGACGACGAAGCCGGGTACGATCGGATCCACCGCCAGGGCGACACCGGTGACGTGGGCGTCGAGCAGGCGGGCGAGGTCGATCGCCAGCGTCGGCCCGGGGCCGATGGCGTCGACGTCGGCATTGCCCGTGCCGCGAGAGATCGGCGGTTGGTCGGGCGTGGCGTGACCATTGTCCAGGAGTACCAGCATGTCCTTGATCGCCATGGCGGATTCTCCCCTTCGTCATTGTCCCGCGGGCTCGTGCGAGCGGCGGGATGATCATGATGACTCTCGTCCAAAGCGGTTCGATCCGCTTTGATCGAACGCAACGGTCAGAACGTTCCCGGATACTTCCCCCCGTCGAGCAGAATGTTCTGCCCGATCAGGAATGCGGCCTGTTGCGAACAGAGGAAGGCGCAGACCTCGCCGAACTCCGCCGGGTCGCCGAACCGACCGACGGGGATCGCCTTGGCCATCTCGACGCGCGCCTCGTCGCCGGAGATACCGCGGCGTTTCGCCTCGGCGCCGACGGTGACGGCGATGCGGTCGGTGGCGAACTGGCCGGGCAGGAGGTTGTTGATCACCACGCCCTTCGGCGCCATCTGGCGGGCGAGCCCGGCGACGAAACCGGTCAGCCCCGAGCGGGCGCCGTTGGACAGGCCGAGGACCGGGATCGGCGCCTTGACCGCGCCGGAGGTGATGTTGACCACCCGCCCCCAGCCGCGCGCCGCCATGGCGTCGACGTAGGCCCGCATGAGCATGATCGGGGCGATCATGTTGGCCTCGACCGCGGCGCGCCACTTCGCCTCGTCCCAATCGCGGAAATCGCCGGGCGGCGGTCCGCCGGCGTTGTTGACGAGGATGTCGGTCTCGGGCCGGGCCGCGAGGATGGCGGCGCGCCCCTCCTCGGTGGTGACGTCGCAGGCCAGCGTCGAGACGGCGGCTCCGGTCGCCGCGCGGATCTCCGCGGCGGTCGCCTCCAGCGTCTCGACGCCGCGGGCGGTGATCAGCACATCGACGCCGGCGCGGGCGAGCGACATGGCGGAGGCCTTGCCGAGGCCCTTCGAAGCGGCGCAGACGACCGCCTTGCGGCCGGCGATTCCGAGATCCATCCGGGATACTCCAAGTTCTCGGGCTCAGAAGAGCGAGCCCTGTTCGGAAGGGTCGCGGCCGGGCCTGCGGCGCGGCCGTTGTGGAGACGAAGCGGCATCGGTGGATGGCGGGACGACGGCCGGCGGCGGCGCGTCGCCTGCGACGGTCGCCGCGATCCGGCCGTCGGCGAACTCGATGTCGAGGCCCATGCCCGCGGTGAGCCCGGCGGCGAGGCGCACCGGTCGGCCCGCCGCATCGCGCACCAGCGCGTAGCCACGCGACAGCACGCCGCGATAGGAGAGCGCCGCGAGCAGCTTCGAAAGGCCGTCGAGGCGGGCTGCGCGCCGTTCCCGGCCGACCGCCACCGCGCGCCGGCCACGCTCGGCGACCGCCTTCAGCCGCTCGCGCGCGGTGGTGAGACGGGTGGAGAGCGCCGCCGGGGAGAGACGTCCCTCGATCGCGGCGAAGCGCGTCGCCTTGACCGCGACCGTCGCGGAGAGCGCGTGGGTGAGGCGGCCGCAGGCGAGGTCGAAGCGCTGACGACGGGTCTCGAGCAGGCTCTGAGGCGTCGGCAGGGCGCGTGCGGCGGAGCGCAATTCGGTCCTGCGCACCTCGAGGCCGCGGCGAACGGCGCCGGAGATGCGCAGGCCGAGGGTGGCGACCTGATCGACGAGTTCGACGCGGACCGGCAGCACCATCTCGGCGGCGCCGGTCGGTGTCGGGGCGCGCAGGTCGGCGGCGAGGTCGATGAGGGTCCAGTCGGTCTCGTGCCCGATCGCCGAGACGAGCGGGATCGAACAGGCGGCGACGGCCCGGACCACGATCTCCTCGTTGAAGCTCCACAGATCCTCGAGCGATCCACCACCGCGCGCCACGATGACCACGTCCGGCCGCGGTATGCCGTCGCGGCCCGACGGCGGGATCGCGTCGAAGCCCGAGATGGCGTTCGCCACCTCCTCGGCCGAGGTCTCGCCCTGGACGCGCACCGGCCAGACGATCACCCGGACGGGGAAGCGATCGGCGATGCGGTGGAGGATGTCGCGGATGACGGCGCCGGTCGGCGAGGTGACGACGCCGACGACCTTGGGCAGGCGCGGCAGGGCCACCTTGCGGGCGGCGTCGAAGAGCCCCTCGGCGGCGAGCTTCTTCTTGCGCTCCTCGAGCAGCGCCATCAGGGCGCCGACGCCGGCCGGCTCCAGCGCTTCGATGACGATCTGGTACTTCGACGAGCCGGGGAAGGTGGTCATGCGGCCGGTGGCGATGACCTCCATGCCCTCCTCGGGGCGGAAGCGCAGCTTGGAGAAGGTACCCTTCCAGACCACGGCGTCGATCTTGGCGCCCTCGTCCTTCAGGGCGAAATAGGCGTGACCGGAGGAATGGGGACCGCGCCAGCCGGAGATCTCACCGCGCACTCGGACGAAGCCGAACCCGTCCTCGATCGTCCGCTTCACCGCCCGGGAGAGCTCCGAGACGGTGAATTCCACGACGTTGGGCAGGGCTTCGGCCACGCACGGCTCCGGATTCGACGAAAGGCGGTGGGAGCGTGGCGGGGGGGCGAGCCGGCGTCAAGGGTGGGGACGCGAGGGGAGGAATGCGGGGGGCTGCGGCTTCGATCGGCGACCGGATCCCGAGACGACCGACGGACCGACGAGGTGGACCGTTCTCGGTCCTCGCCGGATGCCGTGATATGACGTGACCGGTTCCGCACACCCCGAGTTCGCCCATGTCCCGCTACGACTTCCGCCTGCAACGCCTCTTCGTCCGTACCGCCCTGCGCGACGGCGGCGAGAGCGAGCCGACGCGCGAGCAGTCGAACTATCTCCTCAACGTGCTCCGGATGGGCGAGGGCGACCGGCTGTTGCTCTTCAACGGCAGCGACGGCGAATGGCTGGCCGAGGTCCGCCCGACCGGCCGGCGCGACTGCCGGCTCCATCTCGTCGAATGCGTCCGTCCCCAGACCACGCCCGGCGACGTCGACTGGCTCTTCGCGCCGCTGAAACACGCTCGGCTCGACTACATGGTGCAGAAGGCGGTGGAGATGGGGGTGGCGCGCATCCGCCCGGTGATCACCCGCCACACTCAGGTCGGCCGCATCAATCTCGAGCGGATGGAGGCCAACGTCATCGAGGCGGCGGAACAGTGCGGCGTCCTCTCGGTGCCGCCGATCTGCGAGCCCGTCGACCTCGACCGGCTGCTCGACGCCTGGATCGCGACCGACCCCGATCGCCGGCTCCTCTTCTGCGACGAGCACGAGGAGACGTCGAACCCGCTCGCCATCCTCGCCGGGCTCCCGCGCGGCCCGCTCGCCGTGCTGATCGGCCCGGAGGGCGGCTTCTCCCGCGAGGAACGAGCGATCCTGCGCTCGAAGAGCTTCGTCACCGCGATCCCGCTCGGACCGCGCATCCTCAGGGCCGATACGGCGGCGGTGGCGGCGCTGACGGTGGTGCAGGCGACGCTGGGGGATTGGTGATCAATACCGAAGAAGAAGCCGCCGACGCGGCGATCCACGACGCGTGCAAAGCGGACTGGCCGGGACCAATGATGCGGCGTTGCCGGCTGCGGTGAGTGCGGCGCTGTTGCGCGGCGCGCGCCTGCTGGAGGCGTTGCGCGATTGGCGCCGCATGACCCAGACGCGGCTCGCCGCCGCCCTCGACGTGCCGGCGAAACGGCTGGTGAGGTGACCCCTCACCACGCCGTCGCTTCGAGCACCCGGTCGATGTCGCCGCCCCAGGCGCCGTGGAAGTCGGCGAGCAGGCGATCGGCCCGGGTCTTGCCGCTCGAGACGATCTCATCGAGCATCTCGAGATGCACGCCCTCGTCGCGGCCGGCCTCGTCGACGATGGCGCGGGCCTTCAGGCCGGCGTGAGCGATCGACAGCACCTCGGCGGCGACGTCGCGCAGGGTGCGGCCGCGGAACGGCGTGGCGAGGCCGAGGCGCGGCGCGGTGTCGCGCAGCGTCCGGCGCTCCTCCGCCGTCCAATCGGCGACGAGGCGTGAGGCGGCGTCGAGGGCGTCCGCGTCGTAGAGCAGACCGACCCAGAAGGCCGGCAGCGCCGGGATCGAGGCCTTGGAGCCGGCATCGGCGCCGCGCATCTCGATGTAGCGCTTGAGCCGCACCTCGGGGAACAGCGTGCCGACGTGGTTCACCCAGTCGCCCATCTCCGGCACCACACCGGGCAGGCGATGCGCCAGCCCGCCGGCCATGAACCGGCGGAAGGTGACGTCGGTGGCGTCGTGATAGGTGTCGTCCCGCTTGACGAAGTACATCGGCACGTCGAGCGCCCACTCGACGTAGGACTCGAAGCCGAAGCCGGGCTCGAAGGCGCGCGGCAGCATGCCTGTACGGTCGCGATCGGTGTCGCGCCAGATCTCCGAGCGGGTGGAGAGGAAGCCCGAAGGCTTCCCGTCGAGGAAGGGCGAGGCGGCGAAGAGCGCGGTGGCGAGCGGCTGCAGCGCCAAGCCGACGCGCAGTTTGGCGGCCATGTCGGCTTCCGACGAGAAATCGAGGTTCACCTGCACCGTCGAGGTGCGGAACATCATGTCGAGGCCGCGGCTGCCGACCTTCGGCATGTAGGCGCGCATGATGGCGTAGCGCGACTTGGGCATCACCGGGGTCTCGGCGAGCGACCACTTGGGCGAGGCGCCGAGGCCGGCGAAGCCCACGCCGAGCGGTTCGGCGACGGCGAAGAGATCGGCGAGATGGGCGTCGAACTCGCGCTTCGTCGCGTGGACGTCGAGGAGCGGCGCACCGGAGAGCTCGAATTGCCCGCCTGGCTCGAGGGAGATGGCGCCACCGCCTTGGTCGTCGGCGAGTCCGATGATCGCGTCACCGTCGAAGATCGGCTCCCAGCCCCCCCCGGCGCGCAGGCCATCGAGCAGGGCGCGGATGCCGGCCTCGCCGCCATAGGGAACGGGCGCGAGGTCGGCGCGACGGAAGGGGAACTTCTCGTGCTCGGTGCCGAGCTTCCAACGATCGCGCGGACGGGCGCCCGCCTCGATCCAGGCGACGAGAGCGTCGCTGCTCTCGATCGGACGGTCGTCGGTGGTGTCGCGCGCCATGTCGCTTCCTCGTCGGTCTGCGGGGCGCGAAACATACGCGCCGGCCGATGACGGAACAAATGCGTTTTGTCGAATGCGACGTTCAGTTCCGTTCACCTTTCGCGCCGCACACCCGTTCGATGAATTTGACGGCGAAAGGTTTCGGATCGATCATCCCACGGTGCGCCTCCGGGAGGATTTCCATGTTCGATCCCACGGAAACGACGAGGCGGTTCCTCGATCCCTCGCTCCTGACCGAAGCCGCTTCCCGTTTCGGCCTCGACCGCGATCGGGCGCGGATCGCCGCCGCCGCGCTCGGGCCGGCGATCGACGCGGCGTTGAAGCGGCGCGCCTCGGACCCGCGGACGCTCGCCGAGATCATGGGATGGGTGAAGCCGAAGCCCGACCTCGCCGCCGCGATGCCGGGCGGAGAGGCGCTCGGCCGGCTCTTCGGCTCGCGCGAACTCACCGCCGCGATCGTCGACCAGATCTCGCGGACGAGCGGCGTCGACCGTCGCAGCCTCGAGATCATGTTGCCGATCGCCTCCGAGGCGGTGATGGGCGGCTTCGCCGACACACTGAAGACCCATCCGTTGACCGAGGGCCTCGCCACCCTGTTCGAGCCGAAACCGCGACCCGCGCCGACGCTCGACGAGATCCTCACCGACAATTTCGGTACCGAGACCTCACGCCTCGTCGGCGAAACGTTGAAGAAGACGCCCAACCCGGTGGGTCCGAGCTCGTTCTTCGGCGAAGTGCTCGGCGAGTTCATCCGCGGCTTCAACAACGGCGGCCCGCCGATCGACGAGGAGCCGCACCCCGACGACGAGGTGCCGCCGCCGAGCGAGGTGGTCGGCCGGCTGTTCGAGGCGGGGCGGGACGCGCAGGCCGAACAGGCCCGGGCGCTCGAGGCGATCTTCGATCGCTACTGGAAGGAAGGTCCGTACTCCGCGCCGAAGGACGACGGCGGCGGCGCCGGGTGAGGAACGGGGGAGCGGCGAAACCGCCCCTCCCCCGCCCGCGGGCCGCCTCATGCCGACAGGCGCGTCGAGATCGACACGGGGCCGCCCATCGCGAGATGTTCGACGTGTTCGCGCGCCTGCGCGCGGCGAGCGGCGCGGCGTTCGACCGCCAGCACCCGAAGGCGCGTCGACGGATCGTCGAAGATCGGACCGGCGAGGCAGACGTGGACGTCGCCGCGGGTCAGGCCGATGTCGGCGAGGGCGTGATCGTCGAATGCGAGCATGAGCGCCACCTCACGGCGATGTCGGCGGGCTTTCCACGTCGCGCGCACGAAAGCCCCGACGGCGTTCAGATTCGCGACGAAGGCGCGAACCAGTACGGCGGCGATCGGGTGGCTCGGCGACGGCGACATGGGCGAGGCCATGGGACTTCTCCTCTTCGGGTTCTCCGGGTCGTGAGGCTGGGGCGAAGGACGCGCGGCGACGGCCCGCCGGATCCGAAGATCGGGCGAAGCGACGCGGAGACGCGACCGGGACATCGGCAGAGAACAGGAACTGGAGAAATGCATCAAACGAATGTTATAGATGCGAGATCGCACATATTTTGATGGATCGAACCATGCCGTCGCCGCTCGATCTCGACCAGTTGAAGAGCTTCGTCGCCATCGCCGAGACCGGCAGCTTCACCCGCGCCGCCGACGTCGTGCACAAGACGCAATCGGCGGTTTCCATGCAGATGCGGCGGCTCGAGGAACGGATCGGCAGGCCGCTCTTCGCTCGCGATGGTCGAGCCTCGAAGCCGACGGAGGACGGCGAGCGGCTGCTCGCCCACGCCCGGCGGCTGATGCGGCTCAACGACGAGACGCTCGCCGCCTTCGACGAGGCCGAACTGACCGGCCGCGTCCGACTCGGCACGCCCGACGACTACGCCGATCGCTTCCTGCCGGAGATCCTCGCCCGCTTCGCCCGGTCGAACCCGCGCGCCGAGGTGACCGTGGTCTGCGCGCCGACGCCGCTGCTGGTCGAGGCGATGGGCAACGGCGAACTCGACGTCGCCATCATCACCCACGTGCGCGAGAAGGGGCCGGCGGAGTTGATCCGTCGCGAACCGCTGCTCTGGGTCGGTTCGCAGCGTCACGCCGCCCACGAGAGCGATCCCTTGCCGCTGGCGCTCGGCCGGCCGACCTGCGGCTGGCGCCGAGCCGCCCTCGATGGGCTCGAGCGGATCGGGCGGGGCCACCGCCTGCTCTACGTCAGTTGGAACTCGACCGCGGTCGGTGCAGCGGTGCTGGCCGGGCTCGCGGTGTCGGTGCTGCCGGAATCGGCGCTGCGCCAAGGGATGCGGGTGCTGGGCGAACAGGAAGGGTTGCCGCGACTGCCGCCGGTCGACATCGGCCTGCTGCGCGGGCGGCTGCGCAGCCCGGTCGCCGACGCGCTGGCCGGTCACATCGTCTCTTCGCTCGACAACCTGTCGACCGGTCTCGGCCGGGCGGTGGGATGAGTGGCGTGCGGCGGCGCGCGCTCGGGTCGCCGCACCGTCGCGGGATCAGCGGAAGGAGGAACCGAGGGCGTTGACGCGGCTGTGCGGGCTGACGGCCCCGCCACCCCACCCCTCGCGCACCTTGTCGGCTTGAAGGAGAGGCACGTCGTTGCGGCTCATGGTGCCCCTCATCCGTGCACCGTTGGCGTCGATCTCCATCACCGTGACGGTGCCGTCGCCACGATCGCGATAGTAGACCGTGGGTCCCGGACCGCTCGGCGCCGACGACCGTCCGGCACCGGCTCCCAACGGATAGAAGTGATTGCGCAGGGTGTCGCCGAAGAAGAACAGCAAACCGCCGAGCACGGCGAGGATGGCGCAGCCGATCAGCGTGCCCTGAACGACGAGGAGCCACACTTGGCGAGTGGTGACGGCGGAGGACGACAGGGTGGCGCCCTGTCCGTGCCCCGCGCGGTGAGCGGCGGCGCGAACCGGGGGGGCGGCTCGCTTCGGCATCGGTCGCGGTCCGGCGGCGGTCGCCATCTTCGTGGTCCTCGCGTTTCGGCCGCGGCGCAACTCACGCCATGACCTCCTGCGGCCAGTCTACTCCGGCAACCGTTCCGAAGCGGTAAAGAGTTCGTCGCCGGCCTCAGCGTCGGAGAACGAAGAGATTGCCGGCCAGAACGAGGACGAGTCCGAGGATCGCCGAAGCCGTCCAGTGATAACCTTCGAAGACGGTGGAGATCGCCAGCGCGAAGACCGGAAACATCACGGTGGCATAGCCGGCGCGCGCCGCCCCGATGCGGCCGAGCAGGGTCAGATAGGCCCAGAAGGCGGCGACGGAGGAGACGATCGCCAACCACAGCAGCGACACCACGTAGGGCGCCGAGCGCTCGAAATCGAAGTCGAGGCCTCGGATCAGCACGGCGACGAGCAGGAAGGCGCTGCCCCACACCATGCCCCATGCCGTGGCCGACAACACCGAGACCCCGCGGCGCTGGATGGCGCTCGACACCATGTTGCCGATGCAGAAGGAAGTGGTTCCGGCGACGCACAGGCCGAGTCCGACCGCCGCGGCGTGATCGAAGTCGGCGCCGGCGATCCTCGGCCAGAACATCGCCGCCACGCCGGAGAAGCCGAGGAGACCGCCGAAGAGCACCCGGCCGGAGATCCTGTGACGAAAGAACAGGAAGCCGAGAAGCAGGTTGATCACCGAGGCCAGCGAGAAAACGACCGACAGCAGGCCCGACGGCAACCCCGTGGCGCCGTGGTAGAACAGGTTGAAATTCATCGAGAAGATGAAGAACCCGAGGCCGGCGAAACCGAGGTGGGCGGAGAGCGGGAAGCGCAGCCGATCGCCGCGCACCCCCACCCAGATCCACATGACCGCCGCCGAGATCAGGAAGCGCCAGAGCAGCGACACCTCCGGCGCGACGGTGGCGACCTGCGCCTTCATGGCGATCCAACTGGTCGACCAAGCGAAGACCGTGACGGCGTAGAGCACCGCGTCGAAGGCGCCGAACCGGCCGTCCGGAACGGCGGGCGAAGGAGCGGGGGCGGTCGAGGTGGCGGTCATCGAGCGGGGACTTTCGCATCTGCGTCGGCCGAACGACGCGACCGCACGTCCATCTCGACCCTGCCGGTGGAGCGGTCCAGTGAATGTTGCTGATCCGATCGATCAGGCCGGTTGATGGGGCCGCCGTCCGAGCGCCGGTCCGACGGCACCGCACGCAACGGGGTCAATCACCGCCGCCGTCGCCACCACCATCGCCGTCGCCTCCCCAGGTGAATTCGAAGGACGAACGATCTCCGGAGCCGTCCGAGGCTTCCGGCTCGCGCGCGGCCGACGCGGCGCTGCCACTCTCGGCGGCCTTGTCGCCGGCGGCGAGCGGTCCCGGGGCGTGCAGTCCGAAGATGTCGACCGCCTCGACGCCGAGAAGCACCGCACCGCCGGCGGCGGCGACGGACGCGGCTTTCTCGGTCGCCGACGGAGCGACGGCGGTCGCGGTGCGGGCGCCGTCGGCCCGCGTCGCCTCGCGCCGCCGGACGGAGCGGGCCGGTGCCTCCCCGCGCAGCCGGGCGAAGATCGCCGGCACCCCGACGGGCGGGGTTCCGTCGCCGTCGTTCCACCTGAACCAGTCGGTGAACCAGCGCATGGGCCGCCTCCCCTGCTCTCGCCGCCGGCGCCTGCCGCGCCCGACCGCGGGCAGCCTATCACGGGAGCGCGGAGCCGCGAGAGGGAGAAACCGCCGACGGAGCCGTCCCCGGACCCTCAGAGATCGTCGACGACGAGGAGGTGCAGCGAGCGCGGTCCATGGGCGCCGAGCAGGATGGTCTGCTCGATGTCGCCGGAGCGCGACGGACCGGTGATCCAGTTCAGCGCGCGCGGCATCCCGCCCTCACCGAAAGCGGCGCGGACGCGGGTCCACACCGCCTCGTAGTCGCCGGCGATCTCGGAGGCGCGGACGACGACGAGATGGTGTTCCGGCAGGAAGTTCAGCGTCGTCGGGTTGTCGGGGCCGGAGACGAGCACCACCGTGCCGGTCTCGGCGACGCCGGCGAAGGCGTGGGAGAGCCCGGCGAGGTCGTGGCCGTCGGAGGGGCCGACGGCGACGGCGAGTTGCGGCTCACGGTCGAAGGGCAGACGCTCGAGGCGCGGATCGCCGCCGCGGCGGATCGCCTGCGGCAGGTTCTTCGACCGCAGATAGCGGGCGACGGCCGCGGGGATCTCGTCGGCCGAGGCGAGCCGTTCGCTCGAGGCGGCGACCTTGTCGGCCATCTCGAAGAAGAGCGCGAGGCGGCCGGCCGGGTCGCGCTGCCCTCGCGCCGGGATCAGGCCGGGGGCGTGGGCGGCGAGGCGGGCGGCCACCGTCGCGCGGCGGTCGTCGTCGCTCGGCCCGGTGTGGAGAGAGCGGCGGATCTTGCCGAGAACGGCTTCGCGAGTAGTCATGTGCAGGACTCACGCAATCGAGTGGTCGGAGACGGTCAGGCGGAACGCCCGCCCCTCGCCTTCCACTGGTCCATGAAGGTCGCGCCCTCGGGCGCGGGCATGTCGCGGTTCGCCGTCCAGCCGGAGGCGAAGAAGGGCAATCTGGCGATGCGCCCGCCACGACCGAGGAGGCGCAGGCCGAAGCCGGCGGCGCGCGCCGCGAGGCGGTAGAGCGCCGGCCGTGCCGCGACGAAGGCCCACAGGCCGAGGCCGGAGCGCAGCGCCGCCGGGTTCAGCGCCCGCTCCCATTCGCGGTTGCGCCAGGCGCGCATCATCTTGGGCAGCGGAATGCGCATCGGGCAGACGCTCTCGCAGCGACCGCAGAAGGTCGAGGCGTTGGGAAGGTGGCCCGCCTTGTCGACGCCGACCAGAGTGGGGGTCAGCACCGCGCCCATCGGGCCGGGATAGACCCAGCCGTAGGCATGGCCGCCGACCGCCTGGAACACCGGGCAGTGGTTCATGCAGGCGCCGCAGCGGATGCAGCGCAGCATGTCCTCGAACTCGGTGCCGAGCATCGCCGAACGGCCGTTGTCGAGCAGCACCACGTGGTACTCGCCCGGCCCGTCGGGATCGCCCTCGCGGCGCGGACCGGTGGAGAAGGTGGTGTAGACCGACAGTTCCTGACCCGTCGCCGAGCGGGCGAGGACGCGCAGCAGCGTGTCGACGTCCTCGAGGGTCGGCACGACCTTCTCGATCGAGGCCATGACGATGTGGGCCTTGGGCAGCGTCTGGGTGAGGTCGCCGTTGCCCTCGTTGGTGACGATGATCGAGGAGCCGGTCTCGGCGATCAGGAAGTTCGCCCCGGTGATGCCGACGTCGGCGACGAGGAACTTCTCGCGCAACACGGTGCGCGCCTCGGTGAGCAGCGTCACCGGCTCGGTGAGGTCGCGGGCCGCGTCGAGGTGGGTGTGGACGCGGCGGAAGTCGCCGGCGACCTGCTCCTTGGTGAGATGCACCGCCGGGGCGACGATGTGGCTCGGGTGCTCGCCGCGCAGCTGGATGATGTATTCGCCGAGGTCGGTCTCGACCGGCGTGATGCCTTCCTTCTCGAGGTGATCGTTGAGGGCGATCTCCTCGGTGATCATGCTCTTGCCCTTGGTCACCGTGCGGGCGCCGAGGCGCTTGCAGATGTCGGTGACGATGCGGCGGGCGTCCTCGGCGCTCTCGGCCCAGTGGACGTGACCGCCGGCCTCGACCACCTTCTTCTCGTAGGCTTCGAGGTAGAGGTCGAGATGCTTCAGCACGTGGATCTTGAGGTCGCGCGCCGCATCGCGCAGCGCCTCGAACTCGGGCAGCGCCTCGGCCGCCTTGGCGCGCTTGGCGATGAAGCCCTTCTCGACGTTCTTCAGCGCCTTCTGCAGCGTGACGTCGGCGAGAGCCTTGCGGGCGTTCTCTCGAAAGGCGGGGGACGTGACCTGCATCGTCAGGCCCCCTTCTTGCCGGCGCCGATCGCCGGGCCGTCGGCCATGCCGGCGAGCACCTCGGCGACGTGGCGGACCTCGACCTTCGCGCCCTTGCGGGAGAGCCGGCCGGCCATGTTCATCAGGCAGCCCATGTCGCCGGCGAGCAGCGTCGCGGCGCCGGTGTCGACGACGTTGTCGGCCTTCTTGTCGACGATGGCTCCGGAGAGATCGGAATACTTCACCGCGAAGGCGCCGCCGAAGCCGCAACAGACGTCGGGGTCCTTCATCTCGGTCAGCGTCAGGCCGTCGACCGCGGCGAGGAGCTTGCGCGGCTGGTCCGCGACGCCGAGTTCGCGCAGGCCCGAGCAACTGTCGTGATAGGTGACGGTGCCGTCGAACTTCGCCCCGGTCGCGGTGACGCCGAGGACGTCGACGAGGAAGGAGACGAGTTCGTGGCTCTTTGCGGCGAGGCGCTCGGCGCGCGCCTTCCACGGGTCGCCGTCGTCGAAGAGTTCGACGTAGTGGGTGGCGATGTGGCCGGCGCAGGAGCCGGAGGGGGCGACGAGGTGATCGTAGCCCTCGAAGGTCTCGATCACCTTCTTCGCCAGCGCGGCCGCGTCCTTGCGGTCGCCCGAATTGAAGGCGGGCTGGCCGCAGCAGGTCTGCGCCGCCGGTACCACCACCTCGCAGCCGGCGTCCTCGATCAGCTTGACCGCGGCGAAACCGACGGTCGGGCGGAAGAGATCGACGAGGCAGGTGACGAACAGCGCGACCTTGGGACGGGAGGCGGAACCGGGCTCACTCATGCGGATCTCTCGGGAAAGCGGACGGGGTTGCGGCGGGCGGGCGGGGCCGTCGCGCCGACGGACGTCGGCGGCCGTGCACGCGACCCCGCGCGAAGGTGGACCATAGATCGGCCATGGGGAAGCGTCAAACCGTGTGGTAAGATTTTCTTGCCAACCGACGCCGCCGCGGGAGAGGCCGCCTCGTGAGGACTGCGGCGTCGTGCCGCCCTCGGGACGACGACGGCTTGCGGCGAGGGCGGCGACGCGAGATGGTCGGCGCAGTCCTCGTTCGGAGACCACGCCAAGATGACGGTTGCCGACGAGCCGAGCCCCGCCGACGCCCCGGTGGTGCAGGCTCCCCGCGGTTTCGCCCCCCACCCGCAGCGCGCCGAGATCGTCGGCGAGATCCACGCCCGGCCGTTCCGCCCCGCCCGGCCGCCGCGCGTCTTCCTCCATCACGCCTTCGCCGCCGACCGGCGGGCGGTGGACAAGGACCGCGCCTTCCTCGAGCGGTTCTGCCGGGCGCGCGGGGCGCCGGGACCGGGGCCGGAGGCGCGCCACCACGTGGTGGCCTTCGCCGGCGGCACGCTCGCATGGGAGCGCCACGCCGAATTCATCACCTACACCTGGGACGGACCGCTCGCCGTGGGCGCACCGCCTTTCGGACCGTTGCCGTCGAATCACCCGTTCGGCGTCGACTTCGAGCAGCCCGGGCCGTTGCTCGTCGCCGCGCGCGTCGACCTCCTCGCCGCAGCGGACGACCTCGCCACGGCGGCGGCGGCCTTCGATCCGGCGAGCCTGTGCATCTCCGAAGCCTACGCCGGCGCGGTCGTGGCGCTCACCGACTTCCGCCAGGACGGCGACGGGCGTACCCGCATCCTGCTGCTCGATCGCGGTCTGACGGCGCAGCAGGCCGGCGCGCTGGCGCAGCGGCTGATGGAGATCGAGACCTATCGGACGCTGGCGATGCTCGGCCTGCCGCTGGCGCAGTCACTCGGGCCCGAGGTGTACCGGCTGGAGCGCGAACTCTCCGCCGTCACCTCCGAGCTGCGCGCCTCGGAAGGGCTCGTCGCCAATCGCGGCCTGCTCGAGCGGCTCTCGTCGCTGAGCGCCGAGGTGGAGAACCTCGCCGCCGAGGCCTCCTACCGAATCGGGGCGACGCGCGCCTACGACCAGATCGTCACCGACCGGCTGGCGGTGCTCGACGAGCGCGGCGTTCCCGGACACTCGACCTGGGCGAGTTTCCTCGCCCGCCGGTCGAAGCCGGCGATGCGCACCGTCAACGGCATCGCCGAGCGGATGGCCGACCTGTCGCGGCGGGCGTCGCGGACGGCGCAACTGCTGCGGACCCGGGTCGACGTCGATCTCGAACAGCAGAACCGCGACCTGCTCGAATCGATGAACAAGCGGGCGCGCCAGCAGCTCCTCCTCCAGCAGACGGTCGAAGGCCTGTCGGTGGCGGCGGTGAGCTACTACGTCGTCGGCCTCCTCGGCTACGTCTTCAAGGCGGCGAAGGAGGCCCATCTCCTGCCGGTCGACCCGAACGTGGCGACCGGCATCGCCGTGCCGCTGGTGCTCGCCGGGGTCTTCTGGGTGGTGCGCTCGATCCGCAGGGCGCACGCGCCGGACGGCGAGCATTGAGCGCCGCCCGGAATGACGAAGGCCCCGAGATCGCTCCCGGGGCCTCACGTTCCATTCGGTTCGATCGCGGCCGAAAGACCGCGATCGCGATTTCATCGTCGCCGCGAGGCGCCGATCGAGACCCGATCGATCACTTCTTCTTGCCGTCGGCGCCGAACTGCAGGACGTAGGCGACGACGTTCTCGAGCTCGGTGGCGTCCTTGATGCCGGCGAAGGCCATCTTGGTGCCCGGGTTGAAGGCCTTGGGGTCGGTCACGTACTTGGCCAGTTCGGCGGCGTTCCACACCTTGCCGGCGTCGCCCATGCCCTTGAGGTCGGAGCCGTAGCCCTTGAAGCCCTCGACCGAGGCCATCTTGCGGCCGTCGACGCCGTTCAGCTGCGGGCCGACCTTGTTGGTGGCACCTTCGCCGATGGCGTGGCAGATCTTGCACTTGGCGAACGCCTTCTCGCCGGCGGCGACGTCGGCGGCGAAAGCGGTGCCGGTGGCGGCGACGAGGCCGAGGGCGGCGAACAGGACAACCTTCTTCATCTCTTCACTCCGAGGCGTGATGATCGGGATCTAATTCCGGTCGGCACGTCTATGCGACGTCGGGGTGACTTCATATCAGGAAATTGGACCAATTCGAGACCCCGGATTCTGCCTTTTGGACAGGAGATCCTGTTGGATTCCGCCGCCCGATTCTCGATCGGGGGCATCGGCGGGGGATGGCGTGAGAATATTGTTCCGGCCCAACATATTCTGGACGTCTAATTTTCTCGATGACGTGACCTCTCTGGAGGCTTTCGGCGGAGTGAATCGGTTGAAATACGTACGATCTGTGGCACTCTGTCGCACGAGGCACTCGTCGTCCACAAGGCGAGGCCATCAGGGCGAGGTAGAGAAATGAGCGAACTCGTGATCGGGAATACGCCACCGGGAATCGCCGTCGCCGAACCCGAGGTTCGCGCTATCACCGTCGACGACATCTCCGCGGCCCTGTCCGACGGATTGCGCGACCTACGCGCCGCCCCGGCGATGGGGCTGATGATCGGGGTGATCTACGCTCTCGCCGGCAACATCCTGTTCTGGGCGGCGACCTCCTTCGACTTCATGTTCCTGGCCTATCCGTTCGCCGCCGGCTTCGCGCTGGTGGCGCCCTTCGCCGCAGTCGGCGTCTACGAGACCAGCCGCCGACTCGCCACGGGCGAGGACACGTCGGTGGGTGCGCTTCTCGGGCGGGTGCCGGCGCACGCACGGCGCGAACTCGGCTACATGGCCCTGGTCAGCGCCTTCGGCATGATCGCTTGGGTATACGCCGCGGGCTTCGTCTACGCGTTGTTCTTCGGCATCTCGTCGCTCGGCGAGACCGACATCATCACGGCGATCGTCTCGACCCCGCGCGGCATCGCCTTCCTCGTCACCGGCAACGTGATCGGCGCCGTCATGGCCACCGTCATCTTCTCGGTCAGCGTCATCGCCTATCCGATGCTGCTCGATCGCGACGTCGACTTCGTCACGGCGATGATCACCTCGATCCGGGCGGTGTTCGCCGCGCCGCTGGTGATGCTCGGCTGGGGCATCTTCGTCGCCACCTTGCTCGGCGTCGCCATCCTGCCGATGTTCCTCGGCCTGATCATCGTCCTGCCGGTGCTCGGCCACGCCACCTGGCATCTCTATCGCCGCGCCGTCGTCGGCTGAACCGGCACCCGACCGAATGAAGAGCCCCGGGAGGCGGTCTCGCTCCCCGGGGCTTCTTCATGCGCGGTCGACGACGCGGACGATCGATCGGGTCAGAGCACCATCACTCGGGTGCCGACGCCGACGCGGCCGTAGAGGTCGGTGACGTCCTCGTTGCGCATGCGGATGCAACCCGAGGAGACGGCCTTGCCGATGGTCCAGGGCTCGTTCGAGCCGTGGATCCGGTATTCGGTCGAGCCGAGATAGAGGGCACGCGCGCCGAGCGGGTTGTCCGGGCCGCCAGCCATGTAGTGCGGCAGTTCAGGCTTGCGTTTCAGCATCGCCGCCGGCGGGCGCCAATCGGGCCATTCCGCCTTGCGGGTGATGGTGTGGCTGCCCGCCCACTGGAAGCCAGGGCGGCCGACGCCGACGCCGTAACGGCGCGCCTTGCCGCCGGCCTGCACCAGGTAGAGGTGCCGCGATCCCGTGTCGACGACGATGGTGCCGGGGGCCTGCTTGCCGTCCCAATCGACCTCGGTCGGCAGGAATTTCGGATCGATGGCGTCGGCGGTGCGGCGACCGTCCTGCGGTTCGACCGCGGCCTGTCGCACCGGCGCGGCGTAACGGCTCGCCACCGCTTCCCGCGGCGTCGGCGGAGCGTAGACGACCGGACCGGTGACGTCCCGGTAGCTCGGCCGCAGTTGCATGATCCACGGGCCGGCGAGGTCCGGGGAGAGAACCACCGGCGGGCGAGCGGCATAACGGCTCTCGGCATGCGCAGGCGGCGCGATGACGGCGAGCACGGCGCCGGTGCTCGCGAGGAGAAGGCTCGAACGGGTCATCGTCGTACTCGGAACAGGAACGAAACCACGGCACCGCCCGCGAGGCGCCCGGCGATCGGGCGGAGGCGGAGGCGGCATCCGTTTCGAGCATGCGGTGTCGCTCGCCACGGAATGGTGAACGAATTCCACCGCGACTCGATCGATCGTGGAAAGGTTTCGTCATGGTTACCGGAGAGTTACGCCCACATTCCGGAGATCTCCGACCGACCGCTCGTGTTTCCGACGCCTCGGCGGATCACCAAGAACGATTCTTTAAGGTCGAGCGGCTAACCATTTTCGGCAAGTGACGAAGGAAGCCGAGAGGCGCAGGGGCACTCATGGCCGCGAGAAAGATGTTCCGTATCGAGGCGCTCGCCGGAGGCGTGAACGGACCGGGTGATCGCGCCGAGGACCGCCATCGCGAACTCCTCGCCGAGGTGCGCTCGCTGCGCGCGCTGGTCCAGCCGACGCAGGAACTGAGCGAGAAGGCGCTCGAGCAATTGCGTCGCGACCAGCACGAGGCGTTGAAGATCAAGGCCGAGATGGACCTCATCTACGAAGCGATCAATCGCACCAAACGCGAGATCGCGACGCTGCACGTCTCGGGCTGCAACGGACAGGAACTGTCGCGCGTCACCAACGAACTCGACGCCGTCGTCGGCGGCACCGAACAGGCGACGGAGACCATCCTCGCGGCGGCGGAGGTCATCGACGAACGCGCCGGCAACCTCGCCGCCAAGCTCAAGGGCGACGACCAGGGTCTGGCCAACGACATCCAGGACCAGATCGTCCAGATCTTCGAAGCCTGCAACTTCCAGGACCTCACCGGCCAGCGCATCACCAAGGTGGTCGGTACGCTGCGCTTCGTCGAGGAGCGCATCATCAAGATGATGGAGATCTGGGGCGGCGTGGAGAGCTTCAAGGAGATCGAGGTCGAGCTCGAGCACCGCATGGGCGACCAGTCGCTGCTCAACGGCCCGGCTCTCGGCACCGACCAGGGCATCGCCAGCCAGGACGACATCGACGCGCTCTTCGCCTGAGCCGTGCCACCCCCACCGCTCCCCGCGGACCAGAACACGGGCGCCACCGCGCCCGTTTTCATTTTGTTCCGCTCAGTCTAATCTCCCCGTCGGTGAATCGACGACGGCCGTTCGGCGCGGAGAGGGCGTGATGGCGGATGCGAACGAGGACGGTGTGGCGGTCGGCGGCGACGGGCGGCCGCGCTGCTGGTGGCCGGGCGACGACGAGCTCTATCGCCGCTATCACGACGAGGAATGGGGCCGACCGGTCGGCGACGATCGCCGTCTCTTCGAGAAGCTCTGCCTCGAGGGCTTCCAGTCGGGCCTGTCCTGGCTGACGATCCTGCGGAAGCGGGAGAACTTCCGCCGCGCCTTCGCCGGCTTCGATCCGGAGAGGATCGCCCGCTTCGACGAACAGGACATGGACCGGCTGCTCACCGATCCCGGCATCGTGCGCCACCGCGGCAAGATCGAGGCGGTGCTGACCAACGCCCGCGGCTTCCTCGACCTCGTCGACCGGGAAGGATCCTTCGCCCGCTTCGTCTGGCGCTTCGAGCCGGAGGCGGCGAGCCGGCCACCGCGGATCACCAAGGCGGCGGTCTGCGCCATGTCGACGACGCGCGAATCGACGGCGTTGTCGAAGGAACTGCGCAGGCGCGGCTGGGCCTTCGTCGGGCCGACCACGGCCTACGCCTTCATGCAATCGATGGGGCTGGTCAACGACCACATGGAAGGCTGCTTCGTGCGCGAGGCGGTGGAACGGGAGCGCGCCGCCTTCGTACGGCCGTGAGGACGATCCGGCGGCTTTGAACTTCCGCCTCGTCTTCTCCATAGTGCCGGGGCATCAACGGCGAACGGACGAATCGTCCCGCCGCCGATCCATCGTCACGCGAGTTCGCCCTCGATGCCCCGTTCGTCCCACCCCGAGACGCCGCACGACGCCGCCGCACCCCGGCCGGGCGCCCGGACGCGGCGCGAGGTGACGACCTTCCTCGCCGGGGTGGCGGCTCTCGTCGGCCTCGCGCCCGCGGCCCTCGCCCAAGAGATCGAACCGCCGCTCGATCCGCGGCTCGCCGCCGACACCGTCACCTTCCAGGTACGCAAGCACGTCTTCAAGGGACTGCTGGTGCGCCCGCGCGTCGGGCCGAAGCGGCCGGGGATCCTGCTCATCCCCGATCAACGTGGCCCAAATCCGCATTGGCGTGCCCTCGCGCGGCGATTCGCCATGGACGGCTTCGTCGTGCTGCTCCCCGACCTGCTCGCCCCGTTCAACCTCCCGGAAGGGTCCGACGAGGGCTCGAACCTGATGGCACGCATCATCCCGGCGGAGCATCATCTCTCCCTCGACGCCGCCGCCGATCTTCTCGCCAAGCATCCGGAGTGCAACGGCTCGATCGCGGTCGTCGGCTTCGTCTGGGGCGGGCCCTACGCCATCCAGTTCGCCATCTCCGGAGCGCGGGTGAAGGCCGCGGTGGTCTTCCACGCCATGGTGCCGGCGCCGGAGAAGGTGGCCACCGTCAAGGTGCCGGTGCTGTTCCATTGGGCCGAGAACGATCCGCGCACCGCCCCGCTGATGGAGCCGTTGGAGCGGCGGATGATCGGCGCCGGCCGGGTGTTCGAGGCCTGGGTCTATCCCGGGCTCGCCGGTCCCTTCGCCTCCGATCCCACCGCGCGCGGCTTCGACCGCCCGTCTCTCGACCGCGCCTTGGAGCGCACGGTCTTCTTCCTGCGGCGACACCTCGGGGCCGGCGGCTGAGGCCGGCCACCCGAGCGTCAGCGACGCGGATCGCCCTTCGGCCGCGACAGGAGATGGACGGTGTAGGTGTCGACCACCCGCCCGCGCAGGGTGCGGGTGCGGGTGCCGAGGCTCTCGACCCGCTCGAAGCGCTCGGCGAAGTCGGATCGCGGGTTCTTGGCGAGGCGGGCGACGAAGAGCGCCGGCTCGGCCAGCATCGCCGGATCGGGCGGCGGCACCGGCAGATGGGCCCAGCGCGCCGGTTCGCCGAGTTGCACGACGCGCTCGGTGCCGAGGTGGCGGGCGAATTGCGCGGCGAGGGTGTAGCTCGGCACCGCGATCCAGGCGGCGCCGGTCTCGAGCCGCAGCGCCTCGATCTCGGCGGAGAAACCCTCCCAGCCGCGCATCTGCGCCGTCGGGTCGCGCTCGGGCGGCGACACCACCAGCGCCACGGTCGCATGGAGATAGAGCAGGAACGTCAGGCCGAAGCCGAGCGGCGCGGCGAGGCGGGCGGCGGCTCCGGCGACGCGCGCCGGCCGGCCGGCGAGCGCGGGCGACGCGGCGACGGCGCGAGCCGTCATCCACGCGAGGCCGGCGTAGAGCGGCGCCGGCCAGTTGCCCTCGACGCCCCCGTGGACCGAGTGGAAGAGCAGGTAGGCGAGGAAGGGCGACGACGTGGCGAGCGGCAGGGCGACCCCGGCCCCCTCCCCGCCGATCCACGCGCGTGCCGTCCGCACCGCGCCCCATATCGCCAAGGGCGCCAGCGGTAGGCCGATCAGCAGCCATTGCACCCCGAGGAACTCGGCCGCCTTCTCCGGCCGCAGGCCGCGCGGCACGGTGCGGCCGAACTGTTTGGCGAAGGAGATCCAGTCGTGATCGGCGTTCCACGCCACCACCGGCGCGAAGACCGCCAGGGCGAGGGCACCACCGGCCCACAGTTGCCAGGAGGCGAACCAACGCCGGCTCTCACGCGTGCCGACGAGCCACACCACGATGCCGAGGCCGAGGAAGAGCACCGAATATTTCGAGCAGAGCCCGAGGCCGGCGGCGAGCCCGACGACGAGCCACCACCGCGGATCGCGCGAGGCGGTGAGCTCGGCCAGCGCCCACACGGTCGCGCCCCAGAAGAACACCGAAGGCGTGTCGGGGGTCATCAACACCGAGCCGGCGCCGATCAGGATCATGGCGTTGAAGAAGACGACGGCGCGCAGGGCAACGGCGCGCCCGTCGACGAGCGCCACCGTCCGCCACAGCAGGAGCGAGCCGACGAAGGTGGCGACGGGCGAGAACAGCCGCAAGCCGAGGGCGGTGTCGCCGAGGAGTTCGCGCCCCGCTCGAATGAAGAAGGCGACCGCGGGCGCGTGGTCGTAGTAGCCGGCCCGCAAACCCAGCGACCACAGGCGGTAATAGGCCTCGTCGTCGGTGACGCCGGCGAAGGCGGCGACGAGGAGACGGACGGCGAGGAGGCCGACCAGCGCGCCGAGGAGCGGGAGCGGCGGCCGGCCGACCGGCGGGCGCGTCGTGGGATCCGTCGCCGCCACCGGCATCCTCACTTGCGCCAGGTGAGAGTGGCGGAGACGACGTAGTTGAACACCGCGCTCATCACCGCGCCGGCGAAACCGGCGACCCACGGGCCTGTGCCGGCCATTTCGAAGAGGCTGTTGGCGACGCCGATGTTGGCGATCGTGCCGAAGGAACAGACGACGTAGAAGGTCAGGAGGCCCCAGACGAAGGCGAAGCCGGTGAGGCGGCGGTCGCGGTAGGTCAGGTGGTTGTTGAGCAGGAAGTTCCAGGTCATCGCCACCACGGTGGCGACGAACTCGCCCCAGGCGAAGCTGGTGGTGAAGACGTGCAACGCCACCTTGAGCGCGGCGAGATGGACGACGATGCCGGAGGCGCCGACCGCGAGGAACATCAGGAAGCGCACCGGCACCGTGCCGCCGGAGAGCTTGGAGACGAGCAGGCCGAGGTATTCGGCGGTCACCAGGCTGTCGAGCTTCGATTCGCCGGCGACTCGTTCGCGGAAGGTGAAGGGCAACTCGACCGTCTTCAACGGCTCCGGCGAGGAGGCGACGATGTCGAGCAGGATCTTGAAGCCCTCGCGCGACAGCTGGTCGGCCACCGCCTCGACCTTCTCGCGGCGGATCATGAAGAAGCCGCTCATCGGGTCGGTGAGGTCGATGTCGAGGAAGCGCCGGGCGAGGCCGGTCGCCGTCTCGCTGCCCCAGGCGCGGATGCGCGAGAAGCCGTCGCCCTGCGAGCCACCCTCGACGTAGCGGCTGCCGACCACCAGTTCGGCGCCACCGCGGATCGCGTCGAGCATCTTCGGCAGCAGCGTCTCGTCGTGCTGGAGGTCGGCGTCCATCACCGCCACGGTCGGCGCCGACGACGACAGGATGCCCTCGATGCAGGCGCCGGCGAGGCCGCGACGACCGACGCGGCGCAGGCAGCGCACCCGTGGGTCGCGCCGAGAGATCTGCTTGGCCACTTCCCAGGTGCCGTCCGGACTGTCGTCGTCGACGAAGATCACCTCCCAGTCGATTCCGCCGAGCGTCGCGTCGAGCAGACGCACCAACTCGGGCACGTTGGCGCGCTCCTTGTAGGTCGGGACGACGACCGACAGTTCGGGCGCGACGTTCGAGGCGGCGGCGAAGTGCACGGCGGCTTCCATCGGAGGCGGATCTTTCGAAAGGTTTCGGCGGTGCGACGACGGCGGTTGCGGCGGCGGCCGTGTCGCACTGCGGAATGAGGGCGAACCGTGGCGGAAGTGTGGGGGAATTTCAATCGCCCCGACGGAATGGCGGCCGGCCGCTCGCGCCATCGTGACACTCCGCCGCGCCACCACCGCCGTGTCGTCGCGGGGCGCCGCCCGACCGGCGGGGGGGCGGTGCTTGTCCGGCGCGGCGATCCGGTCTAGGAACCTCGCGACCCCGCGCGGATGCGCGGGTTTTCGTGTTGGATCGACGAAGGACGGGTGGATCGATGGCGAACGAGACGAAACCGAAGGCGCGCGTGCCGCGTGGCTTCGTCGATCGCGGACCGGCCGACGTCAAGGCGACCGAGGCGATGCTCGCCAAGATCCGCGAGATCTACGAGCTCTACGGTTTCGAGGCGGTGGAGACGCCGCTCATCGAATACACCGACGCGCTCGGCAAGTTCCTGCCCGATCAGGACCGGCCCAACGAGGGCGTCTTCTCGGTCCAGGACGACGACGAGCAGTGGCTTTCGCTCCGCTACGATCTGACGGCTCCCCTCGCCCGCTTCGCCGCCGAGAACTGGACGCAGATCCCCAAGCCCTATCGCAGCTATCGCTGCGGCTGGGTGTTCCGCAACGAGAAGCCCGGTCCCGGCCGCTTCCGCCAGTTCATGCAGTTCGACGCCGACACGGTGGGCGCGGGCAGCGTCGCGGCGGATGCCGAGATCTGCATGATGATGGCCGACGCGATGGAGGCGGTGGGTCTGAAGCGCGGCCAGTACGTGGTCAAGGTCAACAACCGCAAGGTCCTCGACGGGGTGATGGAGGCGATCGGCCTTTCCGGTGACGAGCACGCCGGCAAGCGCCTGACGGTGCTGCGCGCCATCGACAAGCTCGACAAGGTTGGTAGCAGCGGCGTTCGTGATCTTCTTGGTGTCGGACGTTGGGAGAACCCGAAGGACAAGTCGGGCGACTTCACCAAGGGGGCCGGTCTCGATCCAGAGCAGATTGACGTGGTTCTCGGGTTCTTGGAGATAGACGTCTCTCATAACCCGAGTGCCAAGCTCGTGCCTCGCGACAACCCCGCTCTCGCCAATATGAAAGGCGGAATCCTGTTCAGAATTCCGGCGACGATCGAGCGAAGTGAGCGCTTCGCCGAATCGATCATGAGCAATCAGTTGATTCGGGATGGCATTACCGAACTGAATGAAGTTCGATTGATCGTTGAAGCGTCGGGCTACGGGGAAGATCGAATTCAGACAAGTTTCGCGGTTGTCCGTGGGCTAGAGTACTATACTGGTCTTGTGTACGAAACTGAACTCACGTTTGAAATTCCGAACGAAAGAGGCCAGATCGTCCGCTTCGGTTCGGTCGGCGGTGGCGGGCGCTACGACGGGCTGGTGTCGCGCTTCCTCTCCGAACCCGCTCCGGCGACCGGTTTCTCGATCGGCGTGTCGCGGCTGATGTCGGCGCTGAAGGCGGTCAAGAGCCCGGTGCTGGCGGCGTCCGAGGACCTCGGGCCGGTGGTCGTGCTGGTCATGGACAAGGCCGAGACCGGCGCCTACCTCGCGCTGACCAAGGCCTTGCGCGACGCCGGCATCCGCTCGGAGATGTATCTCGGCTCGTCGGGCATGAAGGCGCAGATGAAATACGCCGACCGCCGCAAGGCGCCTTGCGTCATCATACAGGGCTCGAACGAGCGCGAGGCCGGGGTCGTCCAGATCAAGGATCTGATCGAGGGCGCCAAGGCCGCGGAAGCCTTCAAGTCGAACGCCGACTACAAGGCGGCCCGTCCGGCCCAGGTCGAGGTGCCGGTCGCCGAGATGGTCGACGCCGTCCGCGACATCCTCGCCCGACATTCGTGATCCCGCAGGCCGCGCCGCCGGCGCGAACCGCGAACTCCCCTCCACGACGCCTCTTCCGGGAGTGACCCCATGGCGCCGAACACCCCGAAGGCCCTCGAGGCCGAAATGCTGGCGATGCTGGCGCAGGCCGGGATCGAGACCCCGGAGGCGCTGGCCGAGGTGCTCGACGGCGGCGCCGAGGGCGACGCGCTCTCCGCCTTCGATCCGACCGCCGAACTGGTGGCGCTGTTCCAGCGCGAAGTCGAGGCCGAGATGGTCGAGCCGGCGATCCTGCTGCCGGCCGATCTCTTTCTCGACACCGCCGGCGAGGACATCCGCCGCCGGCTGTTCCTGACCTCGGACGCCGACGGCCGGGAACTGTGCCTGCGCCCCGACTTCACCATTCCGATCTGCCGGCACTATCTCGAGCACGGCGAGCCGGGGCGCGAGGCGGCGCTCGGCTATTTCGGGCCGGTGTTCCGCCAGCGGACGGCGGAGAGCGCGGAATTCCTCCAGGCCGGCATCGAGCTCTTCGGCAACGAGGACCGGGCGGCGGCCGACGCCGACGTGTTGGCGCTCGCCCACGAGGCCGGCAGCCTCTTCGCCGTCGATGCGCCGCAGGTGAAGATCGGCGACGAGGGCCTGTTCTTGGCGTTGCTCGAGGGCCTCGGGCTCGCCGCGCCGCTGCGCCGCCGGCTGCGCGGCCTGTTCGGCACGCCCGAGCGGCTGATCGCCACCATCCGCCGCCTCGCCGCCGGCGAGGGCGACGCGGAGGCGTTGCGCCACGCCGGCATCCTCGGGGCGCTCGCCGGATCGAAGCCGGAAGAGGCGCGCAATCTCGTCGAGGACCTGCTCGGGCTCGCCGGCATCGCCACCGTCGGCGGACGCTCGGCCCACGAGATCGCCGAACGCTTCCTCGAACGCGCCGCGCTCGCCTCGACCGGCGGGTTGACGCGCGAGGCGGGCGACGTTCTCGGCCGCTTCCTCGCCATCACCGCCTCGCCGGAGCGTGCGGTCGATGCGCTCGACGCCTTCCGGGCGGAGACCGGGATCGACATGGACGCGGCGATCGACCTCTTCGCGCGCCGCAACGACGCCTTCCGCGATTGCGGCATCGAGCTCGATCGGCCGGTCTTCCGCGCCGATTTCGGCCGCAACCTCGACTACTACACCGGCTTCGTCTTCGAGATGCGCGACCCGGATCGTGGCGACGACCGGCCGGTGATCGGTGGCGGTCGCTACGACGGTCTCCTCGAACGGCTCGGCAGCCCGAAGCCGGTCGCCGCCTGCGGCTTCTCGATGTGGCTCGATCGCTTGGGGCTGACCGGCTACGGACAGGAACTGGGAGAGCGGGCATGACGGACGGGCTCATCATCGGCGTGCCGTCGAAGGGCCGCCTGCAGGAGAACACCAACGCCTTCTTCGAGCGCGCCGGGTTGCCGGTGCTGCAACCGGGCGGGGCGCGCAACTACCGCGGCCGGCTCGGCGGCATCGACGGCGTCGAGATCGCTTTCCTCTCGGCCTCCGAGATCACGAAGGAGATCGCGGCGGGCAATGTCCACTTCGGCGTCACCGGCCTCGATCTCGTCCAAGAGAACATCCCCGACTGGGGGTCGAAGGTGCATCTCGTCACCGAACTCGGCTTCGGATACGCCGACGTGGTCGTGGCGGTGCCGCAGGCGTGGATCGACGTCGTCACCATGGCCGATCTCGGCGACGTGGCGGCGGAGTTCCGCGCCCGCCACGGCCATCAGCTCCGCATCGCGACGAAGTATCTCAACACCACCCGTCGCTTCTTCGCCGAGCACGGCATCGCCGACTATCGCAACGTCGAGAGCCTCGGCGCCACCGAAGGCGCCCCGGCGGCGGGCGCGGCGGAGGCGATCGTCGACATCACCACCACCGGCTCGACGCTGGCGGCGAACAATCTCAAGATCCTCGCCGACGGCGTCATCCTGAAGAGCCAGGCCCATCTCGTCGCCTCGAAGACGGCGGCGTGGTCGGGTCTCGCCCGCGCCCGGGCGCGCGCCATCCTCGATCGCGTCTCGTCGGAGGCTCGCGCCCGGAGGTCGCGCGAGGTGCGCACGAGGCTCGACGACGCCGCCGGGGCGATCGCGGCGGCGGCGGCTCTCGGCGCGGTGGCGCCCTTCGGCGTGCCGGTCGCCGGCCAACCGCTGACGCTGCACGTGCCCTCCGCCAAGGTGGCGGGGGTCGCCGACCTGCTCAGAGCCCGCGGGGCCGACATGGTGACGGTGTCGAAGCTCGATTGGGTCTTCGCGGCCGCCAACGAGATGGCCGACGCGCTCGACGCGGCGCTGGGGTGAGTGCGGCCGTCATCGACGGCGTCATTCTTCATCCGAGAGTGGTGATCGCGGTTGCCGCGGAGCGTGGCCGGCATCGACGTTCGCCGGCGGTGATGGGGCATCCGCGGACGAGGCCGCTCAGGCGGCCATGTCCATGATGCAGCGGTTGCGGCCGGCTTCCTTGGCTCGGTAGAGAGCCTTGTCGGCTCGCGCCAGAAATTCGTCGGCGCCCTCGCCGGGCCGCCAGACCGCGATGCCGGCGCTCGCCGAGACGACGGCGTCGATGTCGCGCAGGCGGATGCGGCCGATGGCGGCGCGCAGACGCTCGGCGATGCGCCAAGCGTCCTCGCCCGTCACCCGGTCGAGAACGATGACGAACTCTTCGCCGCCGTAACGGCACAGGAGGTCGTCGTCGCGCAGGTTGGCGCGCAGGCTCGCGGCGACGCGGACGAGAACCCGATCGCCGATCGGGTGGCCGAAGGCGTCGTTGATCCGCTTGAAGTGGTCGAGGTCGACGAAGATGGCGGTGAGCGGCAGATCCGAGCGCTCGGCGTCGTCGATCGCGACGGAGAGCTTCTCGATCAGGACGCGACGGTTGCCGATCCCGGTCAACGGATCGATCCGCATCAGGCGTTCGAGTTCGGCTGTGCGCAGCGCCACTTCCTGCTCGAGGTCGTGATTGGCGCGGGCGAGCACCTCCTCCGATTGCTTGATCGCGGTGATGTCGACGGCCGAGGCCACGAGACCCATGAAGGCACCGTTGGTGTCGATGCGCGGCAGGATGCGCTCGAGCAGCCATCCCCAGCCGCCGCCGGCGCGGCGCAATCGATATTCGATCTCGGTGGGGTTCGGTTCGGCGAGCACCTCGGCGATGCGCCGGGCGTAGGCCAGCCGATCGTCGGGATGGACGTGGTCGGTGTCCGAGACAGTCCAGTCGCCGCCCTCCTCGACCCCGACGAAGTCGCACCACGCGCGATTGACGTAGGTGCGCCGGCCGGACGGGTCACAGACCCAGATGATCGCCGGTGCATAATCGGAGATCAGACGGAAACGGCGTTCGGTCTCGCTCAGGGCGTTGATCAACACCTGCGCGACGCTCTGTTCGCACAGGTCGCCGGCCGGGCGGGCGCAGTCACCGGATCGGCTCTCGAGGGCGTTGGCGATCTTCCGGTCGGAGCCGAGGATGTGCGACACCAGCCAGGTGATGAGGAACTCGAGTACCCGTTCGGAGACGTCGGCGCTCATCAGGTCGTCGCGCGCGGCGATCTCGCGCACCTTCTCGACGAAGCCGCGATGGCTCTCACGATGACGCGTCTTCTCGGCCTCGGAGAGGGTGGTGCGTTCGAGGATGAGTTCCTCGTCGGCGAAGTGTCGAACCGCATAATCGCTGAGTTCGTTGATCAACGTCTCGACCTGCGGCAATTCGCCGCCGTCGGTGATCGCCGTTGCGAGGTCGTTGATGAGATCGACCAAACGGCGATGCTGGACGTCGATCGACGGTATGCCGATCTCGAAGCTGGGGTTCCAGTAGAAAAACTGCATCAGACCCCCCATTTCCTGCAACTCGGAGAGACTGCGGAGGTGTCGGAGGTTCGAACGATTTGCAGAAATCTTAGTGCACCGTCGTTTCGATATTCCTTACGGGATCCGACGAATGCGACATTTCCCGATCGCAACTCCCCCGACGAGGGCCTCGGGCGGAGCCGGTGCGTGAAGTCCCGAGAACACGAAAGGCGGCCCGAAGGCCGCCTTTCGTGTTCTCGGCATTCCGCCCGACGGCGCCATTCGGCGGCGGGCGGCCTCATGGCCTTCCGATCTGCGATCAGAAGTCCATGCC